>DATDHU010000046.1:0-20101 GCA_036521415.1 Acidimicrobiales bacterium
GCCCGGGTCGCCGCTTCGTGGTCACGTGCTTCGCCAGCCACATCCATCGGGTCCAACAGGTGGCCGACGCCGCCATCGCCGGCGGTCGCAAGGTGGCCACGCTCGGGCGCTCCATGCAGAAGAACGTGGCGTTGGCCCGACAGCTCGGCCTGCTGCACATCCCCGACGATGCCTTCATCGACGTCGAGGACGTCGACAAGCTCGAACCGGGCCAGGTCTGTGTCATCTCCACCGGCTCGCAGGGCGAACCCATGTCGGCCCTGTCTCGCCTGGCCGTCGGGGAGACCCGGTTCTTCAAGCTGCACGAGGACGACGTGGTGGTCATCAGCGCTCACCCCATTCCCGGCAACGAGTGGTCGGTGGGCCGGGTCATCGACGGGCTCTATCGCCGGGGCGTGGAGGTGATCCATTCCGGGGTCGACAATGTCCATGTCAGCGGGCACGCGAAACAGGGTGAGCTGGCCACCTTGCTGTCGGTGACCCGGCCCGACTTCTTCATCCCCGTCCACGGCGAGTACCGGCACATGGCCAATCACGTCGAGCTGGCCGCCAGCATGGGCATCACCGGCGACCGGGTCCTGTTGTGCGAGGACGGGGACGCCGTTCGCCTCGATGCGAACGGCCTCCGACGGGACGGCGAGGTCCCGGGCGGCTACCTGTTCGTGGACGGGAGCACGGTCGGGGACATCGGGCGCGGCGTGTTGCGAGATCGAAGGGTGCTGGCCGAAGAGGGCGTGGTGATGGTGGTGGCTACCGTCGACCTGCAGCGGGCCGAAGTGGTGGGGCCGCCCCAGATCCACACCCGGGGCTGGGCCCATGCGCCCGAGACGGGCACGTTTCTCGAGGACGCCCGATTGCTGGTCACCGAAGCCCTGGAGAAGATGCTGGCCGAGGAGAACCACGACCACGAGTCGCTCAACCGGGTGGCGCGCAAGGCCGTCGGGAAGCTGGTCGGCGAGCGTACCCGCCAGCGCCCCATGATCGTCCCGGTCATCGTCACCGTCTGATTCCCTCGACGAGCATCGTCCACGCCGGCCACCAGGGGGTGAAGCCGGGCCCACGGCGGTCACACCGGGATCGGGTGCTATCCACGGAGCAGCTGGGGACGGGTAGTAACCTGGCCCCACTGTGACGACCACTACACGGCGCCCGGCAGGTCGCCACGGCGCGGCGCGGTCCAAGGCGAAGGCCCGAGGTCGCACAGCGTCAGCCCGTTCCGGCAAGCCGTCCCCAGCCAAGAAGCGCTCTACTCGGAAGCCCGCGGCCGGGTCGCGGTCCAAGGCGCAGGCTGCCCGGCGGCCGCCCGGTGCGCTGAGCGCCGCCTGGGAGGTCGTGGGCGAGCACGCCGCCGATGTGTGGGGCGTCGCACTGGTCACCATCGGGGTCCTGTCGGCCCTGGCCCTCTATCTGGACGCTCTCGGACCGGTGGGCCACGGTGTGCGGGAGGGTCTGGGCGCGTTGATGGGCTGGGCGCGCTTTCTCGTCCCGGTGGCCTGTGTGGCGGTGGGAGTCAGGCTGATCGCCGGGCGGCGGGAGACCGCAGACGGCGAGATCAAGCGCGAGCCGATCAGGGCCGTGCTCGGTGTCGTCCTGGCCTTGCTCGCTGTCTCGGGGCTCGCTGCGCTGGCAGGAGGGTCGCCACGGCTGGGTGTGTCGACTACCAAGCTTTCGGAAGCTGGAGGGTGGTTGGGCGCGCTGGTCGGGAACCCGCTCCACAACGGACTCGGCGCCTTCGGTGCCGGCGTCGTGCTGGTGGCCGTGTTCATCGTCGCAGCCATCATCTTTACCGGGGTATCGGTGCGCACGGCGGCAGGTGCGCTGGCTCGCGGGTCTCGTTGGCTGGCCTCGGCCGCCCGGGGATCCCGGTCGCCGGCCACCACCGGTGCCGGCGGAGCCTCGCCGTTGGTGGTGGGGAACGGGGACCCGTTCGCCGTTGATCCCATCACCTCGCCGATGGTGACCGACCCGGCGCCCACCCCCGAGGATCGGCCGGTCGAGCCCGAGCTAGCGTCCGAGGGGCTGGGACCACCCGACCCCGCGTCGTTGCCCGCGGCGGCAACCAAGAATGGCAACGCCTCGCAGCTCGAGATGAAGCTCGGTCCGTCGGTGGGCGACTGGCGGCTGCCCCCGAGCTCGGTGTTGAAGCGAGCGAAGCCTCAGGCCATCGACGAGCGGGAGATCGATGCCTCGGGGGCGGCGCTGGTGGCCGCCCTGGCCGCCCACGGGGTGGACACCCGGCTGGTTGGCCGCACCGTAGGACCGTCGGTGACGCGGTACGAGCTGGAGCTCGGACCCGGGGTGAAGGTGGCCAGGGTCACGTCGCTGTCCAAGGACATCGCCTACGCCATGGCGTCCCCCGACGTCCGGATCCTGGCCCCGATCCCCGGCAAATCGGCGATCGGCGTGGAGGTGCCCAATCGGCGCCGCCAGCTGGTGGCCCTGGGCGACATCCTGGCCTCGTCCGAGGCGGCGCAGGCCCACCAGCCCCTCGAGGTGGCACTGGGCCGGGATATCGCCGGTCGGGCGGTGATGGTCAACCTGGCCGAGATGCCCCACGTGCTCGTCTCTGGAGCGACCGGATCGGGAAAGTCGTCGTGCATCAACTCCGTCCTCGCCTCCATCCTCATGCGGGCCACGCCGGAACAGGTCCGGTTGATCCTGATCGATCCCAAACGCGTGGAACTGGGCCAGTACAACGGGCTGCCTCACCTGCTGACCCAGGTCGTGGTGGATCCGAAGAAGGCAGCCAATGCACTGGCGTGGGCGGTGAAGGAGATGGAGCGCCGCTACGACCTGCTGGCCGAGGTGGGCATGCGGGACATCACCGGGTTCAACACCGCATTCGACCGAGGCGAGCTCGACGGGCCCGAAGAGGCATTCTCGAGCCAGAGCCAAGGGGTCGAGGCGGGCGAGGGCGACGCGCCCGGGGCCGAGGAGCGCCGGTACCAGCGACTGCCGTTCGTCCTCATCGTGGTGGACGAGTTGAACGATCTCATGATGGTGGCCGCCCGCGACGTCGAGGACTCGGTCTGCCGCATCGCCCAGATGGCGAGGGCCGTCGGGATCCACCTGGTCCTCGCCACCCAACGCCCCTCGGTCGACGTGATCACCGGCGTGATCAAGGCCAACGTCCCGTCGCGAATGGCCTTCTCTGTCTCCTCCCTCTCCGACAGCCGGGTCATCCTCGACCAGCCCGGGGCGGAACGATTGATCGGCAAGGGCGACATGCTGCTGCTCACGGCGTCGTCCTCGAACCCCCAGCGGCTGCAGGCACCGTGGGTGAGCGAGGAAGAAGTTCGGTCCGTCGTCGCCCACTGGCAGCGCCAGCGTGAGATGGAGGTCGTCGCCGGCATCGAGGAGGTCGACCGCGCCATGGACGGGGGTGCCGGTCGCCGGGAGGACGATGACGATGACGAGCTGCTGGCTCAGGCCATGGACCTGGTCGTCCGCTCACAGCTCGGATCGACATCGATGCTGCAACGCAAGCTCCGCGTCGGGTTTGCCCGGGCCGGCCGGCTCATGGACCTCATGGAACGTCGAGGAGTGGTGGGTCCCTCCGAGGGATCGAAGGCGCGCAACGTCTTGATGACTCCCGAGGAACTCGACGGGCACTGACGTCGATGGAGGGGGAGTCGCAGGAGGAAGAGTCGCCGCTGGTGGCCGGCCTCGACAGCCCGTCGTTCACGCTGCCGCCCCTCGACGCTCCGGTCCCCGATCCCCACGGGGGAGAGGCTGATGCATTGGAGGCCGACGCTCCTGCAGGAGAGCCTGGTGTGGCTGTAGGAGGTGCCGATGCGGCAGCAGGAGAAGCCGAAGCGCCTCCAGAAGACGGAGACCCGTCAACGGCGGTCGCCCTTCCCGTGGGACCGACGGTCGGCCCCCCGTCAGGCCCCACGGTCGGCATGGCGCCGCTCGTGCTGCCCCTGCCGGCGCCGCCCCCGGTGCTACTCCCGGCGCCGCCAGCGCCGTCGTCGGCTCCACCGGCGTCCCCGGGCCTGGTTCTACCTCCCCCTCCCGCGCCCGTCATCCTCCTGGACGACCCGTCGTCCGAGCGCGGTGCCGATCGCAGGCAACGCCGCCGCCGCCGGCGTCGCGCGGGCGTCGCCGTCCTCGCTCTGATCGTGGTGGTGGCCGCGCTGGTCGTGGTGCAGCTGCGGCGGCCGCCGCCCGAGCCGACGGTGCACGGCACGCTGGCCCGTTCGACGGTCGTTCCCGGCACGGCCCCGCCCCTGACCTGGCCGTCGTCCGGGTACGCAGCCGTCGCCATTCCGGCGCTGGGTTACTCGGCGCAGTCGGGTCCCCAGGTGCCGGTGCCAGTGGCCAGCCTGACCAAGATGATGGCGGCGGTGGTGATCCTCCAGGACCATCCTCTGGCCGCAGGGGCCGACGGCCCGTCGGTCACCATTACCGCCCAAGACGTGGCGGAGGACGGCACCGACGTCAGCAGCGACCAGTCGACCGTGCCCGTGACCGTTGGCGAGGTGTTGACAGAACGCCAGCTGCTGGAGGGACTGCTGATCCGGTCGGCCAACAACATGGCCTTCACGCTGGCCAACTGGGACGCCGGCAGCGTTCCCGCCTTCATCGCCAAGATGAACGCAGGCGCCAGCCAACTAGGCATGGCCCAGACCCACTACGCCGACGTCAGCGGCTACGACCCGAGGTCCGTCTCGACGCCGGCCGACAGCGTGAAGGTGGCGGCCCGGGGTCTGGCCGACCCCGCATTCGCCGCCATCGTGGCCATGCCCTCGGTGACGCTCCCGCTGGTCGGCACCGCTCCAAACATCGTGAGCCAGGTCGGGTCCAACGGGATCGTCGGGGTGAAGTCCGGCATCACCAGCGCGTCCGGGCCCTGCCTGGTGCTGGCGTCGAACCGCACCGTGGGGGGGAGGACGGTCCAGGCGATCGCCGCAGCCACCGACCAGCAGCCGTCTGGGCCAAGTGTGTTCCTCAATGCTGCCCTGGTGGACGAGGAGCTGATGCAGGAGGCGCTCGGCGCAGTGGTTGATGTCCCAGTGGCGATTCCCGGCCACGCGGTGGGAACGGTCGGGGCGGCGTGGGGCGGCGCCGGTCACGACGTACCCGTGGTGACGACAGCCGGCGCCGATGTGCTCGCGGTACCCGGTCAGGCCGTTGCCACCACGGTGATCGCTCGGTCTGTTGCCTCTGGGGCCCCGTCCGGGACCGCCGTCGGCCGGGTGGCCTATAGGGCCGGGCCCCAACGCCGGGTGGTACCGCTGCGGGCAACCGCGTCGGTGCCGACCCCGTCACTGTGGTGGCGGCTGACACGAATCTGAAAACGCCGTGGTCACCGACGCCGGCCCTCGGGTCGACCGCTCGGATCACTGAGGTCGGGCCTCCGTCGTCCCGGCGTGAACGATCGGTGACGACTACCCTGACCAGCGTGCGTGCACGTGCCCCCGCCTCCTCAGCCAATCTCGGGCCCGGATTCGACACCCTCGCCGTCGCCTTGGACCGGTACGTGGAGGTAGAAGTGGAGCCGGCCTCCCGATTGATCGTCCGGTCCGAAGGTGAGGGGGCCGGGCTCTCCGACGACCCGTCGCACCTGGCGGCGAGGGTGGCCATCGACGTGGCCGGACACGACCACCTGGCCATCACCGTCCGCTCGGAGATTCCCATCGCCCGAGGGCTGGGCTCCTCCGCTGCGCTGGCTGCCGCCGCCGCAGCCGCCGCCGGCGCCAAGGATCCGCTGGCCGTCGCCGCCCAGGTCGAGGGTCATCCCGACAATGCGGCGGCATCGGTGGTCGGTGGGCTGATCGCGGCCACCATGGTGCGAGGTGGGGTCCGGGCCGTTCGGCTGGCGCTCGATGTCAGCCTGGTGTTCGTGGTCATCGTGCCCGACCTGAGCCTGTCCACGAGCAAGGCGCGCCAGGTCCTTCCGACGGAAGTGGTCCGTGAGAGCGCCGCCTTCAACCTTGGTCGGCTGGCGCTCCTGATCGCCGGGCTGGCCGACAGCCGGGTGTTGATCTCCGAGGCCACCGAGGATCGACTGCACCAGGACTATCGCAGCCCCCTGTTTCCCGCCGCACCCCAACTCCTGTCCGGGCTCTCGCGGGCCGGCGCATTGGCGGTGTGCTGGTCCGGAGCTGGACCCGCCCTGCTCGGGATCTGCAAGGGTTCCGAAGGTGGCGCCGTGCGGGCGGCAACCCAGGAGGTGATGGCCGAGACCCGCGTACCGGGCGAGGTGCTGTTGTTGCGTGCCGACCTGGAGGGCCTGGTGGTGGACAAGAACGGCTCGGGAGACTTCTGGAAGGACCGGAAGCCGACGTGGGAGAGGAACCAGATCGGCGCAGATGACAGCCCGAGTGGCCCGCTCGGTCCTGGTGTGACGAAGGGCCCCGG
Organism: Acidimicrobiales bacterium; assembly: GCA_036521415.1. Taxonomy (GTDB): domain Bacteria; phylum Actinomycetota; class Acidimicrobiia; order Acidimicrobiales; family RAAP-2; genus DASXMT01. The sequence goes on from DATDHU010000046.1 coordinate 6,364, forward strand.
TGTTGCGAAGGGCCCCGGCGCCCCGGGTGACACCAAGGACACCGGTGGCAAGTCGGGTGACGGCAACCAGTTGTACGACTTCGACTCCGACCACTGATCGGCGACCGGGGGCATCGTGGGCAGTGAGCCGTCGAAGTCGTTAGTGGCCGTGCCCAACCCCTATCCGGGCCGCGACTACGACGTGCGGTGCGAGTCTCCCGAGTTCACCTGTGTGTGCCCCATGACCGGTCAGCCTGACTTCGCCACCGTCACGATCGCCTACATCCCGGACCAATCGATCGTGGAGCTGAAGTCGCTCAAGCTCTACCTGTGGAGCTATCGGGACGAGGGCGCGTTCCACGAGGACGTGACCAACCGGATCCTCGACGACCTGGTCAGCGCGGTGGCCCCTCGCCGGCTCACGGTGACCACCGATTGGCTGGTCCGGGGCGGGATCCACACCGTCGTGGAGGCTGCATACCCGTAGCGGTCATGCCGGTCGGGGCGCCCTCCTGCCGGGTCGTATCCTTTTGGGATGCCCCCCGCCGACGGCGAATGCCCCGTCACCCCGCCATCCCACCCCGGTACGGCCGGCGTGCCGGCCCGCACCTTCCACATCCGCACCTACGGCTGCCAGATGAACGACCACGACTCGGAGCGCCTGGCCGGGCTGCTCACCGCCGACGGCCTGGTGGCCACCGACGACCTCGAGTCGGCTGACGTGGTCGTGCTCAACACCTGTTGCATCCGGGAGAACGCCGACAACAAGTTCTACGGCCACCTGGGCAACCTGAAGTCCCTGCGCGAGGGCCGGCCGGACATGCAGATTGCCGTGGGTGGGTGCCTGGCCCAGATGGACCGAGAACACATCCAGCAACGGGCCGGACACGTGGACGTCGTGTTCGGCACCCACAATCTGGGACGGGCGCCCGCCCTGTTGCGCCGCGCAGCCCAGTCGGGCCCGCTGATGGAGATCCTCGACGAGCCCCTGCCCGAGGCCGATCCGGCCGCGGCCGGGTCGAGTGCCGCCGCGCTGTCCGCTGTCCGTGACCTTCCCTATGCGGCCTGGGTCACCATCCAGATCGGCTGCGACAATTCGTGCGCGTTCTGCATCGTGCCCTCGGTTCGGGGCGGCGAGGTGTCGCGGCCGTTCGCCGAGCTCGTCACCGAGGTCGAGGCCCTGGCCGACCGGGGCGTGTCCGAGATCACCCTGTTGGGCCAGAACGTCAACTCCTATGGACGGGACCTGACCCGGCGACGCCCGCTCTTCGCCGACCTGCTCCGGTCGGTGGGAGCGGTGGAGGGCATCAGCCGGGTGCGCTTCACCAGCCCGCACCCGAAGGACCTGCGTCCCGAGACGATCTCGGCCATGGCCGAGACTCCTGCGGTGTGCAACCACCTCCATCTCCCGTTGCAGGCCGGCAGCAACCGCACCTTGACGGCAATGCGTCGGGGCTACACGGCAGAGCGCTACCTGGAGCGCTTGGCCGCCGCCCGGGCCGCCATCCCCGACCTGGCCGTGACGACTGACTTGATCGTGGGGTTTCCCGGCGAGCGGGACGAGGACTTCGAGTCCACGCTCGAGGTAGCAGCCGAGGCGGAGTACGACAGTGCCTACACCTTCATCTTCTCGCCCCGACCAGGTACTCGCGCTGCGGCCATGGAGGATCGATTCGTCCCTGTCGACGTGGTGGCCGAGCGCTTCGAGCGCCTGCGCGTGGTGGTGGAGCGGTCGGCCCTGGCCAAGCACCGAGGCCGCATCGGGCGGACGGAGGAGGTGCTGGTCGAGGGCCCGTCGAAGCGCGATGCGTCGCTGACCACCGGTCGCACCAGCCAGAACAAGCTGGTGCACTTTGCCCCGGCGGGCGGCCGGGAAGCGCCGGCGGGCTCGTTCGCCACGGTCCGGGTCACCGGATCCGCTCCTCATCACCTGGTGGGGGAGCTCGTCGACGTGACCGGTCGGCCGCGTCACCGGATCCGCATCCCCGTCGCCGCCGGTTGACCCGGCTGCCCGTCGACTCGTTGCCACCGGGCTCGGGCTCGATCGCCCCCTTCCGCCCGGTGGCCCTAATCGGCCCCACGGCGTCGGGGAAGTCCTCCTTGGCCCTCGAGGTGGCCCGTGGCGCCAGAGAGTCGGGCTCCCCGGTCGAATTGGTATCGGTGGACTCGATGGCGGTGTACAAGGGCATGGACATCGGGACGGCCAAGCCGACGGCCGCGGTGCAGTCCGAGGTTCCCTACCACCTCCTCGATCTCGTCGACCCATCCGACGAATTCACCGTGCAGCAATTCCAGGCCGCGGCTCGCTCGGTGCTGGACGGCATCGCCGAACGGGGCCATCGTGCCCTACTGGTCGGGGGAACCGGGCTGTACCTCCGTGCGGTCATCGACGACCTCACCTTTCCCGCCCGATTCCCCGACGTGGCCGCCGGCTTGGCCGCCGAGCTCGACGGGGCAGGACCGGCAGGCAGCCCCGGAGCCCTACGGGCCCTCGCCCGGCTGCACGACCGATTGGCTGTCCTCGACCCGGTGGCCGCCGCCCGTATGGAGCCCACCAATCGCCGCCGTGTGCTCCGGGCCCTGGAGGTCACTCTGGGCTCGGGCCGGCCCTTCTCGGCCTTCGGACCCGGGCTGGAGGCGTATCCCCCCACGCGGTTCGCCCTCGTGGGGCTCCCGCTGGCCGGTGACATGGACCGGCGGGTCGAGGAACGGCTCGGGGCCCAGATGGAAGCCGGGTTCCTGGACGAGGTCCGGTCGCTGGCCGGCCGCCCTGGCGGGCTGTCGCGCACGGCCCGCCAGGGTCTCGGCTACCGAGAGCTGCTGTGCCACCTCGACGGGGACGTGACTCTGGAGGCCGCGGTGTCCGAAGCCATCCGGCGCACCCGGGAGTTCGCCCGGCGGCAATGGGCCTGGTTCCGCCGGGATCCCCGTATCGTGTGGGTCGGGGATCACGACCAACCCGTGTCCCGGGTTACCGCCGGCTTAGCCGGCGCCGGCCCCGATCGAATGGGAAACTGAGAGAAACCGAGCGAGGCGAGACCATAGCGACCACGACTTTCTTCACCAAGCACCACGGGGCCGGGAACGACTTCCTGGTCACCGTGGACCTGGACGGCCGGCATCCGCTCGAGCCGGCCGAGGTGCGGGCACTGTGCGACCGCCACTTCGGGGTGGGAGCCGACGGAGTCATGCGGGTGCTCGAGGGGCACCAGGGTGCTGACCTCGGGATGGAGCTTCGCAATGCCGACGGGCTCGAGGCCGAGATGAGCGGAAACGGCATCCGGTGCCTGGCCCAGGCGGCGGTGGAGGCGGGGCTGGTGTCCGCTCCGGTCTTCTCGGTAGCCACGGCGGCCGGGATCCGGACCGTTGAGTATCGTCCCGATGACCGGCCCGGCCTCGCCTTCGCCTCGGTCGTCATGGGCAAGGCCGAGCTCGGCCCAGACCAGGCCGAGGCGGTCGCCGGACGTCGGGCCCGTGCCGTGGACATGGGCAATCCCCACCTGGTGCTGCTCGGTCCCGATCCGTCGGGGTTGGACCTGGGCGAGCTGGGCCCCCAGCTCCAGTCCGTCCGTCCCGGCGGGATCAACGTCGAGTTCGTCGCTCTCGGCCCCGGGAACGACGAGGTGACCATGCGGGTGTGGGAGCGGGGCGTGGGCGAGACGCTGGCCTGTGGGACCGGTGCCTGCGCCGCCGCCGCCGCCGCCCACAGCTGGGACCTGGTGGGCGATGTGGTGACCGTGCACAATCCGGGCGGCTCCTTGCGGGTGACCCTCGGTGCGGACGGCGTCTCCCTGGCCGGGCCGACCCAGAAGGTGGCCGACGTCGCCGTGGACCTCGATGCGCTCCGTGCGTCGGTGCCGTCGACGCGGTGAGCCCCACGCAGTCGGCTTTCACCGACACCCTGATCTCCCGGACGGTCCGGGAGCGGATCGTCCTCGTGGGGGTGACCTTTCCCCACGGCTCGGCCGCCGCCACCGGTGCAGGGCTGGACGAGCTCGCTCTCCTGGTCGACACGGCCGGTGCCGATGTCGTCGAGCGGACCGTCCAGCGACGGGATCGACCCGACCCGGCCACCTATGTGGGAAAGGGCAAAGCCGAGGAGCTACTCAAGGTGTGCCTGGCTGTTGACGCCGACACCGTTGTCTTCGACGACGAGCTGAGCCCGGCCCAGCAGCGGAACCTGGAGAAGATCCTGGGCCGGACGGCCATCGATCGCACCGCGGTGATCCTGGACATCTTCGCTCAGAATGCCCGGACACCCGAGGGCAAGGCCCAAGTCGAACTGGCCCTGTTGCGCTACCGGTTGCCCCGGTTACGCGGCCGCGGCACCTCGCTCAGCCAGCAGGCCGGTGGGATCGGCACCAGGGGCCCGGGCGAGACCCAGCTCGAAGTGGACCGCCGGCGCCTGGTCCGCCGCATGACCCGGCTCGAGGGCGACCTCCGACGGCTCGATGCCACCCGCCGCACACAGCGCAGGACCCGCGGGCGGTCGCGGCACCGAACGGTCTCGTTGGTCGGCTACACCAACGCGGGAAAGTCGACCCTGTTGAACCGGCTCTGCGACGCCGACGTCCTGGTCGAGAACCGCCTCTTCTCTACGCTGGACCCTCGGACCCGGCAGCTCGCCCTGCCGGGTGGGGAGACGGTGCTGCTCACCGACACGGTCGGCTTCGTCCGCAAGCTGCCCCATCAGGTCGTCGAAGCATTCCGCTCCACTCTGGAAGTGGTGTGCGAGTCGGACCTCATCGTCCACGTGGTCGACGGGTCGGCACCCGACCCCGAGGGGCAGATCACCGCGGTGCGAACGGTCCTGGCCGAGATCGGGGCCGAGGGACTCCCCGAGATGCTGGTGGTGAACAAGGTGGACGCGCTGGAGTCGGCTGGCGACGAGGCGACCGAGGACGTCGGCCGGCTGCTGGCCGCCCACGAGGGCTCCGGTTCGGTCTCGGCCCGGACCGGCGAGGGCATCCCGGCGATGCTGACCACCATGGGGGACCGGCTCCGGTCCGCCGACCGCGTGGTGGAGCTGGTGATCCCCTGGGCCCGTGGCGATGTACTGGCCGCCGTCCACCGCGAAGGTGAGATCGTCTGTGAGGTTGCCGGGGTGGAGACGACCCGGATACAGGTGGTCCTGGACGAGGTGGGAAAGGCGCGGTTCTCGGAGTTCGTGGCCTCTTGACCTCTCGCCCTGCTCCGACAGCTACTGCTTCGCAGCCGGGGTTCACCCCCCCTCCGTATCCCTATGACCGGCTGGATGCGGTAAGGGCCGTCGCCGTGGACCGCTTCGGGGCCACAGCCAAGTCGTCGGGCTCGGCCGGCGCCGGTGGCATCGTCGACTGTTCGATCGGGACTCCCTTCGACCCACCACCCCCCTTCGTGACCGAAGCGCTCGGGTCGTCGGGGTCCGAGCGCGGCTACCCTGCGTCGATCGGGAGCGAGGCCTACCGCTCGGCCGCCGCCCGGTGGCTCGCTCGGCGGTTCGGGGCCCACGTGGACCCCGACGGCGAACTGGCCGCCTGTGTGGGCACCAAGGAGTTCGTGGCCTCGACCGCGCAGTACCTCCGCCTTCGCACTCCCGACCGCGACACCGTCTTGTACCCGGCCATCTCCTATCCGACCTACGCCATGGGCGCGGTGCTGGGGGGATGCCGGGCGGTGCCCGTGGCAGAGCTGCCCGGCGGTGGGCTCGACCTCGCCTCGGTCGACCCGGCCGACGCGGCCCGCTCGCTCGTGCTGTGGGTCAATTCCCCTTCCAACCCGACCGGGCTGTTGACCGATCTGGGGGCAGCGGCGGCCTGGGGGCGGGCCCGGCGGATTCCCGTGTTCTCCGACGAGTGCTACGCCGAGTTCACCTGGGACGGGCCGCCGCGCTCGGTCCTCAGCCACGGCCTGAAGGGCGTGGTGGCCGTGCACTCACTGTCCAAGCGGTCGAACCTGGCCGGCGTGCGGGCCGGGTTCTTCGCCGGCGATCGGGACCTGGTGGAGTACCTGTTGGTCGTGCGCCGGCACGCCGGCCTCATGGTGCCCGGACCGGTCCAGGCCGCCGCCGCCCTGGCCTTCGACGACGACGCCCACGTCGACGAGCAGCGTGCTCGCTACCGCCAGCGGCTGGCCTTCCTGGCCTGGGCGCTGGGCCGGTGGGGCTTGCCGGCGGCGATGCCGGCCGGTGGGTTCTACCTGTGGGTGCCGGTGCCCGAGGCCACCGGCGGCGGCGGTTGGGGCCTGGCCGAGACTCTGGCCGCCGAGGGCGGCCTCCTGGTCAGCCCGGGCGACCTCTACGGCGACGATGGTGCCGGTTTCGTCCGCATCGCCGTCGTGCAACCGATGGATCGGCTCGAGGCGGTGGCCGACCGGTTGTCGGGAACGTCGCCAGGGGCTGCGCGTTAACGTCGGGCGGATGGCAGACCTGCAAGCACGGATAGAGGATCTGTGGCCCCGAGCTTCCGAGCTGGGCCCCGAGGACGCCGAGGCGTTGGACACGGTCACCGAGGCGATCGACTTGCTCGACTCGGGCGCCGTCCGGGTGGCGGAGATCGACCCGGCCACCGACGAGGTGGTCGTCCACCAATGGTTGAAGCAGGCCATCTTGTTGCTGTTCCGGTTGCGGTCGATGGAGACGATCGAGGTTGGGCCGTTCGAGTACGCCGACAAGCTGCCCCTCAAGCGGTCCTACGCCACTGCCGGGGTCCGGGTGGTGCCGGGGGCGTCGGCCCGGTGGGGGTCGTTCCTGGACAGTGGGGTGATCTGCATGCCCAGCTACGTGAACATCGGCGCCCGGGTGGGGAGCGGGACCATGGTCGACACGTGGGCCACGGTCGGGTCCTGCGCCCAGATCGGGGAGCAGGTCCATCTATCCGGTGGGGTCGGTATCGGGGGTGTGCTCGAGCCGGCTCAGGCCGCACCGGTGATCATCGAGGACGAGGTCATGATCGGCAGCCGGAGCATGATCACCCAGGGGGCACGGGTAGGCCGGGGCTCGGTCGTGGGTGAGGGAGTCATCCTCAATCCGTCCATCCCGGTCATCGATGCGGAGACCGGCGAGGAGCTGAGCCGGGGCCACGTTCCGCCGTGGTCGGTGGCCGTCCAGGCCTCGCGGCGCCGGGAGTACTCCGGGGGCGAGTTCTTCCTTCCCTGCGTCCTGGTCATCAAGCACCTCACCGAGGGACAACGCCACGACAAAGCCCAGTTGAACCAGGTCCTTCGCGAGCACGGCGTGTCCACTTGAGCGAGGACGCCCGTGAGCAAGCGAGCGAGCATCCTCACGTGACCCGGGCCGCACCGGACCTCGATCTCCTCGACCTGGCCACCGCCCTGGTGGCCATCCCGTCGGAGAGCCGCTCGGAGGCGGCCATAGCCGATGCCGTCGAGGCAGCGCTGCGGCTCTGCCCCTGGCTCGCCGTCGACCGGATCGGCGACAACGTCGTCGCACGCACGTCGCTCGGTCGGCACAGGCGCCTGATGCTGGCCGGGCACCTGGACACCGTGCCCGGCGCCGGGAACGAGGTGCCGGTGGTCGAGGACGGTGTGGTGCGTGGGCTGGGCGCCGCCGACATGAAGGGGGGCCTGGCCGTGTTCCTCCACCTGGCCGGCGCCATTCCCGAGCCGGCGGTGGACGTCACCTGGTGCTTCTATGCCTGTGAGGAGATTGCCCAGCAGTTCAGCGGGCTCGGGCGGCTGTGGGCGGAGCGCCCGGACCTGCTCCGGGCCGATGCCGCCGTCCTGGGCGAGCCCACCGGTGGGGTGGTCGAGGCCGGTTGCCAGGGGACCCTCCGGATCACCATCACCGTGGGCGGGTCCCGGGCCCATACGGCGCGCCCGTTCATGGGCCGAAATGCCATCCATCGGCTGGCCCCGATCCTGCAGGTCGTGCACGAGTACCGAGGGCGACGGCCCGTTCTCGACGGCTGCGAGTACGCCGAGCAGCTGCAGGTGGTCCACGTCGAAGGTGGCGTGGCCGGCAATGTGGTGCCCGACCAGGCGTCGGTGACCATCAACCACCGATTCGCGCCCGACCGGTCGAGCGACCAGGCCGTCGAGTCCATCCGCCTGCTGCTCGCGCCGTGGTTGGAGGAGGATGACAGCTGGGTGGTCACCGAGGTCCAGCCGGGAGCGCCCCCTGGACTCGAACACCCGCTTCTGGCCGCGCTGGTCGAGGCGACCGGCACCCCGCCCCGGGCCAAGGTCGGTTGGACCGATGTAGCCTCGTTCTGGGCCCACGGCGTACCCGCCGCCAATTTCGGTCCTGGCGACCCGCTCCTCGCCCACACACCGGGCGAGTTCGTCGGACGTGACGAGCTCGAGCACGCCGCCGCCGTACTCGAGTCCCTGCTCACTGGTTCCTGACCGCTCCTCGCTGCGGAGGGGCTTCTCCTCGTTGCCGAGTGGCTCCCCGACTCTGACCGCTCCCGTTGGGCTTCGTGACTGCTTCTCGGGCGGCTTCTTGACTGTTTGCCGTGGGGCGTCCTGACCACCTCCCGACGGCCGGGCCGGGCACGGTTCGAGCCCCGGGATGACGGGTATGGTCTCGCCATGTCGATTCCCACACGTGCACTCGGATCGAGCGGGCTGGTCGTTTCGGCCCAGGGTCTCGGCTGCATGGGCATGAGCGAGTTCTACGGAACGGGTGACGAGACAGAATCGGTGGCCACCATTAACCTGGCCATGGACCTCGGGGTCAACTTCTTCGACACGGCCGACGCGTACGGGCCGTTCGCCAACGAGGAGCTGGTCGGTCGGGCCATCGGCTCCCGCCGTGACGAGGTGGTCCTCGCCACCAAGTTCGGCATCGTCCGGAATCCCGACGATCCGACTCAACGGTTCGTGCGTGGCGACGCGGCGTACGTCCGCAGCACCTGCGAGGCGTCGCTCCGGCGGCTCGGAGTCGACCACATCGACCTCTACTACCAACACCGACAGGACCCGACGGTGCCCATCGAGGAGACGGTCGGAGCGATGGCCCAACTGGTCGCAGAGGGCAAGATCCTCCATCTGGGTTTGTCCGAAGCGGGGCCCGACACCATCCGGCGGGCGGTGGCCGAACATCCCGTCACCGCCCTACAGAGCGAGTGGTCCCTGTGGAGCCGGGACATCGAGAACGAGGTGGTGGGAACGGCCCGCGAGCTGGGGGTGGGCATCGTGCCCTACAGCCCGCTCGGACGCGGATTCCTCACCGGCCAGATCACGTCGGCCGATGACTTCGAGGCGGATGACTTCCGTCGGCACTCGCCCCGCTTCCAGGGCGAGAACTTCAGCCGCAACCTGGAGCTGGTGGCCACCGTGCGGTCGATGGCCGAGGACAAGGGGTGCACAGCCGGCCAGCTGGCCCTGGCCTGGGTCCTCGCCCAGGGTGACGACGTGGTCCCGATCCCGGGCACCAAACGTCAGTCCTACCTTCGGGAAAACGTCGGCTCGCTGGACATCACCGTGACCCCCGACGAGATGGCCGCCCTCGATGCCGCATTCCCGACCCGCTCCGTCGCCGGCGACCGCTATGCCGACATGCGACCGCTGGAGATAGCCACACCTGCTCGCTGAGGGGAGGGACCCTGTCTTCTGCCGGTCGTGGGTCTAACGACGGCGGTGCTTCAATCGCGTTGCCTACCGGCGCCATGGAGGCGGCTTACAGTCGGCGCAGGACGGTGACCACCTTGCCGAAGATGATGATCTCATCCGGGTCGAACTCCATGGGGGAGAGCCGCTCGTTGGCAGGAGTCAGGATGATCTTGCCGGCCTTGGTGGAGAAGCGCTTCACCGTGGCCTCCTCGTCGGGGATGCCGGCCACGACCGTGTCGCCGTTCTCGGCGGTGGGCTGTTGGCGGACGACCACGAAGTCCCCGTCCACGATGCCGTCGTCGATCATCGAATCTCCCCGGACCGAGAGCATGAACAACGACCCCGTCCCGGTGAAGTCCTCGGGGAGGGGGTACAACTCCTCGATGTTCTCCTGGGCGAGCACGCCCGTCCCGGCGGCCACGTCGCCGACCAACGGGACGTGTCTGATCGGCCGGGCGTCCATGACCACGTGGGACGACGGGTCGTATCGGACCTCGATTGCCCGCGGCTTGGTCGGGTCGCGCCGGAGATAGCCCTCGCGCTGGAGGACGGCCAGGTGGGCATGAACGGTCGAGGACGAGGTCAGACCGACTGCCTCGCCGATCTCACGCACTGACGGCGGGTACCCACGATCTCGGACAGCCTCGGAGATGCAGTCCAAGATCGCCTTCCGCTTGTTGCTGAGCACCTGGGCCATCGGTCCCCCTGGTCGTGTCGAGGTTCGCTCAGCTGGTGGGGCTCCGACCGGTGGTGCCGCCCAACTGCGGGCGACCTACAGCCGGTGCTCCGAGATGATCGAACACCTGTTTGGTAGACGGTAACCCCCATGGACACAAAAAGCAAACACCCGTTCGGGAAATCTCTTGACACCGAACAGACGTTCGTGGTTCGATGGCGTCATGACGAACACTCGTTCGACACCGAGAGTCCGGGACGTCAAATCGGGCAGGCACCTAGGTGCCGGGGTGGCTTCGGGCCCGGATCGGCCGGAGGCCAGGTAGTGGCCGCGCTCGCCTTCCCGTCGATCCGCTCCCACCAGGGGCTGAGGACGAGCCGCAGCGTGCCCACACTCGGAGTCGTGCGCGGCGGTCGTTGGGAACCGCTGGCCGACGACGGCCAGGAGCTCGCGGATTTCGGCGCGCCCCGCCTGGTCGTGGTGCCCGATCACCGAGCCCGGCGGCCCTCGGTGCCGGCGATCCGTCGCCGGGCGCGCCGACGCGTCTCACCGGCCGTTCGGCGCCGTCGTTGTCTCTTGGCCATCACCGCCCTCCTCGTGGTGGGTCTCGCTCTCCCGCTGGGCGGGTCCGGTGGACGCTCCCACCCGACCGGACCCGCCCTGGCGGAGACCGGCCACGCCGTGGCCTATACGGTGCAGCCGGGGGACACGTTGTGGTCCATTGCCCAGCGGGTGAACCCGACAGCTGACCCGCGGGTGCTCGTGGCTCAGATCGAAGGGCAGACCGGATCGGACACGGTGAGGCCGGGCCAGCAGATCAAGCTGCCGTAGCCCGACGGTTCAATTCAGGCGGTCGAGTACGGGATGCCGCTACTGGTCACACCAGGGGCAAGAGGGTCCGCTGCCGGCAAAGCAGGCGGTGTGTCTCACCAATCGGGCACTACTTGTCTGACGCCAGGCCGATTCTCATGAAAGGCGGGCACGGTATCCGGCAGTAGCCTCGTGGTGTGCGATGCCCGTGGTGCCTGGCTGACGACGACCGAGTGGTCGACTCGCGCCTGGCCGAGGAGGGAGCGGCCATCCGACGCCGGCGGGAGTGCCTGATCTGCGGGCGGCGCTACACGACCTTCGAGCGGGTCGAGGAGGTGCCCCTGATGGTGGTGAAGCGCTCGGGCCTCCGAGAACCGTTCGACCGCTCGAAGGTGATCCTGGGCCTGCGCTCGGCGACAAAGAACCGACCGGTGACCGAAGCACAGCTCGATGCGCTGTCCCAAGCGGTGGAAGACGCCGTCCGGGAGTCGGGCACCGAGCCGACCACCCAACAAGTGGGGTTGGCCGTCCTCGAACGCCTCTCCGATCTGGACGATGTGGCCTACCTACGCTTCGCCAGCGTCTACAAGGGATTCGAGGGCGCCGACGATTTTCAGCGGGAGGTCGGGCTCCTGACCAAGACCACGGCTCCCAAACAACCCGGCACCGAGGTCGCAGGCGACGACGGCCGCGAGCCCCCGCCCGTCGAAGGCCCGGGCGCGCCGGACTGAACGGATCCCAACGTCGGAAGTAGTGACCATGGCAGAACACATGACCGAGGTTCCGCAACGGGCGCTCGGGATCTACGCCCATCCCGACGACCCTGACGTGTCGTGCGGGGGCACGCTGGCCCGGTGGGCGAAGGCGGGATGCCACGTCCACGTCCTGGTGTGCACCGACGGGGACAAGGGATCGTCCGACCCCACCGTTGATCCGACGACGCTCGCCCGCCAGCGAGCATCCGAGTCCGCCGCGGCCGCAGCCGTACTCGGGCTGGCTGGGCAGGAGTTCCTGCACTATCCGGACGGCGAGCTCGAGGACGACGCCCGGTTCCGGGAGCAGTTGGTGGCCGTCGTCCGTCGGCTCCGGCCCGACGTCGTCCTCTGCCCTGACCCGACGGCCGTCTTCTTCGGGCAGGAGTACCTCAACCATCGGGATCACCGCATCGCCGGCTGGGCCACCCTCGACGCTGTCTCCCCGGCGGCGGCGCTCCCGCACTATTTTCCAGCCGCGGGTCCAGCGCATCAGGTCGGCACGATGCTGCTGTCCGGCACGCTCGATCCCGATGTGTGGGTGGACATCTCCGACACCGTCGAGCTGAAGAGCGCAGCGGTTGCCTGCCATCGCAGCCAGTTCCCCGATGGCGAGGAATGGGCGCGGACCGCTGTGCGACTCGGTGCGGAAGATGCAGGAAGGCGGGTGGGCGTCCGTTTCGCCGAAGGGTTTCGAAGGTTGCAGCTCGGTGGATGACCGGGTCGTCCTCCATGTCGACATGGACGCGTTCTTCGCCTCGGTCGAGGTTCTCGACGATCCGACCTTGGCCGGGAAACCGGTCATCGTGGGCGGCAGTGGCCAGCGCGGCGTCGTCGCCGCCTGCACCTACGAGGCGCGACGGTTCGGGGTGCACTCGGCCATGCCCAGCACGATCGCCCGGCGGCTCTGCCCCCAAGCCGTCTTCCTCGACGGTCGCTACCACCGCTACATCGAGGAGAGCGCCAAGCTGCACGCCATCTTCGACACCGTCACCCCGCTGGTAGAGGGAATCTCGATCGACGAGGCCTTCCTCGACGTGTCGGGAGCCCTCCGCCTTCTCGGGGACGGCCCTGCCATCGCCCGCCTCATCAGGGCGCGGGTAGGAGAGGAACTGGGGCTGACCTGTTCGGTGGGCGTAGCCAGCACCAAGTTCGTGGCCAAGCTGGCCTCCGAACAGGCCAAGCCGAAAGCCGACCTGAACGGGGTCCGGCCCGGATCCGGCGTGTTCGTGGTCGAACCGGGCACTGAGCTGGCCTTCTTGCACCCCCTCCCTATCCGCGCCTTGTGGGGGGTCGGCCCGGCCACCGGGCGCAGGCTCGACGGCATCGGTGTCCGCACCATCGGCGACCTCGCCGCTTTGCCGGTGGGGACGCTCGAGCGCCTACTCGGCGCGGCCCAGGGCTCCCATCTCGCCGCCCTGGCTCGAGGCCATGATCCGCGCCCCGTCATCCCCGATCGCGAGGCGAAGTCCATCGGGCACGAGGAGACGTTTCCGTCCGACCTCCACGACCGGGGTGAGCTGGGCCAGCACCTGGCCAGAATGGTCGATGCCGTGTCTACCCACGTGCGCGATGCGCACCTGTCGGCCCGGACAGTCACTATCAAGGTCCGGTTCGGGGACTTCACCATGGTCACCCGCTCCCATTCGGTGGCCGTGCCCATTGACGCCGCCCCGGCCGTGGGTGCCGTGGCCCGGGCCCTGTTCGAGTCCGTCGATGTCTCGGCCGGCGTCCGTCTCGTTGGGGTCAGCTTGTCCGGGTTCGCCGATACGGGGTCGGGCGTGCAATTGAGCCTGCTCGGAGACGATGAGCCGGACGCAGGAGGTGCCGATCCGACCCTTGGGGGCTGGGGGGAAACGGACGATGACGTCGAACGGCTGCAACGCTCCTGGTCCGGGGTGACTGGTGCCGTCGACGGGATCCGGTCCCGCTTCGGCCGGACCTCGGTCGGGCCTGCCTCGCTGATGGG
>DATDHU010000047.1:0-21321 GCA_036521415.1 Acidimicrobiales bacterium
CCACCTCGTGCACGTTGGGGTGGGATTGGGCGGGGTTCTCTCGGTCACCCGGTTCCTCGGGCTCCTCGTCGCGGTGGTGGCCGGGGTCTGGCTGCTGTGGAACAGCGACCGGATCGGGCATCTGAAGGCCTTGGGCCTCACGTTGCTCCTGTTCGTTCTCCTGGGGCCGGTGGACCAGCCCTGGTATCTGTCGTGGGGGCTGATCCTCCTGGTGCCGGTGGCCGTCGGCCGGCTTCGTTCCCTGGTCATCGGCCTGTCGATGGTCACCGCCTTCCTCGAGCTGCCCGGTGCGGCCCAGCTCTTCAACAACCTGACCCATGGCGACCCGCTCTCGATCGTGCTGACCATGTTGTGGTTGCTGGTGGTCCTGACCATTCCCCTGGCCACCTGGGAGCGCCGCCTTACCGAGGTGCCATCCACGTCGGACCTGCTCGTGGCCCCGGTCCCCGGGGGGTAGCACCGGGACCTGCGGCGGAGCTCGGTCAGAGCATTCGCTGGAGGACCCACACGTCGAGCCAGCGACCAAACTTCCGGCCGATCTCCCGCTCCACGCCGACCAGCTCGAACCCGCATGCCTTGTGGAGGCGTAGCGACGCCTCGTTGCCCCCGACCACGCGGGCGATCATGGTGTGGAAGCCGAGCTGGGTGGCCTGGGCTACCAGCTCGTCGAGCAGGGCTCGCCCCACACCCGACGTCCGCTTGGTCGTGCCCACATAGACCGAATTCTCGACCGTGGTCGAATAGGCGGGCCGGTCGCGGAAGGCGGACAGGGAGCCGAACCCCACGACGGTGCCGTCCGTGTCGACGGCCACCACCGCCGGGTGGGCCCCTCCATGTCGCCGCAGCCATGCGGCCTGGTCGGCCTGGGTGCGGGGAACGAGGTCGAACGTGGAGGTCGAACCGGTCACTTCGGCGTTGTAGATGGTGCGAATTGCGTCGGCGTCGGCGAGACCGGCCAGTCGGACGTGCATCCGCTCGATGGTAGCGATGACGCCGCCGACACTGCCGGTACCCTGGTTCCATGGCTATGATGGCCCGTCGCAGCTCGTCGAGCCGCACTGCCCCCTTAGCTCAGTCGGCAGAGCACAGCCATGGTAAGGCTGGTGTCGTCGGTTCGATTCCGACAGGGGGCTCGCCCATGGCGGCGTAGCTCAGTTGGTCAGAGCACACGGCTCATAATCGTGGGGTCGCCGGTTCGAGTCCGGCCGCCGCTACCACTTCGGGTCACAGAAGAACCAGTCACAGAAGAACCAAGGGGAAGCCGGCCAGAGCGGCCGGCTCCCGCGAGTAGAGGAGCGCCACGGTGGCGAAGAACGAGAAGCGAGTCCAGGTCACACTGGCCTGCGAGGTATGCAAGCGCCGGAACTACATCACGACGAAGAACAAGCTGAACGACCGCGAGCGGATCGAGATGAAGAAATTCTGCAACTGGGACCGTCAGCACACGATGCACAAGGAGACCCGCTGAGTAGGGATCCCCTCTGAAGGCCGGGGCCTGGCTCAGCCTGCGGGGTTCGGGTGCGCGCCCTTGCCGACCGGGGCTACTGGCCGACGGGCCGGGCACCGGGATGAAGAGCCGCCGACGACCCGTCCGGGCCAGGGTGCCGCTTGGGAACCGCCCAGGTTCGGGTGGTAACCTTTCCTCCCGCCCCTGTGGTCGGCTGACCGTTCGCGGCCTCGCGATCGACAGAGGGCAGTAGCTCAACTGGTAGAGCACCGGTCTCCAAAACCGGCGGTTGGGGGTTCGAGTCCCTCCTGCCCTGCTCACCACACGCGGCATCGGGCAGAGGAAGAGCGGCACGTGAACCGAGAAATCAGGCATTGATGGTGGATCAGGGAGGCGTTCGGCGAGGAACGGTCGCACAGCCGCGCCCGGAGGGCAAGCGTCAGCCGTTCCGGTTGGGCCAGTTCTTTCGCGAGGTACGATCGGAGCTACGCCAGGTGGCATGGCCCAATCGGGCCGAGGTCATCAACTACACGGTGGTGACGTTCTTCACCCTGGTGCTGTTGATCGGCCTGATCTTTGTCCTCAACTATGCCTTCTCCAAGGGCATTTTCTGGCTGTTCAAGACGTGATCGGTGTGACTGTGACCCAAGAAGAGACGAATCAGCCCCCTGAGGGCGAAGACGCTGGTGACGTGGCCGAGGCCACGACGGCCACCGCCGCGCCGGTGAGCGCCCCCGGTTCGGAGGTCCAGGACGCCCCGGCCGCCGAGGCCATCCCAGGGGCCGCCATCCCAGGGGCCGCCATCCCAGTGGCCGACATCCCAGTGGCCGACATCGCAGAGGCTGAGCCGCCCTCCGCCGAGACCGAGGAAGTCGTGGCGCCCGCCGCCGCGACCGAGGAAGTCGTGGCGACCGCTGCCGCGACCGAGGAAGTCGTTGCCGCCGAGACCGAGGATGAGGCCTTCGACGAGGTCGAGGACGAGCCCTACGTCATGAGCCCCTTCGACCAGCCCGGAAGCTGGTACGTGGTCCACACCTATGCCGGCTACGAGAACAAGGTGAAGTCGAACCTGCACAGCCGGACGGCCTCGATGAACATGGAGGACCGGATCTACGAGGTCGTGATCCCCATGGAGGACGTCGTCGAGTTCAAGAACGGGAAGAAGGTGGTGGTCCAGAAAAAGGTGTTCCCGGGCTACCTCCTCTGCCGGTGCGAGTTGGACGACGACAGCTGGTCGGTCATCCGCAACACGCCGGGCGTCACCGGCTTCGTCGGCCCAGGCACCAAGCCCACACCTCTGTCCCGACGGGAGGTCGAGGGAATCCTCCAGGTGAAGGTGGAGGGAGCCGAGGCCCCGGTGAAGCGCAGCCGCCCTCGCCTCGAGCACGAAGTGGGCGAGACCGTCCGGGTTAAGGAAGGACCCTTCGCCGACTTCTCGGGCCAGATCGCCGAGATCAACGAGGACCAGCTGAAGCTCAAGGTCCTCGTCAACATCTTCGGCCGGGAGACCCCGGTCGAGCTCGAATTCAGCCAGGTCGCAAAGCTGTAGCCCGGCAGTACCACGTAAGGAGCACCACCAATGCCACCGAAGAAGCGCGTCCTCGC
This sequence comes from Acidimicrobiales bacterium, assembly GCA_036521415.1. Taxonomy (GTDB): domain Bacteria; phylum Actinomycetota; class Acidimicrobiia; order Acidimicrobiales; family RAAP-2; genus DASXMT01. The sequence continues at coordinate 3,053 of DATDHU010000047.1, forward strand.
CGTCGTGAAGATCCAACTCCCAGCGGGCGGAGCCACGCCCGCACCGCCGGTAGGCACCGCCCTCGGGCCCCACGGCGTTCAGACCATGGAGTTCTGCAAGCAGTACAACGCGGCCACCGAGAACCAGCGGGGCTCGATCATCCCGGTCGACATCACCATCTACGAGGACCGAAGTTTCTCGTTCGTCCTCAAGACCCCGCCGACCCCCGCCCTGCTCCGCCAGGCCGCCGGGCTCGACAAGGGCGCATCCATCGCCGGTCGGGAGCAGGTCGGCACGGTGACCGACACCCAGATCGCCGAGATCGCGGCCATCAAGCTGCCCGACCTGAACACTGACGACGTGGAGGCAGCCAAGAAGCAGGTTGCCGGCACGGCACGGTCGATGGGCATCGCCGTCAGCGGCTGAGCCCCGGGCAACACGAGATCCAGGAAACGGAGAACCCACAGTGTCCAGAGGCAAGAAGTACAAGGCGAGCACCGCCCAATTCGACCGCGAGCAGCTCTATTCGGCGGCCGAGGCCGTCGACTTGGTCAAGGCCACGGCCAAGGCGGCGTTCGACGAGACGGTCGAAGTGGCCGTCCGGCTCGGCGTCGACCCCCGCAAGGCCGATCAGATCGTCCGGGGCACGCTCTCATTGCCCGCCGGCACGGGACGGACCACCCGGGTGGTCGTCTTCGCCGCCGGGGAGAAGGCGGCCGACGCCCGCAAGGCGGGAGCCGACGTGGTGGGGGCCGACGACCTCGTGGCCCGGGTGGCGAACGAGGGGTTCTTGGACTTCGACATCGCCATTGCCACGCCTGATCTGATGGGCCAGGTCGGGACCCTCGGTCGGGTGCTCGGTCCCCGGGGCCTGATGCCCAACCCCAAGACGGGCACGGTGACCGACGACGTCGAGAAGGCGGTCATGGAGTTCAAGGGTGGTCGGGTCGAGTACCGGACCGACAAGGTGGGCAATATTCACCTGCGCATCGGCAAGGCGTCCTTCGACCGGGCCCAGCTCCTCGAGAACCTGCACGCCGTCATGGACGAGCTGAATCGGGCCAAGCCGGCCTCGGCCAAGGGCCGCTATGTCCGGGCGATCACACTCTCGTCGACCATGGGGCCCGGGGTCTCCGTCGATCCGCTGCGCGCCCGTCGCACCGACGACGAATTGGCGGCGACCGCGTAGGTCGCCGGTTGCTGTTCGCCGGTCCCGTCGCCCCAGCTCGCCTGGCCGATGGGCCCTGGACGCGCTAGCGTTCCACCGCTACAACTGAAGTTCGAACTGCCGTAGACCTCCGGTGTACCAGTACCAGGTACCGAAGGGACCCAGTCCGGGTCCGCCTGAAGAGGCGTTCCGCACCGAGCAGCTGTGCTCGTGCGTCACCGCTTGATGGTGTCTGCGGCCCGTTTCCGAGCGTGAGCTCTGGAGGGACCATGGACAATCCGAGGGCCGACAAAGTGGCCGTGGTGAACGAAGTGCGGGGACGCCTCGAGGCCTCCGGCGGCGCGCTGCTCACCGAGTACCGCGGTCTCAGCGTGGCCGAGCTGGCCGAGCTGCGCCGTGCGCTGGCCAACGCGGGCGGCGAGTACAAGATCTACAAGAACACGCTGGTCCGCCTGGCCGTGGCCGACGGCCCCAAGGCGCCCATTCAGGACCTGTTGACCGGGCCCACCGCAATCGCCTTTGTCGACGGCGACGTGAGTGCGGTGGCCAAGGCCTTGCGGGACTTCGCCCGGAGCAACCCGAGCCTGGTGGTGAAGGGCGGCATCGTCGGGGACGGGCTGCTTTCTGCCTCCGAGATCACCGTCCTGGCCGACCTTCCCTCTCGAGACGCGCTCCTGGCCCAGGTGGCCGGGGCGTTCGCTGCGCCGATCCAGCAGCTGGCCGGCCTGATCGAGGCGCTGCCCCGCAACCTGGCCTTCGGTCTCGCAGCCCTCGTGGCCAAGCGCGAGGACGAAAAAGGGCCCGCCGAAGCCCCGGCGGCCGAAGCCACCGCACCGGCGGCCGAAACCACGGAGACCACACCTGCGGCCGAGGCGGGAGCCCCGGCACCCGAGGCAGCAGAAGCCGCCGCACCCGAGGCAGCAGAAGCTCCAGCACCCGAGGCAGCCGAGGCCCCCGTGGCCGAGGCAGCAGCCGACGGGGCGTCCGAATAGCCGCCCGGCGAGCCGGAACGACCGATCGAAACCAAGTCAAAAGACAACCAAGTCAAAGACCAAGCAGGTCAAAAGACCAAAGCAAGTAAGGAGCAACAACGATGGCAGGCACCCTGAACAAGGACCAGATTCTGGATGGCATTTCTGAGTTGTCCGTTCTCGAGCTGAGCGAGCTGCTCAAGGACTTCGAGGAGCGCTTCGGCGTAACCGCCGCCGCCCCGGTGGCCGTGGCCGCGGCAGCTCCCGCCGCTGGTGGCGGTGGGGAAGCCGCTGGAGGCGAGGACGAGAAGAGCGAGTTCGACGTCATCCTGACCGGAGCCGGCGACAAGAAGATCCAGGTCATCAAGGAGGTGCGTTCCCTGACCAGCCTGGGCCTCAAGGAGGCCAAGGACCTGGTGGACGGCGCCCCCAAGCCCGTGCTGGAGAAGGCGAGCAAGGAAGACGCCGAGAAGGCCAAGGCCCAGCTCGAGGGGGCCGGCGCCAGCGTCGAGCTCAAGTAGCCAGGTTCGGTCCCGGTCGCCGGTCGACGGCGGCCGGGACGCGACACCGGCCTCCTGAGGGATCGAAAGCATCCTGACCAGGAAGTTCGCCTCAAACCTTGACGGCGGGCGCTCTGCCTCCTACCCTGAGCATGCCTAATCCAGGGGACTTCTGTCCTCGCGGTTGTAAACGCGTCCCCATCCGTATAGGATGTCTAGTTGCCGTGCCGCTCCTGACGCCTTCTCTGCTTTTTCTGGCTGAATGACGCGCGCCTCGGCGCCCCTTCGACTGCTCCGGCAGTCGTTGTCGACCCTAAGTTCACAAAGATCACATCGCCGTACCCACACGTCGCCCTGTCCAACACGCAACTGGGAGGAGTAGGCCGTTGCCTGCACGGTCCAAGAGCCCGGAACGTTTTTCCTTCGCCAACATTGACGAGGCCCTGCCATTACCTGATCTGGTCGCCATCCAGCGAGATTCCTTCCAGTGGTTTCTGGACAAGGGTCTGGCCGAGGCGTTCAACGACATCAGCCCTATCGAGGACTTCACCGGCCAGCTGAGCCTGGAGCTGGAGTTCGACCCCACCGATCCCGACCTGCGCCCACCGCCGAAGTTCTCGGTGGAGGAGTGCAAGGAAAAGGACATGACCTATGCCGCCCCGGTTTTCGTCCGGGCGCGGTTCATGAACGCCAGCACCGGCGAGATCAAGGAGCAGACCGTCTTCATGGGGGACTTCCCCGTCATGACGGACAAGGGCACCTTCATCGTCAACGGGACCGAGCGCGTGGTCGTCAGCCAGCTGGTCCGCTCGCCGGGAGTCATCTTCCAGCCGGGGCGTGACGCCAAGACGGTGTTCACCGGGACCATCCACCCCTATCGGGGCGAGTGGATCGAGTTCGACGTCGAGGCTAAGCCGTCCAAGGACGTCACCGCCGGATGCCGCGTCGCCCGCAAGCGCCGGCTGTCCCTGTTCGTGTTGCTCCGCGCCCTCGGGTACGAGGACCAGGGCTTCCTGGAGCGGTTCGTCCGCCATTTCGACTTCCTCGAGGGCCAGTGGGAGAAGGAGCAGAGCATCGCCCCCACCCGGGAGGAAGCACTGCTCGAGATCTACAAGCGCGCCCGTCCCGGTGAGCCGCTGTCGGTCGAGTCAGCCCGCCAGTACTTCGAGAACGCATTCTTCAATCCGAAGCGCTACGACCTGACCCGGGTCGGCCGCTACAAGCTGAACCGGAAGCTCGGGCCCGAGATCGAGCGCATCTCCGACATCCTCCAGATCGACCTGGAGCGTCCCTCGCCCACCCAGGGCGTCCTCAGCCCCTCGGAGATCCTGGCCTCGGCCACCTACATGCTCCATCTGGCCCTGCACATGGCCGATGGCGAGTCGGGCTACCGCATCGACGACCAGGACCACTTCGCCAACCGGCGCATCCGTTCGGTCGGCGAGCTGATCCAGAACCAGGTCCGAGTGGGCCTGTCCCGCATGGAGCGGGTGGTCCGCGAGCGCATGACGACTCAGGACGTGGAGGCCATCACCCCCCAGACCCTGATCAACATCCGTCCCGTGGTCGCCGCGGTGAAGGAGTTCTTCGGGACCAGCCAGCTCAGCCAGTTCATGGACCAGAACAACCCGTTGTCCGGCCTGGCCCACAAGCGGCGCCTGTCCGCCCTGGGACCCGGCGGCCTGTCCCGCGAGCGTGCCGGGTTCGAGGTCCGCGACGTGCACACCTCCCACTACGGGCGGATGTGCCCCATCGAGACCCCTGAGGGCCCGAACATCGGCCTGATCGGCTCACTGGCCACCTACGCCCGAGTCAACGAGTACGGCTTCATCGAGACGCCGTACCGCAAGGTCGTGGACGGTCAGGTGACCAAAGAGGTGACCTACCTGGCTGCCGACGAGGAAGAAGAGCACGTCATCGCCCAGGCGTCGGCTGCGCTCGACGACAATGACCGCTTCTCCGAGGAAAAGGTCCTCGTGCGCCGGGGCCCGCAGGGCACCGGCGTCCGAGTGGGCGCCGTCACTACCTCGTACGGGACGACGTCGGAAATCGACTTCGTGTCCCCGGCCGAGGTCGACCTGATGGACGTCTCGCCCAAGCAGATCGTGTCGGTGTCCACCGCCCTGATCCCCTTCGTCGAGCACGACGACGCCAACCGCGCCCTGATGGGCGCCAACATGCAGAAGCAGGCCGTCCCGTTGGTGGTGCCCGAGGCGCCCTACATCGGGACCGGTGTGGAGGCTCGCGCCGCCCGCGATGCCGGCGACGTGGTGCTGGCCGAGGCCGAGGGCACCGTGGTCGAGGTGTCAGGCGAGGCCATCACCGTCGAGTACCGGGCCGGTGCGAAGGACCGAAACGGCGCCGACCTCGGTCGCAAGGTGTACCGCCTGGCCAAGTTCCGCCGTTCGAACCAGAACACCGCCATCAACCAGAAGGTCATCGTCGAGGAGGGCCAGAAGGTCACTCGCGGCGATGTGCTGGCCGACGGTCCTTCCACCCATAACGGTGAGCTGGCTCTGGGCAAGAACCTGCTGGTGGCCTTCATGCCCTGGGAGGGCTACAACTACGAGGACGCCATCATCCTGTCGGAGCGCCTGGTGAAGGACGACGTGCTCACGTCGATCCACATCGAGGAGCACGAGGTGGACGCCCGCGACACCAAGCTCGGTGCCGAGGAGATCACGAGGGACATCCCCAACCTGTCCGAGGAGATCCTGGCCGATCTGGACGAGCGGGGGATCATCCGCATCGGCGCCGAGGTCGACGCCGGCGACGTCCTGGTCGGCAAGGTCACCCCCAAGGGTGAGACCGAGCAGACGCCGGAAGAGCGCCTGCTGCGGGCCATCTTCGGCGAGAAGGCCAGAGAGGTCCGCGACACCTCGTTGAAGGTGCCCCACGGCGAGTCGGGCAAGGTCATCGACGTCCGGGTGTTCTCCCGGGAGGACTCACATGAGCTCCCACCCGGGGTCAACCAGCTGGTCCGGGTGTACGTGGCCCAGCGACGCAAGATCTCCGAGGGCGACAAGCTGGCTGGCCGGCACGGCAACAAGGGCGTCATCTCCAAGATCCTCCCGATCGAGGACATGCCTTACCAAGCCGACGGTACACCGGTGGACATCATCTTGAACCCGCTCGGCGTGCCCAGCCGGATGAACGTCGGTCAGGTGCTCGAGTCGCACCTGGGCTACGCGGCCCGCTGGGGCTGGGAAGGCGCCGGCACGTCGTCGACGCCGCCGTTGCGGGGCACCGAGACCAAGACCCGGCCGCGGACCGACCCGTCGGTGTGGGTGTCCACGCCGGTGTTCGACGGTGCCCACTGGGACGAGGAGGCTGACGCCGGGAAGCACCCGACCATCCAGCAGATCTTCGGTCGGCTCAACTCGGACTCGGCCGACGGCAACGTCCAGGTGGGGACGGACGGCAAGACCACCCTCTACAACGGGCGGACCGGGGATCCGTACGACAACCCGATCTCGGTCGGGTACGTCTACATCTTGAAGCTGCATCACCTGGTCGACGACAAGATCCACGCCCGGTCTACCGGTCCCTACTCGATGATCACCCAGCAGCCGCTGGGTGGGAAGGCCCAGTTCGGTGGCCAGCGTTTCGGGGAAATGGAGGTCTGGGCGCTCGAGGCGTTCGGCGCCGCCTACGCCCTCCAGGAGCTGCTCACCATCAAGTCCGACGACGTGCTCGGACGGGTCAAGGTCTACGAGGCCATCGTCAAGGGGGAGAACATCCCCGAGCCGGGTATCCCGGAGAGCTTCAAGGTGCTCATCAAGGAAATGCAGTCGCTGTGTCTCGACGTGGAGGTGCTGTCCACCACCGGCGAGGAGATCGAGATGCGCGAGCTGGACGAGGACGTGTTCCGCACGGCCGAAGAGCTGGGCATTGACATCAGCCGGCCCGAACGTGGGTCGGATGAAGAGGATGCTCGGCGTGCAGCGGAAAGGGGTTTCTGATGTTGGATGTCAACAACTTCGATCAATTGAGGATCGGCCTGGCCACGGCCGACTCGATCCGTGGGTGGTCCAACGGTGAGGTGAAGAAGCCGGAGACCATCAACTACCGGACCCTGCGGCCGGAAAAGGACGGGCTCTTCTGCGAGAAGATCTTCGGCCCGACCAAGGACTGGGAGTGCTATTGCGGGAAGTACAAGCGCGTCCGTTTCCGCGGCATCATCTGCGAGCGGTGTGGGGTGGAGGTCACCCGGTCCAAGGTCCGCCGCGAGCGGATGGGCCACATCGAGCTGGCCGCCCCCGTCGTCCACATCTGGTACCTCCGCGGCACCCGCAGCTGGCTGGCCTACCTCCTGATGGGCACCGAAGCCCGCGAGGAGCTGAAGGCCAAGCAGCTGGAAAAGGTCATCTACTTCGCCGCCAACCTGGTCACCTGGGTCGACGAGGCCAAGCGCCATGAGGACCTCCCCACTCTGGAGGCCGAGCTCCGCGACGAGCTCACCGACATCGAGCGCAAGCGCGACCTGGCCCTCGACGCCCGGTTCAAGGCCCTCGAGGAGGAACTGGCCGAGCTCGAGTCATCGGGCGCCAAGGACACCGAGATCAAGGCCCGGCAGCGCAACGTGGAAAAGGAGATCGGCAGCCTCCGCGACCGCTATCAGACCGAGCTCGAGCTGGCCCAGCGGGCCTTCGACGAGTTCAAGAGCCTGCACTCCCGGAAGATCCTCGAGGACGAGATGCTGTGGCGCGAGCTGCGCATCCGCTACGAGGACTACTTCGAGGGGGGCATGGGGGCCGAGGCCATCTCCCGCCTGATCGAGCGCATCGACCTTGACGTGGAAGAGGTCAAGCTGCGCGAGATGGTGGACGCGGCCGACGGGCGCAAGCCCCTGTCGGCCCAGCGCCGCCAGAAGGCCATCAAGCGGCTGAAGATCGTCACCGCCTTCAACCGGCGGGACGAGCACGGCCGCCGGGTCAACGACCCCCGGGCCATGATCCTCGAGTCGGTGCCGGTCATCCCGCCCGACCTCCGTCCCATGGTCCAGCTCGATGGTGGCCGATTCGCCACCTCGGACCTCAACGACCTCTATCGCCGCGTGATCAACAGGAACAACCGGCTGAAGCGGCTGTTGGACCTCGGCGCGCCCGAGATCATCATCAACAACGAGAAGCGGATGCTCCAAGAGGCGGTCGACGCCCTGTTCGACAACGGCCGCCGCGGCCGTCCCGTCACCGGGCCGGGCAACCGCCCCTTGAAGAGCCTGTCCGACATGTTGAAGGGCAAGCAGGGACGGTTCCGTCAGAACCTGCTGGGCAAGCGGGTCGACTACTCGGGCCGTTCGGTCATCGTCATCGGCCCGACCCTCCAGCTCCACCAGTGCGGCCTGCCCAAGCTGATGGCGCTCGAGCTGTTCAAGCCCTTCGTCATGAAGCGGCTGGTCGATGCCGAGCTGGCCCAGAACATCAAGTCGGCCAAGCGCATGGTCGAGCGTCGGCGTCCCCAGGTGTGGGACGTGCTCGAAGGCGTCATCAAAGAGCACCCGGTCCTGTTGAACCGGGCACCCACCCTGCACCGCCTGGGCATCCAGGCCTTCGAGCCCGTCCTGGTCGAGGGCAAGGCCATCCAGGTCCACCCCCTGGTGTGCACGGCCTTCAACGCCGACTTCGACGGCGACCAGATGGCTGTCCACCTCCCGCTGTCCGCCGAGGCCCAGGCCGAGGCGCGGGTGCTCATGCTGTCGGCCAACAACATCCTGTCCCCGGCCACAGGTCGGCCGATCACTGTCCCCACCCAGGACATGGTGTTCGGCATCTACTACCTGACCCTGGCCGTCGACGGCGAGAAGGGCGAGGGCCGGGTCTTCCGCCACGCCTACGAGGTGGAGGCGGCCTTCGACGCCGGTGACATCCACCTGCAAGCCAAGATCGTCATCCGGCCCGAAGCCGGCACCCCGCTGGCCCAGTCCATCGAGCGGGCCAACGATGCCGACGTCGCCCATGGGGACGGCGACCGTGTGGAGCTCGTGACCACGGCCGGCCGGCTCTTCTTCAACTCCGGCCTGCCCGACGGGTACCGCTTCATCAACGACATCGTGGGCAAGCGCAACACCTCGATCGGCTCCATCGTCGAAGAGGTGGCGGCCAACTACCCCAAGCACCTGGTGGCCGAGAGCCTCGACCGCATCAAGGCGCTCGGGTTCCGCTACGCCGCCCAGTCGGGCCTGACCATCTCCATCAACGACGTCCGCACCCCGCTGGACAAGCAGACCATCCTCGACCGCTACGAGAAGGAAGCGGACAAGGCCGAGACGCAGTTCAAGCGGGGCATCATCACCGACGATGAGCGGCGCCAGAAGGAGATCGAGATCTGGACCTCGGCCAACTCCGAAGTGGGCCGGGCCATGGAGAAGTCGCTCTCCAAGATCGCCTTCAACCCGCTCGACATGATGGTTGACTCCGGTGCCCGGGGGAACGCCCAGCAGATCCGCCAGATCGCCGGCATGAAGGGCCTGGTCTCGAACCCCCGCGGTGAGATGATCCCCCGGCCCATCAAGTCGTCCTTCCGGGAGGGCCTGTCGGTGCTCGAGTACTTCATCTCGACCCACGGGGCCCGCAAGGGACTGGCCGACACCGCCCTCCGGACGGCCGACTCGGGCTACCTGACCCGGCGCCTGGTCGACGTGGCCCAGGAGCTGATCGTCCGGGAGGACGATTGTGGGAGCACCCGCGGCATCTGGATCGACAACATCGTCCCCGACGAGGCCGGAAGGCGCTCGTACCTGGAGACCCGGGCCTATGGCCGCATCCTGGTCGACGACGTCGTCCTGTCGGACAAGTCGACGATCAAGACAGGCACGATCCTGCTCGACGACGTGGTCAACCGCCTGCGGGACGACCCGACCGTCGACCGGGTCCGCACCCGGTCGGTGTTGACCTGCGAGGCCGAGCAGGGCATCTGTGCCGCCTGCTACGGCCAATCACTGGCCACCGGCATGATGATCGAGCTCGGCGAGGCGGTCGGCGTGATCGCCGCCCAGTCCATCGGCGAGCCGGGCACCCAGCTGACCATGCGGACGTTCCACACCGGCGGCATCGTGGGCGAGGACATCACCCATGGGCTCCCTCGGGTGGTCGAGCTGTTCGAGGCTCGCACCCCCAAGGGCGCCGCCGTCCTGGCCCGCCACTCCGGCGTGGTCCGGGTGGAGGAAGAGGAGAGCGGCCGCCGCATCACGGTGGTGGCCGACGACGGCGCCGAAGAGACGGTGCTGGTCGCCCAGCGGGCCCACCTCGAGGTCACCGACGGCCAGGAGGTCGGCGCCGGGGACGCGCTGGTCGAGGGCCCGAAGGACCCCAAGGAGCTCCTCGACGTCAAGGGCATCCGGGAGACCCAGCAGTACCTGGTCGAAGAGGTCCAGAAGGTCTACCGGGACCAGGGCGTGTCCATCCACGACAAGCACATCGAGCTGATCGTGCGCCAGATGCTGCGCCGGGTCCTGGTGGCCGAGCCGGGCGACGCCCCGTTCCTGCCGGGCGAGCGCGTCGACAACCGGTCCTATGCCGAGGTCAACCGGGAACTGGTCCAAGACGGCAAGCGGCCGGCCGAAGGTCGTCCCGAGCTCATGGGCATCACCAAGGCCTCGCTGGCCACCGAGAGCTGGCTGTCGGCGGCCTCCTTCCAGGAGACCACCCGGGTACTGACCGAGGCGGCCATCGAGGGCAAGTCGGACCAGCTCTATGGCCTGAAGGAGAACATCATCATCGGGAAGCTCATCCCGGCTGGGTCGGGCATGGAGCGGTATCGGGACATCCGGCTCGAGATGCCGGGCGCCGAGGCCCTGCCCTTCTGGGCCCTCGGGTCTGAGGGAGACGCCGGTACTGAGGACTTGGCCGCCTGGCTCCGGGACACCGGTGGCGATGGCCCGGTGGAGAACTTCAGCTCGGAGATCGACGCCAGCTGGCTGGGGGCCGTTCCCGCGACCGACGACCCCGACGGTGGCTCGGCCACGCCCGGCGATCCCGTCCTGGGCGCTGGGGATCCCGCGCCCTCGAACAGTGAGGGCGCGGCAGACACCGGTACCTGACCGGTTCGCAGACCGACACTTCAACGGGTCGCCCCCGTCGACGCGTCAAGCGGCCGGGATCAGGCCCACCCCGGTCCCGGAGGAGCCGCCCTGTCGCGGCCGAGGTTGACCCGCTTGCCACTACACTGGCCGATGCGACCGCTCCCGGAGGTGTAGGCCGGGGGGCCGTTGGTGCGGTCAGGAGGCGTTTGCCCTGCAGGGGGCCGATGCCGTAAGATTTCCTGTCTGCACGGGCACCCCGCCAGTATCGTGTCGTGCCCCGTTCCGCAGGCCACCCCGCAGTTCAAACGTAGAGGTAACGCGTGCCCACGATTTCCCAGCTCGTCCGCAAGGGTCGAGTCACCAAGGCGACCAAGACGAAGACCCCCGCTCTTCGGGGCGCGCCCCAGCGACGGGGCGTGTGCACGCGGGTGTACACCCACACGCCGAAGAAGCCGAACTCGGCCCTGCGCAAGGTGGCCCGCGTGCGGCTGACCAGTGGCGCCGAGATCACCGCCTACATCCCCGGTGAGGGGCACAACCTCCAGGAGCACTCGATCGTCCTGGTCCGCGGCGGCCGTGTGAAGGACCTCCCGGGTGTCCGCTACAAGGTGATCCGCGGCACCCTCGACGCCTCCGGTGTCCGGGACCGCAACCAGGCTCGCAGCCGGTACGGCGCGAAGAAGGAGTCCTGAGATGCCCCGCAAAGGTCCGGCCGTACGCCGGGAGCTCATGCCCGACCCGGTCTACCGGTCGGTTCTGGTTACCCAGGTGGTCAACAAGGTCTTGAGCCGGGGCAAGCGGACCTTGGCCGAGCGCATCGTCTACACGGCGCTGACCGACGTCGAGGAGAAGATGGGCACCGACCCGGTCGCCGTCTTGAAAAAGGCGGTCGAGAACGTGCGTCCCGAGCTCGAGGTGCGCCCCCGACGCGTCGGTGGGGCCACGTACCAGGTTCCGGTCGAGGTCCGCCCCCGCCGGGCCACCACCCTGGCCATCCGTTGGTTGGTCGGGTACTCCCAGCAGCGCCGGGAGAAGACGATGGCCGAACGGCTGTCCAACGAGATCCGCGATGCGGCCAATGGCATCGGCACCGCAGTGAAGCGCCGTGAGGACCTCCACAAGATGGCGGAGTCCAACAAAGCCTTCGCCCACTATCGCTGGTAGTCGAGTGCGGTACCGTCCGCGCCGCTGGCCACCACCACAATCCACAAGCACGACCCGAGAGCTGATTCACCATGGCTGAAGCGCCCAACCGCAACCACCCCCTTTCCAAGACCCGCAACATCGGGATCATGGCCCACATCGACGCGGGCAAGACGACGACGACCGAGCGCATCCTGTACTACACGGGGAAGAACTACAAGATCGGTGAGGTCCACGAGGGTGCGGCCACCATGGACTGGATGATCCAGGAGCAGGAGCGGGGCATCACCATTACCTCGGCCGCCACCACCTGCAACTGGCGGGACACGGTGATCAACATCATCGACACCCCCGGGCACGTCGACTTCACCGTCGAGGTCGAGCGGTCCCTGCGCGTCCTGGACGGCGCGGTGGCCGTGTTCGACGCCGTGGCTGGTGTCGAGCCCCAGACCGAGACCGTCTGGCGGCAGGCCAACAAGTACGAAGTCCCCCGGATCTGCTTCGTCAACAAGATGGACCGGATCGGCGCCGACTTCACCCGCTCGGTCGAGATGATCAAGGATCGCCTCGACGCCGTCCCTGCCGTCGTCCAGCTGCCCATCGGGGCCGAGAGCGGCTTCCGGGGCGTGGTCGACCTCGTGCACATGCGCGCCTTGGTCTGGGACGAGGGCATGGGCGAGGAGTGGCAGGAAGAGGAGATCCCGGCCGAGCTCAAGTCCGAGTCCGAGGACGCCCTCCACCAGCTCATCGACGTCCTGTCCAACCACGACGACACCATTATGGAGAAGTACCTGAGCGAAGAGGAGATCCTCCCGACCGACCTCGAGCGCGCCCTGCGCACGGTGACGCTGGGCAACTTCGCCGTTCCTGTGCTGTGCGGCTCTGCTTTCAAGAACAAGGGCGTGCAGCCCATGTTGGACGCGGTCGTCGACTACCTCCCCAGCCCATTGGACATCCCACCCACGGTGGGCCATCTGCCCCGCCACGAGGACCAGCTGGTGGACCGGCCCTCGGACGACGCGGCGCCGTTCTCGGCCCTGGCCTTCAAGATCATGACCGACCCCTATGTGGGCAAGCTGACCTATATCCGGGTGTACTCGGGCTCGCTGGCCAAGGGGTCGGGCATCATCAACTCGACCAAGGAGCGCAAGGAGCGGGTCGGCCGTATCCTGCAGATGCACGCCAACCACCGCGAGGACCTCGACTCGGTCTACGCCGGCGACATCGTCGCCGTGGTCGGCTTGAAGCAGACCACCACAGGCGACACCCTGTGCGATCCCAACGACCAGGTCATCTTGGAGTCGCTCACCTTCCCCGAGCCGGTCATCCACGTCGCCGTGGAGCCCAAGACCAAGGCCGATCAGGACAAGCTGTCCAAGGCCCTGTTCTCGTTGTCGGAGGAGGACCCCACGTTCCGGGTCCAGTCCGACGAGGAGACCGGACAGACGGTCATCTCGGGTATGGGCGAGCTGCATCTCGAGGTGTTGGTCGACCGCATGCTCCGCGAGTTCAACGTGGACGCCAACGTGGGCAAGCCCCAGGTGGCCTACCGCGAGACCGTCCGCAAGACGGTTGAGAAGGTCGAGACCCGCTATGTCCGCCAGACCGGCGGCAAGGGCCAGTACGGCCACGTGGTGATCACCCTGGAGCCGACGGGCCCGGGCGGTGGCTACGAGTTCATCGACAAGATCACCGGCGGGGCCATCCCGAAGGAGTACATCCCCTCGGTCGACGCCGGCATCCAGGAGTCGATCACCTCGGGCGTGCTGGCCGGCTACCCGACCGTGGACATCCGGGTCACCCTGACCTACGGCTCGTACCACGACGTGGACTCGTCGGAGATGGCCTTCAAGATCGCCGGGTCCATGGCCATCAAGAAGGCAGCCAACTTGGCCAGCCCCGTGCTGCTCGAGCCGGTGATGGCCGTCGAGGTGACCACCCCCGAGGAGTACATGGGCGACGTGATCGGCGACCTCTCGTCCCGCCGGGGCAAGGTCGAGGGCATGGAACAGCGGGGGACCAGCCACATCGTGAAGGCTCAGGTCCCGCTGAGCGATATGTTCGGCTACGCTACTGACCTGCGCTCCCGTACGCAGGGACGAGCCACGTACTCCATGCAGTTCCACGCGTACAACGAGGTCCCCGAATCGATCGCCAGGGAGATCATCGCCAAGGCGCGCGGGGAGTAGTCGTCAGGCCGGTAGCCGGGTGGCCGGCCCCGGCAGCGACACCAGAAGGATCGAGCAGTAGCAGGATGCAGCACCAGTAACCCAGTAACACAGCAGGACACATGAGGAAGGACGGAAGGCATCCGCCTCCGTCGTGGCGGGCCCGAGGGGGCGCCGCCCGAGACCCAGGGAGCATTACCCCAGCCATGGCCAAGAAGAAGTTTGAGCGCAATAAGCCCCATGTCAACGTGGGAACGATGGGGCACATCGACCACGGGAAGACCACGCTCACCGCGGCCATCACCAAGGTCCTCCACGACAACGACCCCACGACCGAGTTCACCCCGTTCGACCAGATCGACAAGGCGCCCGAAGAGAAGCAGCGGGGCATCACCATCTCGATCGCCCACGTCGAGTACGAGACGGCTAACCGCCACTACGCCCACGTCGACATGCCCGGGCACGCCGACTACATCAAGAACATGATCACCGGCGCCGCCCAGGTCGACGGGGCCATCCTCGTGGTCTCGGCTGCTGACGGACCCATGCCCCAGACCCGTGAGCACGTCCTCCTGGCCCGCCAGGTCGGCGTTCCCTACATCGTGGTGGCCCTGAACAAGGCGGACATCGTCGACGACGAGGAGCTCCTCGACCTGGTCGAGCTCGAGGTGCGTGAGCTCCTCACCGACAACGAGTTCCCCGGTGACGACACACCCATCGTGCGGGTCAGCGCCCTGAAGGCGCTCGAGGGCGACGCCGATGCCGCGGCCAAGATCACCGACCTCATGGACGCGGTGGACTCCTACATCCCCGAGCCCATCCGCGACGTCGAGAAGCCCTTCCTGATGTCGATCGAGGACGTGATGTCCATTACCGGCCGTGGCACCGTCGTCACCGGCAAGGTGGAGCAGGGCGTGGTCAAGGTCGGCGAGGAGGTCGAGATCGTCGGACTCCGCGACACCCAGCGGACGACGGTCACCGGCATCGAGATGTTCCGGAAGCTGCTCGACGAGGGCCGTGCCGGCGACAACATTGGCGCCCTGCTCCGAGGCACGAAGAAAGAAGAGGTGGAGCGGGGCCAGGTGTTGTGCAAGCCGGGCTCGATCACCCCCCATACCAAGTTCGAGGCGACCGTCTACGTCCTGAACAAGGACGAGGGTGGCCGGCACAAGCCGTTCTTCACCAACTACCGGCCCCAGTTCTACTTCCGGACCACTGACGTGACCGGCACCATCGAGCTGCCCGAGGGCACCGAGATGGTCATGCCCGGAGACAACACGGACATGACGGTGGAGCTGGGCAAGCCGATCGCCATGGACGAGGGTCTCCGGTTCGCCATCCGAGAGGGTGGCCGCACCGTGGCCTCCGGTCGGGTCACCAAGATCCTCGCCTAGTCCGGCACCACGCACCACTCCAAGAGAGGACGCCGCCACTCATGGCCGCAGAAGGCCCCCGACAAAAGATCCGCATTCGCCTCAAGGCCTATGACCACGAGATTCTCGACCAGTCGACCGAGAAGATCGTCCAGACGGTCATCCGCACCCAGGCGAAGGTGCTGGGTCCGGTGCCGCTCCCCACGGAAAAGCATCGCTACACGGTGATCCGGTCGCCTCACAAGTACAAGGACAGCCGCGAGCACTTCGAGATGCGGGTGCACAAGCGCCTGGTCGACATCGTGGAACACACGCCCAAGACGGTCGACTCCCTGCAGCGGCTCGATCTCCCCGCCGGCGTGGACATCGAGATCAAGATCCAGACCGTCTAGACCCCGGTCCGTCCGCCCAGGTGGCGGATGCACCCTGGGCAGGGATGGTGTAGCGTAGTCAGCCGGGTCGATTTCGGCCTGACAGTGTCGAGTAAGACGTGCTCGAGCGCCTACCGGGAAACCGGCAGGGACCTCGGGCCCAACAAGGCGAGCGCTCCGCTCGGGTTGATCCGAGCGGAGCGTCTGCATGCAAGCCGGAGCCATCCGATGCACCGGCTGAACCGTGGGTTTTCAGAGCTGACCGGCGTGCCTGGGCGGCAGTCGAAGGAAATGCAGTCGAAGCAATTAGGGACGTAGTTGAGCAGTGACACATCGGTGCCGGCCGGCGCCGAGCAAGCACAGAAGAGTCGAGACGGAGAAGCTCCAGTGGCCACCAAGGCGATAGTGGGCGAAAAGGTCGGAATGACCCAGATTTGGGACGATCAGAACCGGGCCATCCCGGTGACGGTGGTGCGCGTCGCGCCGGTTCGCATCGTCCAGGTCAAGACGACCGAACGGGAGGGCTACGCCGCCCTGCAGGTGACCTGGGGCTACCGGCGGGCGACCACCCTGACCAAGCCCGAGCAAGGCCATTTCGACAGGGCCGGCGTGGACCCGGGCCGCCGCCTGGTGGAGCTGCGAATCGACGACGCCGAGTCCTACGAGGTCGGCCAGCAGCTCACCGCCGACCTCCTCCAGCCCGGCGAACTGGTCGACGCCATCGCCGTGAGCAAGGGCAAGGGTTTCGCCGGAGGCATGAAGCGTCACAACTTCAAAGGCCAGGGTGCCTCGCACGGTAACCACAAGAAGCACCGCTCGCCCGGGTCCATCGGCGCCTGCGCCACCCCCTCCCGGGTATTCAAGGGGACCAAGATGGCCGGGCGCATGGGCGGCGAGCAGGTCACCACGTTGAACCTCGAGGTCGTCCAAGCCGATCCCGACCGAGAGCTGGTGCTCATCAAGGGCGCCGTACCCGGGCCACGGGGCGGCATGGTCGTTCTCCGTGACGCCATCAAGGCCCCGGCGGTCAAGGGAGGGAGGGCATCGTGAGCGCGGCCCAATCAGGAAGTGCCGCCCCGTCGGGAACGGCCGTGATCGACGCGGAGACCGCGTCCCCGGCCGCCATCCGTCGTTTTCTCCGTCCCGAGCCGAAGCGCCACGCGGTGACCCGATGGAGCCAGGACGGAACCGAGCTGGGCACGGTCGGGCTCGACCCCGACACCTTCGGGATCGTCCCGAACAGGGACGTCCTGCACCAGGTGGTCACCGCCCAACTGGCGGCCGCCCGTGCCGGCACCCAATCGACCAAGACCCGATCCGAGGTCCGAGGCGGTGGGGCCAAGCCGTTCCGCCAGAAGGGCACCGGTCGGGCCCGCCAGGGGTCCACCCGTTCACCGCAGTGGGTGGGGGGAGGCGTCGCTCTCGGCCCGAAGCCGCGCAGCTACGCCCAGAAGACCCCCAAGAAAATGGTGCAGCTCGCCCTCAGGTCCGCCCTGTCCGACCGGGCCACGGGCGGGAAGATTGCGGTCATCGACCGGTGGACCTTCGACGTGCCCAAGACCAAGGACGCCCTTGCCGCCCTCTCGGCCCTTGGCCTCAAGGGCCGGGTCCTGCTGGTACTGGGAGCCGAGGACGGGTACGCCGACCGGTCGTTCGGCAACCTCGGCGAAGTCCAGACCATCCTGATCAGCGAGCTCAATGCCTACGACATCCTCTGCAACGACTGGATCGTGTTCACCGACGCCACCCTGCCCGGGGGAGCAGCACCGGTCGACGACAAGGCCTCAGCCAGCCGGGCCACCCCCGATATTGCGGCCAAGGCGGCGACCGAGCCGGATACTGCCGCCGAGGCGGCGACCGAGCCGGATACTGCTGCCGAGGTAGCGACCGAGCCGGATGCTGCCGCCGAGGCAGCGGCTTCCACCACGGCAGAGGCCCCAGACACAGCCGAGGCAGAGACCGGGGCAGACACTGCCACCGAGGGGAGCGACTCATGAGAGATGCCCACAACATCCTCTTGCGACCGGTGGTGTCGGAGAAGACCTACGCCCTGATGGACCACAACGTCTACGTCTTCGTCGTCGACCCCGACGCCACCAAGATCGAAGTCCGCTTTGCCGTGGAGCAAGCCTTCGGGGTCCGCGTCACCAAGGTCAACACCCTGAACCGCAAGGGCAAGGCGAAGCGGAACCGTCGCAACAACACCGTCGGCCATCGGGTCGATACCAAGCGGGCCATGGTCACCCTGCAATCGGGTGACTCGATCGATCTGTTCGAGAGCTGAGGATTCGAGACCCACTATGCCTCTCCGTTCACGCAAGCCAACCAGCGCCGGCCGCCGGTTCCAGACGGTCTCCGACTTTGCCGAGATCACCCGGGACCGGCCCGAGAAGTCGTTGCTCGCCCCCAAGCCGGGCACCGGCGGGCGCAACGCCCACGGGCGCAAGACGTCCCGCCACCGCGGTGGTGGCCACAAGCAGCAGTACCGCCTGGTCGACTTCAAGCGGGACAAGGACGGCGTGCCGGCCAAGGTGGCGGCCATCGAGTACGACCCCAACCGCAACGCCCGCAT
>DATDHU010000048.1:0-78180 GCA_036521415.1 Acidimicrobiales bacterium
ATCGGTCACTGGTACGGCGCCGGTCCGCCGCCGGCCCAGGACACCGAGGACGACGACAACGTGGCCGCCATCAAGGCGGATGCCGAGGCGATGGTGGCCAAGCTGCACGAGGCCAACATTCCCGTCCGCCCTTCGTCGCTCGGCACCTACAACGTCAACCACGCATACGGCACCGTCGAGCACGCAATCGACTACGTGCAACGGCTCGAAGAGGCCGGCGCCGACGAAATCATGTGCCTCATCCAGATGGGAACGATCCCCCAGGAGACTTGCCTCGAGACCATCACCAACTGGGGCGAGAAGGTCATCCCCCACTTCCGCCCGTCCGCGTCGGTCCGGTGACCATGACGCCGGTGTGCAGTGAACCATCGACCGGCGTCGTGATCACCGGGGGCGCCTCTGGCATCGGCCTGGCCTGCGCCGAAGCGGTGGCCGCTGTCGGCCGGTCGGTGTCCCTGGTCGACCTCGACGGTGAGCGCGCCGACAAAGCCGCTGCGCAGATTGCCGAGGAACATGGCGTCAAGACCGTGGGACTTGGGGTCGATGTCACCGCGGGCGCCGACGTGCTGGCTGCATGCGTGGCCTCATGCCGCGCCGCCATCGGCCCGATCGGCGGGCTCGTCCACGCCGCCGGGAAGGTGGTGGTTGCCACCGTCGAGGAGATCACGGTGGACCAATGGGACGTGGTGCTCGATGTCAACCTGCGTGCATACGTGATGGCGAGCCAGGCCGTCCTGCCCGAGATCCGGCGTTCCGGTCCGGGCGGTTCGATCGTGGGCATCGCATCGATCGAGGCCCTGCTGGGTCAACCGAGCATCCCGGCTTACTGCGCGTCCAAGGCGGGAGTGCTCGGGGCCACGCGCTCGATGGCCCAACACCTGGCGTCCGAGGGTATTCGCGTCAACACGGTGTGCCCGGGATATGTTCGCACGCCCATGCTGGCCCCCGCCCTGGCCCAACCGGGTGTGGAAGAGCGCATGGTCGGCCAGACCCCACTCGGCCGGCTGGCCGAGCCTCCCGAGATCGGGCGGGTGGTCCGTTTCCTGCTCTCGGACGAAGCCAGCTACGTGACCGGCATCGAATTGGCGGTCGATGGTGGCCTGACCCACCAGGGCTGAGGGACCTGGCCTCGTCGTGGCGGTCGCCGCCCATCCTCAGTGCAGCAAGCTCGAGACCACGTTGATCAACAGGGCGACGATGACGGCACCGAACAGGTAGGAGAGCAGCGCGTGATGCAGCGCGGCCCGCCGGACCTGTTTCGTCGTGAGGTTGGTGTCGGAGACCTGAAAGGTCATGCCGATGGTGAGCGAGAGATAGGCGAAGTCCAGATAGGTCGGATCGTCGGGCTCATTGAAGTCGATGCCGCCGATGGGAGACGAGTAATAGAGGCGGGCGTACAACAAAGTGAAGACCGTGTGGACAGCAGCCCAGGCCAGCGCCACGCTGACCACGCCGATGGCAATGAGATAGGCCTTCGTTCCGCCGTGGGCACTGCCCGCCTTGGCCAGAGCCAGGCCGACGGCGGCAAGGCAGGCCACGCCGGCGAAGATGACCAGTAAGTCAGTCGTGGGCATGCTCGGGTCCTCGCGGACCGCATTCCTCTTGGTGGTGGCGGCATCGAAGGTCCTGACCGTCGCCCAGACGCCGATGACGTAGAACAAGGCAGCGGCGATCCAGCCCAGCAACACCGCTGCCTGCCAGGGAACGATGAACAGGGTGATCGCACCGATCGCCGTCCCGATCGGGACGGCGATGGCCACCCGTCTCCCGGCCGGCGGGGCGAGACTCCCTCGAGCGTCATGCCCCGACGTCACCGACATGGTCGGCTGTCGAAGAGCGGTAGCAAGGATTGTCCGATCATCAGCGCGGAGACGACTCTAGGGCAACGCCGTTCTTGTCGTCGGCATCCGACCGCCCCGTGCCGTGACCGATCAGGTCGGACGGGGTCATACTGGCTCCCGTGACGTTGCCCAAGCCTTCGTTCGCTCCTGATCCCGTCACCGAGGATGGACGGTGGTTGGTGGCCGCCCGGCGGAGCGTGCTGGAGGCCGAACGGGAATCCACCTTGTCCCGCCTGTCCGCCCTGGCCGCCGACCACGACGGGATCGTCGCCGCATCGGTCGACACCAACGCCGATGATGAGCACGACCCTGAGGGGTCGACGATCGCGTTCGAGCGGGCCCAGGTGGCCGCGCTGGTGGCCCAGGCCCGGACGTACCTCGGCGACCTGGACCGGGCCCTGGCCCGACTGGACCAGGGCACCTACGCCGACTGCGAGCGGTGCGGTGCGCCGATCGGGCCGGAGCGCCTGGCGGCCAGGCCCGCGGCACGGACCTGCATCGGCTGTGCCCAACCGGGGCCCACGCCCCGGACTACCTAATCTGTAGCTCATATGGCTTTGCAGGTCGACTGAGCTGCGAGGGTGCGCCCGATCCGTTGTTCGGCGTGCATGGTTGCCCGAGTTGGCCTGGTTTACCGAGAAAGCCTGCTACTCCGGACGGAGCGAGAGGGCCAGGCGTGGCACGACGAACGACGCGAGAAAGATCGGCAAGAACCTCTTTCCGGTGCATCGGAAGGCGACGATCTGGCCCTCGGCCGCGTCGAAGGTCAGAGTGCGGCTCGAGTTTCGACCGTTGCGGACTTGCAGGGTGTGATTTCCAGCTTCGATTGGTATCTCGATCGTGTCGTTCATTTCGAGCGCCCCGACACGCTCACCGTCGACCACGACGTCGAATGGGCCACGACGGACCTCCACTCCGATCGCCTTATGCGTCAGCGTGAGAGTTGCCGGCATCTTCAGCCTCCTATCTGTGTCAGCCGATCTGCTGTTGCTCGCTGCTTTGCTCATGAGGGCATCACCTCCGCCAACCAGCAATGAGACATGTCACATCATTGTTGCCGGTTTTGAGGCGTTCGCAGTCGAATAGCACCCGATCGGGCGCCGGTGCCACTGAAGATGGTGGGTGAAGAGGTCATCGTGCTCGCCTCGGGTCTCGTGTTCCGAGCCCGCGACGACGTCCAGCTCGAGTTCATCTCGATAGGCTGCACAGGGCCCAGACAACCTGCGCTTGGATAGGTGACCCATGAACCTGCGCGACTGCGGGCCGTTATGTCGCAGGCAACTTTCGCGAGCGCCGCACCCGTCGCGGATGTCACCATCCCATAACCGATCGTTGGGCGGACACCCACCCCGGCGGCACCCCCGACCAGGAGACATCACGACCACAACCGGTTCGCACGGTCAGGGCGAGTTTGAGAGAGTTTTCGCCGATGATCATGTCGAACCCCCCCCGTTGGCTCCTCCCTTCGGGTGGATCGACAAGATGAACACCGGAGGATGGACACCATGTCATATGTACGACGTTTCGACCATGTCGGTATCACCGTTGCAGACCTCAACACGGTAATGGCGTTCTTCGTCGGGCTAGGTTTTGAGGTCGAGGGGACGCGGATGTTCGTGGAGGGCGAGTTCCTGGACACGGTCATCGGTATCCCCGACTCCCGCACTGAGATCGTCATGCTTCGGCCGCCCGACGGAAGTACCCGGCTGGAGCTCTCGAGCTTCGTCCGGCCCGCCCATCAGCCCGGATCGTCCGCAGCAATGGCCAACGAGCTCGGGCTGCGCAACGTAGCCTTCGAGGTCGACGACCTCCAGGCGGCCGTCGACCGGCTTGCCGCGGACGGCTACGGGCTAGTCGGCGACATCGGCCAGTACGAGCACATCTGGCGCATGGCCTACGTGCGCGGTCCCGAGGGGATCATCGTGTCCCTGGCCGAGCGGACCAGCTGAACTGTCTTGAGCACGAGGGAAGCACGTAATGACGCGCCTCGACGACCACCCGCCAAGGCAACCCCCGGACTCGCTCAACGGTGGCTCAAACGCCGTCTCGCGCTGCCGCTCGCCAATATGGGAGGTTGATCATCGAGCCGACGTGAGGATCACCGCCTGGGGCCCTAGAAGGATTCTGGGCTCTAGGAGGATTGATGTGCGGTCATCGTCCGTCTTCGTCGGCTCGCGCTCAAGATGGGCGGTTGGCACGTGCGCATTAGCTTCGCTTCTTGTACGCGGCGCTCGCCGCACCCTCCAGTTTCGTAGCGGTTCCGTTGACGTTCGTGGGTTTGAGTAGGAAGTCCTGGAACAAGACCCATTCGCCCCGTCCTGCAGTGGCGCCGAAGGAGCTCGGTTGCTGGTCGGACATGTCGAACACAACGGTGGTGGCGGACGCCACGGACGCTGCCGTCGACCGGGTGATCGGGTCGGGATACGCGCTCGGGCTCATGTTCTTGTTACCGGTGGCGAAGCCGCCGTGCTTGGCCCACGCCGCCGCCGCCTGCGGGGTCGTTAGGAACTTGATGAACGCTTCGATCGCAGGGGTGTCCCTGAAGGCGACGATCGTGTCGCCGCCGATCTCGACCTCGGGCCCAGAGCCGTTGATCGAGGGGAACGTAAACACGTTGTAATCGGTGGTCGGCGTAGCCTTGACGGTGGCGACGCCCGGCACGAAGTCGCCCTCCATCACCATTGCCGCGTTGGGCGGGCTCTGGAAGACGTTGTTGACCGAGGTCGGGAAGTCAGTGTGGAGCGCGCCGGTCGTGCCGCCGTAGATGTTCGAGGTGTCGCTGAGTACCGCGGCCATCGTCCTGAGCGCCCTCTTGACCGTGGGATCGGTCCACTTGATCGCGTGGGCCGACAGCGCCCGGTACTTCGCCACCCCGGCCTGGCGAAGGTAGATATTCTCGAACAGGTCGGTGAGCGTCCAGCCGTCCGCTCCGCCGATCGAGTAAGCGGGCGTGCCCGAGGCCTTCAGGGTCTTGGCGTCGGAAAGGAACTGTCGCCACGTCGTGGGCGGGGAGATTCCCGCGGTCTTGAACGCCTGGACGTTGTACCAGACCGTCGACTTGTTCGACGCCTTGAATACGACCCCGTACAACTTGCCGTTGATCGTGCCGAGCTTCACCCAGGCCGGGGCGAAGTTCGCGCTGTACGATGACAGCGCGTACGTCTCGGGCTTCAATGCACCCCTCTCCGCGAACTGCTTGATCAACCCCGGCTGGGCGATGTCCGCCAAATCGGGCGGATGACCGAGAGCGACGGCCTTCGCGAGCACCGTCGGCGTGTTGTCGCCGGTCGACCTGAAGTTGACCGTCACGTTCGGGTACCGCTGGTGAAAGGTGTCGATCACGTCCTGGAATGCTGACAGTTCGGCACCCGACCAGACGCCGTCCATGGTGATCGTGCCCGAGACGGTGCTGCTGATCGGCTTGGCCGCGGGGCTCGCCGACGACTCGGGCGTGCTCCCACAGCCGACTACGACCGTCGCGAGCATCACGACCGCCGCAATAGAGGCAGGACGAACAACTCGCCTATTCACATTCACGCCCACGTGACTATTCTCGACCTTCAAGAGTCCTCCTCGTTCTGATGATGTGTTGTGCAGCGACTCACATTCTTCCAGGACAGGGGGACTTTTACGCGGACGTGGCGCACTGACGAATCAGTGGCGGGACGAATTATGGACGTCAGTCTTTCTCGTGTCCGCATCGTGTGCCAGGCTCCAGAGACCGTTCGACCGCGTTGTGTCGTCGCTGGGACCATCAGGCTCGTGCGACAGGAGGACATCGGGGGCACCGACGCGGCCTAGCGGCACGACGCGTCGGATACAAACTTGTTCAACCTCCGAGGTGTGGGCCTGACGGTCGAATACTCCGCCGAACTCGCCGGTAACGGTCGAGGCTCGAGCTCGCGATCGACCGGACGAGTCGCAGCACCGCTTGCGCACCACTGCGTACCCGTCACTGGTATCGAGCTCTCCCGACCGATGATCGACCAGGTCCTTACGAGAATCGATGAAGCGACCAACCCCCGGTCAGTATCGGCAACACGGCGACCGCCCGGCTCCAGGCGAATCGACGTCCACGCTCGGTGATCCGTCTACGACTTCTTGGCCGGCAACGACCGGGCGTAGCCGGCGCCCAGCCACACCCACCTCGCCAGCTTGCGCTTCGTGTTCACATCCGGCGATGCCACGCGCAACCACCCGACCATCGGGCGGTCGCGCATCACGGCCACCTCCGCCTTCGTGGTGTTCACCAGGTGATCGGACTTCTCCGGATCGACTCGCACGAGCAGGCCGCCCTGCCCGCTGGCGGCGATTGCCATGTTGCCCCTGACCAAGAAGGCCAGGCCGCCGAACATCTTTTTCTCCTCTACACCATGCTCGTCTACACCATGCTCGGCGCCGAGAAGCTCACGTACACGATCAGCCAGGTCCTCGTCGTATGCCACGACCACGATCGTAGTTCGGGGTATGCCTACGAGCCCTGGGCTGCGCGGTCGCTCCCATCCTGGCGATGAGTGTGTCGCCGTCATGCGGTCGAGAAGGTGCATGGAAGGAACCGGCGAGTGATTCACCTGATCTTGGATCTTCAGCCGTTGGAATCAGCGCCGCAACGAAGCCCTCACGGGTTGACCGCCGGGTCATTCGAGCGACAGAAGCGCTAGCCGCCCAGGCTGGACCGCAACTGGGCCAGTTCCGAACGCAGGGCTTCAACCTCGGACCGCAGGGCGCTTACCTCGGACTGGAGATCGGCTACGGGTCGGGTCGGAGGGTTCGCCGGCGACCCCGGCGTGCCGGGGGCGGCGCCGGCAAATCCCACCGGAGCGAGCTCGGTGACCGAGGCTGCAGTTTCCGCATCGGGTGTCTCCGCATCGGGTGTCTCCGCATCGACTGTCGCCGGGCCTTGGCCGTCGCTCAGCAATTGCACCCAGCGCTCTTCCTTCTGGCCTGGTCGGCGCCCGAGCCGCTCGACCAGACCGTCGCTCATGTCGGCCATCAGCTCGAGGTCGTGCTGTATCGAGTCCAGGTCCTCGAAGGCGACCATCCGCTCCGTCCGGGTCCTCAGCTCTCCCACGGTCTGCGGACCGCGGAGCAAGAGCACCGCCAACAGGGCCAGCTGCCGATCGTCGACGCCGAGGACCTCATCGAGCACCTGGCGGTAGCGCACCACTGATCGCCCGTGCGACGGGAGCACGAACCGGACCAGGCGCCGGTCCTTCAGGTCCGACAAGGCCACCTCGACCACCGATTCGTCGTAGTTCACCACCGGGTCCCGGTTGGACGTCTGATTGCAGGCCAGGACCAGCGCGTTCAGCGTCAGGGGATACTGCTGCGGGGTGGTCAACCGCTTCTCGATCAAGCTGCCCGCCACCCGTGCCTCTTCGGTGCCGATCCGCATGGGGGAAGCATAGGGTCGGGGTCGAGTGCGACCAGTCACACCCCACCTGTCCCTCTGGTCACCTATTGTCTGGTTGGGACCGACCCCAGTCCCGCCACCAGCGGCCCCAACCCAGGAGGGCACCATGGGAACAGCCACCGACAGTCCTGAGCAAGTGGTGCGCCGCTTCTGCGATGCGGTCACCGGAATGGATGCCGAAGCACTCCGACCGTTCTTCACCGACGACGTCGTGTACCACAACATGCCCATGGAGCCGGCCGTCGGCCTGGACGCCACCATCGAGGCGCTGGCCATGTTCATGGCCATGTGCACGGCGTTGCGCTTCGACATTCATCATCTCGCCGCGGACGGGGATGCCGTCCTCACCGAGCGAACGGACGTCTTCACCATTGGAGGCGGGGACGCACCCGTCGCCGTCATGGGGGTCTTCGAGGTGGCAGACGGCCGGATCACCGCCTGGCGGGACTACTTCGACCTGGCCAAGGTCACCGCCCAGATGAGCGGGGAAGGTTGACGGTCCCGGGCTAGGCCGCCGCCTTTTCCAGGATGTGCACTCCACAGGCGGACCCGAGCCCGATGACCTGGGCCAGCCCCACGGTCGCCCCGGGGATCTGACGGTCGCCGGCCTCGGCCCGGAGGTGATGGCAGACCTCCCAGATGTTGGCGATGCCGGTGGCGGCGATGGGATGCCCCTTGGACTCGAGGCCACCCGACACGTTCACCGGGGTTGCGCCGTCCCGGAAGGTCGCGCCCGACTCGAAGTAGTCGACGGCGCCGCCGGGTGGGCAGAGCATCAAATTGTCGTAGTGGACCAGCTCGGCGGTGGCGAAGCAGTCGTGCAGCTCGACCAGGTCGAGGTCCTCGGGGCCCACGCCGGCCTGCTCATAGGCCTGCCGGGCGGCATTCCTGGTCAGCGTGTTCACGTTGGGCAGCACCTGGCAGGCCTCTTCCCAGGGGTCGGTGGTCAGGATCGACGCCGACACCTTCACCGCCCGGCGCTGTTGCTCCTTCGACAGCGTCTTCAGCGTCGAGTCAGCCACGACGACGGCGGCGGCGGCGCCGTCACAGTTGGCCGAGCACATGGGCCGGGTGTTGGGGTAGGCGATCATGACGTCACCCATGATCTGCTCCAACGACATCGCCTTCGTGTAGGCGGCGAGGGGGTTGAGCGTGGAATGGGCGTGGTTCTTCTCGCTGATCCGGGCGAACAGCTCGAAGGGGGTGCCGCCGTACTCGTTGTCGAAGAGGTACTCCATGCCGATCTGGGCAAACACCCCGGGCATGGTCTCGGTCCCGATCCGACCGTCGATGCCGGCCACTGCTCCGTAGCGGCCGCTCGGCGTCCAGGTGGCCGCGTCGGCCTTCTTGGACCCCCCGGCCAGGAGCCCGGCACCGGCCAGCTTCTCGACCCCGACGGCCATCCCGTAGTCGACCTCACCCGCCTTGACGGCCATGATCGCCGTGCGCAGGGCGGTGGCGCCGGTGGCACAGGCGTTGGCCACGTTGTAGACGGGGATGCCGGTCTGCCCGATCTGCTTCTGGAGCTGCTGGCCGACGCCTCCTCCTGCGCCCATGAGGTTGCCGGCGGCCAGGACCCCGATCTGGCCCATCGTCACGCCGCTGTCGGCGAGCGCCCCGAGCGCCGCTTCGGCAGCCAGGTCGACCACGTCCTTGTCGGGGTGCTTGCCGAACTTGGTCATGTGGATCCCGAGGATCCAGACGTCTTCGCTCATGTGCGTTCCTTTGCCGTCAGGACGGCTCGAAGCCGAAGCCGATGGCCTCGGTGCCGTTGTCGTCGGTGCCGATCGGATAGATGGCCAGCTTCACCTTCATACCCAGCTTTATGTGCTCGGGGTCCGGGTCCACGTTGATGATGTTGGCCCGGACGCTCGTCCCGCCGGAGTCGACGACGCCGGCGACGTAGGGCACCGGAATTCCCGGTGCCGCGAACGAGACAATCGTGAACGCCCGGAGCGTCCCCTCCCGGTCGACGTCGACGGTGACGAAGTCGGTGGCAGTGCACGCCGCGCAGGCATTGCGGCGATCGAAGTACCGCGCCCCGCAGGCCACGCACTCATGGGCCACGAGGTGGGGGTCATCGCCCAGTACCAGGTAGTCGACGAGTGGGATCTGTTCGGCCATGGGGTCTCTTTCAGCGTCGGTGCCCGAGAATTACACGCTATCTGTGGCGAGAATCCCGTGCATATCGTCGCCGGGGAGGTGGCCATTGCCCTGGTGGTGCTCCTGGTCTCCCCACCGCCCTGGTTGACTTTCCCGGTGGGCATATGCCGTTTGCCGTTTGGGTCGCGTGAGGAGAGGGGCATAAGAGAACCGTGCCCCGCCTCCGTCGATCCGATGTCAGCGGGATCGGCATCAACCGTCGACGTCGAGGGCGGGGGTTCTCCTATGCCTGGACAACTGGCCACCGAGTCACGGACACCGAGGTGATCGAGCGCATCAATGGGTTGGCCATACCCCCGGCCTGGCGCGACGTGTGGATATGCCCGTGGCCCAATGGGCACATTCAGGCACTCGGAACGGACGCGGCGGGAAGGCGCCAATACCGGTACCACGATGCGTGGCGGAAACGTCGAGACAACGAGAAGTACGAACGGGCATTGGAGTTCGGCCGGGTCCTGCCGTCATTGCGACAGGCAATCGGCAGGGATCTGGCCGCACCCGGGCTCGGGAAACGGCGCGTTGTGGCCACCGGCGTGCGCCTGCTCGACATCGGATGCTTCCGGGTCGGATCCGAGGAGTACGCCCACGAGCACGAGACCTACGGGGTGGCGACCGTACTCAAGGAGCACGTGAGCCTGCACGGGGACGAGCTCGTCTTCGACTACCCGGCCAAGGGATCGATACCACGCAAGCTCACCGTCTGTGACCCCGAGACGCGCGACGTCCTGTGTGCCCTGCGCCGACGGCGTGGTGGGAGTGAGGAACTGCTGGCCTGGAAGGACGGGCGAACCTGGGTGGACATCCGAGCCGATGATCTCAACGCCTACATCAAGGAGGAGGCCGGCGAACAGTTCAGCGCCAAGGATTTCCGGACCTGGTCGGCCACGGTGTTCGCCGCCGTGGTCCTCGGTCGGGACGCCGAGGTGGGCCGATCCAGGACGGCCAATCGACGCGTGGTGACCGCTGCCGTCCGGGAGGTGGCTGAGCTCCTGGGCAATACACCGGCCGTCTGCCGGACCTCCTATATCGATCCCCGGATCGTCGACCGGTTCCACGCCGGCGAGACCATCGCCGGTGTCATCGAGGATCTGGACCGAGCGGCAAGGGACTGGCCCACGTTGCAGGCCCATGTAGAACGAGCCGTCCTCGACCTCCTCACTGACGAAATGAGCCAGGCCGCGTGACCACGCCGTGGGACTCCTGTGCGCCTCAGGCCACGGCACCGGGTTGGCCGGGGACGATGACGATCTCCGCCGCTCGGAGCAGGGCGAGGCTCCGGTTCTCTCGTCCGTAGGCCAGCGGGCTGAACAAGATGGTGTCCAGCGGGAACCACAAGCCGACCCAGACCAGGACCCATCCCAACGTATCGAAAGCAAGATTGGTATTCCCTTGGCCGGCAATGGTTACCGTGTTGACAACGGCGATGAGGCCGAGGATGGCGATGGGCACGCCTATCCGCAACGACCAGAGTCCGTCATAGCGGACGGCCCGGCGCTCGCGCTTGTTGTAGGCGATGCGATTGTCGCAGTACCGCCGAAGAGTGAGGGTGATCCGCTCGGCCGTACCCTCGTCCACCTCGGTCGGGGGCATGGTCGCCTCGATTCGGACATGGGCCCGGGAACGGCGGCTCCGTAATTCACTGATGCTGTAGTCGACCCCGGTCAGGAAGCTCCGGTACTCGGAGAACAGGTCGGTCTGCGGCACTTGGAACATGTCCTCGGCCCGCCCCAGGTGCAGTCGGATGATCTGATGCTCACCGTCCATCATGGAGGCTGTCTAGTCGATGGGATCGGCGGCGCACGGGATCCTGCACCGGCAATCGGAACGCACGACCGCCAGACGACGGGTGCGTCGAGCTCGGTTCCTGTACCCTTCGGGCGGGTCTCGGGCCCGGTACGGGGAGGTTGCACTGCGTTGGCCTGTTCGGGCACGTGCGTCTGCCAACCCGGCGAAGGGACTCGACGGCCGCGATCGAGAGGGAACCCATGCGTGAGATCCATACCCACCTTGCTCCGTACTGGCTCGGGGGGCTCATCGAGGTTGCCAGCGTGGACGGCGGCCCGACAGACGAGCAGCTCCGGATCGTACAGGGGCTGCTCCGTGGGTATTTCGGCATCGAGTCGGCGATCGACCTGGTCCCGTTGCCGGCCGAAGTGCTCAAGGACATCGTCATCGACATGAGCTCGCGCTACCGCTTGGTCCAGACCATGATCATCCTCCAGTTCGCCCGACACCCGGCCAGCGAGAAGCTGGCCGACTCGGTCGAACGGTACGCAGCGGCGCTGGGCGTGGACGAGCCCATGCTGGTTGTCGCTCGCGATGCGGCCCAGCACTCACGTGAGCTGCTGATGGCCGACTGGGCCCGCTCCGCCCGCAACAGCCCGATGACCCCACAACTGACCAACCAGTCCGACGACGAGTTCGCGGCCCAGTTCGAGGCGCTGCGTGGCTGCCCGGACGGAAGCCTGGGCCGGGCCTTCATCGACTTCTATCAGTCCAACGAGTTCGCCATGCCCTCGACAGCCACGGGTCTCGGCATCAGCCTGGTGAACCACGACTTCTCCCACGTCATCACCGGGTACAAGCCAAACGACGCGGTGGAAGAGGTCGCCCTCTCGGCCATGTTGGTGAGCTCGGCCAACGGCGAGGAGCACTTCAGCGCGCTGGCCGCCTCCATGGCCCTCTACGAGGTGGGCCTCTTCGACATCCTGGGCATCAACCCGACCAAGGGCGTCCTGGACCGCCACGGTGCGCCCGACGTCTTTGCCGACGCCATGCGTCGGGGCGC
This sequence comes from Acidimicrobiales bacterium, assembly GCA_036521415.1. GTDB lineage: Bacteria > Actinomycetota > Acidimicrobiia > Acidimicrobiales > RAAP-2 > DASXMT01. The sequence goes on from DATDHU010000048.1 coordinate 12,206, forward strand.
TTCGTGTTCGGCCGACATCTCCAGCATCGACCACCTGGCCTTGGCTGACCAACCGATTCGAGATGTCCGGGCCAGCCTTTCCATACCTCCCCGGGCGGCCTGACACCAGCCGGAGGCAAAGCTCATCCGGGCACCCAGTCGAAGGTGTCCGGGTCTGGTCCGGTGCGTGCGTCCCGGTTGAGCCCGGAGACCGCCGATGCACGACACCGCTATCGCCGGACGCGGCCCACGCCCCTGGCCGATGGCGACGTCAGTACGCGCCTTCGATCACGGCGATACGAAGACGGTCTTCCGCCGGACCATCTCCTCGATCCCGGCGCGGCCGCCTTCGCGACCGAACCCGCTCTGCTTGTAACCGCCAAAGGGAGTGACCGGCGAGATACCACCCATCCCGTTCACCACCACCGTGCCCGACTCCATCTCGCGCACGAAGCGCTGAATGCGATGGTTGTCGCTCGTGTGCAGGTAGGCCCCGAGGCCGAATGCCGAGTCGTTGGCCATGGCCAGGACGTCGTCTTCCGACGTGAACCGCAGGACGGCCTGCACCGGGCCGAAGACCTCATTGCGGGCGAGATCGCTGTCGTGGTCGACCATCCCGAACACGGTGGGTGCGACGAACCAGCCCCGGGCCAGGTCACCCCCCAGCCGGCGGCCGCCGGTCAGGAGCGTGGCCCCCTCGGCCTGGGCGCGATCGATCACGCCCAGGATTCGCTCCATCGCTGCTTCGGTGACCACCGGGCCGACGAACGAGGCCGGGTCGAGCGGATCGCCGACTTTCAGGGAATTGAGCGTGGTCAGTACCTTTGCGACCACGTCGTCGTAGACGTCGTCATGGACGTAGAGCCGAGTGGGAAGGGCGCATCCCTGACCGGCCAGGAGAGCCGTTCCGAACTGGGCAGCCATAGCCGCCGCCGTGTCCAGGTCGGCGTCGGGAAAGACCACATTGGGTGATTTTCCGCCGAGCTCGAGGGCCAGCGGCGTGAGGTTCCGTGCCGCCGTGGCCATGAGCGCCCGGGCGGTGGCGCCGCCCCCGGTGAAGCTGATCTTGTCGACGCCAGGATGCCCGGCCAGTGCCGAGCCGGCGGTGGCGCCACCCACCACGACGTTCAGCACCCCGGGCGGCAGTCCGGCCTCGAGCGCCAACTCGGCGAACCGCAGCATCCCGAACGGAGACACTTCGGGTGGTTTGGCCACGACGGTGTTCCCGGCGGCGAGGGCCGGGCCGCACTTTTGGCCCATCCCCATCATCGAGCCGTTCCAGGGCGGGATCACGGCGATGACGCCATAGGGCTCCAGGCGGACGTACGAGAGCCCGGGCTCGGCGGACAGCATCTCCCCGTCGAGCTTGTCGCACCAGCCGGCGTAGTACCGGATCCACGCCGCCGTGTAGAAGCCGGGGTTCATGACGCTGACCGGGGTGCCGTTATCGAGGGCCGCCAGCTCGGCCGCCTCGGGACCATGCTGCTCGAGGAGGTCGGCCAGGCGGAAGAGGACGGCGGCGCGGCGCTGGGGAGGGAGTCCGGCCCAGTCTCGTTGTACGCCCCGGGCGGCAGCCACCGCCGCGCCCACGTCGTCGGCGCCGGCCAGGCCCACGTGGCCTTGCACTGCTCCGGTGGCCGCGTAGCGATGGTCATACGTGCCACCGGCGTCGCTCACCGTCCATGCGCTTCCGATCAGGTGGCCCTGTTCGGACAATCGGGTGACGGTCTTCGACGTCTCGGTTCCCTTCATGGGACTACGTACCCACCGTCAACGGGAAGGGCGGCCCCGAGCACGAACGATGCCGCCGGCGAGCACAGCCACACCGCCGCCTCGGCGATCTCCGAGGCCTCGCCGATCCGGCCGATGGGATGCAGCTGCTCGAGGTACTCATCGATGGCGGGATCGTGCTCGATGGCCTGGTCGACCATGGGCGTCGACGCCGTCCCCGGGCAGATCGCGTTGACCCGGATGCCCTTCGCCCCGTAGTCGAGGGCGGCCACTTTGGTCAGGCCGATCACACCGTGCTTCGACGCCGTGTATGCCGCCTGGCCGGGATAGCCGACCAGCCCGACGCCCGACGCCGTGTTGACGATGGCCCCGCCTCCCCGCTCCAGCATCTGAGGGATCTCGGCCTTCATGCACAGGTAGACGCCGGTGAGCATCACCGCGATGGTGCGGTCCCATCCGTCGTCGGGATAGTCGGCCAGCGGCGCCATCGGTGCAGCGATCCCGGCATTGTTATGGGCACAATCGACGCCCCCGTACGTGTCCACCGCGTACTGCACCATGGCGGCCACGTCGGCGGCCACGCTCACGTCGGTCCGGACGAAGCTTGCCTGGGCCCCGGATGCCTGGACCAATTCCACTGTCTGGGCACCCTGGTCCTCGTCGATGTCGGCGACGACGACACTGGCTCCCTCCCGGGCAAAGATCAGCGCTGCCGCCCGGCCGATCCCCATGGCCGCGCCTGTCACAATGGCGACCTTCCCCTCCAAGGACCTCATCGCCGTCATGGTACTGGGCGCCCGTTCGACCATGTACGTTGCACGGCATGGGGCGATTCGGCGGAAAAGTGGCGCTGGTCTCGGGTGCAGCCAGCGGGATCGGCCTGGCCGTAGCCGACCGGCTGGAGGGTGAGGGAGCGGTGGTCGTCCGCAGCGATCTCCGCCCGGCCACCGACGGCATCACCTGCGACGTCACGGACCCGAGTTCGTGTGCCGCCGCTGTGGCCCTCGTGCTCGAGCACCATGGCCGACTCGACGTCCTGGCCAACGTGGCCGGAATCGGCATGTCGCGAACCATCGAGGCCATGGACCCCGACGAGTGGCGGGCCATCATCGACGTGAACCTCACCGGAACTTTCCTGTTGTCCCAGAGCGCCCTCCCGGCCATCCGGGAGACCAAGGGGGCCATCGTCAACATGGCCTCGGTGGCCGGGCTGCGGGCCACGCCCTACAACGCCGCATACTGCGCCTCCAAGGGCGGGGTCATCATGCTGACCAAGTCGATGGCCCTCGAGGTGGCCAAGGCGGGGGTGCGGGTCAACGCCGTCTGCCCCGCCGCGGTCGACACCCCGTTCCTCCGAGGGTTCGAACTGCCCGAGGGAGCCGACATGGCCCTGCTCACCAGGGCCTCCTCGCCCATGGGCCGGGTGATCGAGCCGACCGAGGTGGCCGCAGCCGTCGCCTACCTGGCCTCGGAGGAGGCAGCCACCGTCAGCGGCACCACCCTGGTCATCGATGGGGCCGCTACCGCCTGACATCGGCCAGCGACACCGTCTCGGTGTCGCGGCCGGAACGGAGGACCCGGCCGGGACGCTCGCTCGTCACCACGCCGTCGGCCACCACCTCGCAGCCCCCGACGAAGACGTGCTCGATGCCGACCGAAGAGGCGTAGAGGCGCTCGCCGCCACCGGGGAGGTCGTGGAGGACCTCGGCCGGATGGCTCCCAACCGCTCCGGGGTCGAAGACGCACAGGTCGGCGTGCCATCCCGGAGCGATCCTGCCGCGCTCTCGTAACCCGTAGTGGCGAGCGGGGCGATCGGACATCATCTCGACCGCCTCTTCGATCGACAGCAACCCCCGCCGGCGAACGGCTTCGCCCAGTACCACCGTCGGATAATTGGCATGGCACATCAAGTCGACGTGGGCACCGGCATCGGACCCGCCCAGCATCACCCGTGGGTCCTTCCAGACCGACGCCCGCACCCGCCAGCCCTCATCGGTTCGACCCAGTGACGGGGTGAGGGACGGGAGCACCACGAAGAGGGTGAGCCCGTCGACGAGGACGACGTCGATGAGGACGTCGATGACGTCGGTGTGCCGGCTCTCGGCAATGTCCCCGAGGGACCGACCCACCCATGTCGAGTCGGGATCGGAGACCTCCATGAGAGCGAAGTCGGCCAGGACGCCCATGGCCCGCTCGGCCGCCTGTTCGGCTGCGGCGCGCAAGCGGGCCCGAGTCTCGGGGTCGGCGCTGGCCTGCTTCCGGTCGGGGCCGGCGAGCGAGAGGATGTCCCCCCAGCCGGGCACGGCGGCCAGCAGCGTGGTGGCCCGCATCCGCATCAGGTCGGGAAGGGTCAGGGCGATGACATGGGCGCCCTTCCGGGCGGCCCGATCGGAGGCCTCGAGCTGTTGCTCGTAGATCTCTTCCGACGCCAGGCTCCCGAGCAGGTTCCAGTTCAGAGGCCGGTCGGCGGCCAGCGACATGTCGGCCATGAGCTCCATCCGTTCGACCGGAATCGGGCCGACGGTCGGGATGAACTCGAGAGTCGTACCGGGATGCGCTCGCAGCGCACCGGCGAGGGCGATGAATTCATCGAACGTCGCCGAGCGGGAGGGCACGGGGGCGCCCGCCCCGTCCACGTGGCCCTCACCCAGCGAGGACGAAAGTCCCAGCGCCCCGCCGGCCACCGACTCCTCGACCAGGCGCACCATCTCGGCCAGCTGCTCCCGGGTCGCTGCCCGGCGAACGGCGTCGTCGCCCATGACCATCCGCCGGACGGTCGAGTGCCCGACCAGGAACCCGGCGTTCACGGCCAGGCCGACATCGATACGAGCCAGGTACTCGGCGAATGACCGCCAGTCCCAGACACCCCCGCCCTCCAGCGCCTCGATGGGGATCCCCTCCACCACCGCCATCATGTGCCGGATGTAGTCGCCGTCGTCCCCTCCGAGCGGGGCGATGGAGAAACCGCAATTCCCGCCCAACACCGTGGTCACCCCGTGCAGCACCGAGGGGCTGGCAGTGGGGTCCCACAGCAGCTGGGCGTCATAGTGGGTGTGCAGATCGATGAACCCCGGGCACACGACCTTGCCGGCGATGTCGATGGTCCGGCTGGCGCCCTCGTCGATCCGGCCGATGGCCACGATCATCCCGTCGCGTACGCCGATGTCGCCGACCACGGCCGGCGCCCCGGTGCCGTCGACCACGGTGCCGCCCTGGAGCAGGAGATCGAGCATGTCAGTCCTCCCCGGCCAGCAGCTGGTCGACTGCCGCCTCCACCACCGTGCCCTTGAAGAACGCCGGGTTGGTGTCGGTGTAGAACCGCACCGGGTTGGTGAAGGTGAACTTCTTGAATGCGCCCTCGTCGATCCAGCCGTGATCGACCATCTCCCATGCCTCTTCCACCACTTCGGTCATGTCGGGCACGTCCCAGTGGGCCACGTCGGACCCCATCATGGCCTTGAGCTCGGCCCCGAACGGGTTGATCCCGGTGTTGAAGGCCATGGACGTGAGCGGATCGTCGGCTTCGCAGCCGAAGTAGAAGCGATCGACGAACAGGTTCTTGATGTCCTCGGCCTTGCCGATGCCACAGGCCGCCCATTCGTCGAGCGACTCCTCGGGTTCCGCCGGGCGGTCGGCCAATCCGCCGCGTACGGGGCGAGCATCGGGCGCGTAGGTCGCCATCATGCGGCCGAGCAAGGCGCGATCGATCAGGGCGGGGTCGAGGTCGCGGCGGAGGGCGTTCAGGTTCCGCTTCTCCCAATGGCCGACGATATCGCTGTACAGCGTGGCCGCCCAGGCCACGCCCCCCTCCAGGAAGACGAAGTTCATGTCCGGGAACCGGCGGGTGACTCCGCCCAGGAACAGCGACTTGGCCAGCGACTGCTGCCCGTTGGCCAGCATCGAGAGGTGGTTGAACATGTAGCTCGAGATGGATCGGTACGGGGTCATCCCGATGAAGCCCGAATGGAAGGCGACCGACACGCCGAGCTCCTGGGCTTTGGCCCACACCGGGTCGTAGTCGAAGTCCGAGTCGACCCCGAACTGGTCGAGCCAGAAGGCGTACCGGGACACCTCGGGATCCTTGTCGGCCAACGCGGCGAAGGGGCGTTGCACGTAGCCGGCACAGAGCACCGCCCTGAAGCCCAGCTCGGCCACGGCGAACTCGAGCTCGGCGATGGCTTCGTCGGGGGTATGCATGGGGATGGCGGCGACGGGGGTGAGCCGATCGGCCAGCGGCGCAAACGTGGCCGCATTGGCGCGGTTGAGGGCCCGGCACATGCCCCGGCGGTAGCGCTCGTCCGGGTCGTGCAGGAACAGCAGGCCGAGGCTGGGGTAGATCACCCCGAAGTCGATCCCCAGCTCGTCCAACCGCTCGTACAGCAGCTCGGGGAACAGGGCGGTGGCCAGATCGACGGTCTGACGAGCGGGCGAGCCCCACCACGGTCCACGGGGCGTCCTGGTGGCGGCACGCTCGTCCGGCGACTGCTCGTGCCAGGTACGGTCCGTTCCCCGGTAGCCGGGAAGAAGGTGCTTCAGCGAGGGATGGTCGAGCGACAGACCCTCGTTCTCGACGTAGGGAGCCAGGGTCGGGAAATGCTCGGCCATGTGCCCGTCGATATCGATGACCGGATGGCTCAAGCGCCGACGGATCTCGGACGACGTGCTCATGGCGTCTAATATAAGCGCATTACTCGGGCAAGGACGGGGTTGACATGGCCTATGACTTGGTGATCCGGAACGGAACCGTGGTCGACGGCTCTGGTCTGGGGTCCTTCCGGGCCGATGTCGGCATTGTCGACGATCGCATCGCCTCGGTCGGACGCATCAGCGAACGGGGCACCGACGAGCTCGACGCCGACGGGCACGTCGTCACACCGGGATTCATCGACGGGCATACCCACATGGACGCCCAGGTCTTCTGGGACGCCACTGGCTCCAGCTCGTGCTGGCACGGCGTCACCTCTGCGGTCATGGGCAATTGCGGCTTTACCCTGGCCCCGGTCCGGTCCGACGAGCGCGCCCTCGTCGTACGCAATCTCGAACGAGCAGAGGACATGGATCCCGCCGCGCTGGCCGCGGGCATCGAATGGAGCTTCGAGACCTTTCCTCAGTACCTCGACGCCGTCGACCGCCTACCCAAGGGCATCAACTTCGCCGCCAACATCGGGCACTCGGCCCTTCGCACGTGGGCCATGGGCGAGCGAGCGTTCGAATCGCAGGCTACCGAGGCCGACCTGGCCGCCATGAAGGGCCAGCTGGCTGAGTCCATCCGGGCGGGCGCCATCGGCTTCTCGACATCGCGCAGCCAGCACCACGAAACGTCGGACAACCGGCCCGTGGCCTCGCGGCTGGCGTCCTGGGACGAAGTGGCCCAGCTGGTCGGCGTCATGGGCGAACTGGGGAACGGCATCTTCGAAGGTGCCGATGCCGACATGTCGTCCCCTGACCTCGATGAACGGCAACGATCGCTCGGTCGCATGCAGACGCTGGCGGCCGAGACCCAGGTGCCGTTGACCTTCGGGTTGGTGGCCACCAAATCGTCGGACTATCTCCTCGATTTCCTGGATGAGGCCGCCGGTGTCGGCGCCAGGGTGATCGCCCAAACCCACTGCCGGGGCATCTCGGTGCTCTTGTCGCTGAAGACCAAGCTTCCCTTCGACCTCATTCCCGCCTGGGACGACCTGCGGAAGCTGTCCGTGGACCAGCAGGTCCGCGTCCTGGGTGACCCGGATGCACGGAAGCCCTACGTGGATGCGGCGGTCCAGGCCCGCTACGAGGAATGGACCGGCGTCGGGGCCCAGGCCCGTCCGCCCGACTTCGACGGCATCAAGGTCTACGAACACGGGCTTCCGCCTAATCCGTCGGTGGCTGACGTTGCCCGCCAGCGGGCCGTCCACCCGGCGGAAGCCATGATCGACCTGTGCGTCGAGACCGGTGGGGACCAACTGTTCATCCAGCCCAGCCGGTACCCCCAGGACGAGACGGTGCTCCTTCGCGCCCTGCGGCACCCTCGGGCGGTGATGACCTTCTCGGATTCCGGAGCCCACCTCAGCCAGATTGCCGACTCGTCGATCCATACCCACCTGTTGGGTCACTGGGTGCGCGACCGACAGGAGTTCACGCTCGAGGAGGCCGTGCGCATGATCACGCTGGCCCCCGCACTGGCCTGGGGCTTCAACGATCGGGGACTGGTGCGAGCGGGCATGGCTGCCGATCTCAACATCTTCGATCCGGCCACCGTCGGTCCGGCCGTACCCCTGCTGGTCGATGACCTGCCGGCCGGGGGGCGCCGCTTGGAACAGCGGTCGCACGGGTTCCTGGCCACCGTGGTGAATGGTCAGGTGACCATCCGGGATGGAGTGCCAGTTGGCGCCACCCCCGGACGCCTCATCCGCAGTCGCCTGCCGCACGCTCCGGGCTGATCGACGCACTCACCCCATGGGTTGTCAGCGCATCCACAGCGTGTGGCTGGTTCGGCGACGGAACCGCCAACGACCATCGTGGAGGACCACGTCGTCGAGGTAGCGGATCCCGAGCGTGAGGTCGCCCGACCCCTCGTGCCCCAATTGGTACACCACGGCATAGGTGTCGACCGTGGCTTCGGCCGACCCTTCCTCCAGGGTGATGAGCGGTTCGCCGATCATGTGCATGCTGGTCGGGAAGGTCCGAGGAGCACGCATGGTCCCCAACCACTCCTCCAAGGACTGGACGCCGCGTGCGCCGGCGATCTCCGCGTGGGGGTGGAATAACCCCACCAGTGCGCCGATATCCCGTTGGTCGACGGCGCGGGCGTAGCGCTGCATGAGGGCCCGCACGGCATCGTGTGGGGTCACAGCACCGCCACCGGGTTGACCGGGCACCCCGTGCCCTTGACAATGCGCAAGGGGCTCATGGCGAAGAGGAACTCCCAGGACCCGGTGGCCGCACACCGCTTGCTCAGCGCGGCCAGCGCCATGTTGTCCACCAGGTGCAGACCCATCGCCGTGATCCCGATCTGATGGACGGGGAAGGGCCACTCGGGGGTCCCGGCAAACGGCATCGGGTCGGAGATCCCGTCGCTCCCAAGAACGGCCACCTCCCGCTGGTACAGCCACGGAAGGCATTCGGCATGAAGGCCGGAGAACCCGTCGAACCCCTTCTTCGCCCCGCGTCGGGCCTCCCGCCCCCACAGCACCATGAGAATGTCGCCTGGACCCACCCGTACCCCCTCGGCTTCCTCGGCCGCTTCCAGATCGCTGAGGGTCACCAGTTCGCCGCTGTCGTAGAACGCGGAGCCGCGGGCGCGCGGGACGTCGAGCAGGACCCCCCGCCCCACGACCCCGTTGGCCATCGACAGGATGGTATTGGACCGTGCGCCGTCGCTTCGCACCTCGCTGGCCGGGCGCCCGCCGAACATCTCCCCTCGCACGAACATGTGGGAGAGGGCATCGACATGAGTGGTGGTCAGCCCGTGTAGGTCGAGGGCGAGATGGTCGCGGGCGGCCTCGTAGCCGGGGATGCCGTTCGAGTCACGAGCATCGCCGGATGCCAGCATGTGGTGCTGCACCGGTTGCGGGTTCTCGGGCGCGGGCTCGGTGCCGAGGTCGTGGGCCAGGCTGAGCGACTCCCCCGATCGGACCAGGGCGGCGGCCGCCGCCCGGCGCCCATCGGTGAGGTGGTTCAGCGCACCGCGCTCGTCCTCTGGCCCCCACCGGCCCCAGTTCTTGAGCGACTCGTACATGCCGTTCAGATCCTCGGTGGACGGAACCTCGAAGGTGTTTCCCATTGGACCAGCTTGTCAGCCACCACCGCTGGGCGCAGTCATCGCCCCGATGACCATGTCGATGAGGTTGTCCACGAAGCGGTCGTCGGAGAGGACTCCGTGCGGGTCGCCGTTGTCGAGGAGGCGGGCCCGATCGGCGGCGGCCCGGCCGACGAACACGATGCAGATCTCCCGTCGTACCCGCCAGAGATCAGCGGGCACCGTCGGGCACCGTTTGCGCAACAGATCCCAAGCCGCGTACCCATCGGTCTGGGTCATGAGCTCTTGGATCTCGGTCGATGTCCGGTCGATGGCGCCGCTCAGCTCCGACCCGATCTGAAGATAGGCCCGTTCCCGCCAACCGCGCTGGGCAAATTCGGTGACCGGCCGGACGACGGCCTCGGCTGCCGACCGTACGTCGCTGGTCGGCGTGGACCGAGCCCGCTCCAGCAGCTGGTGACGACGATCGGCGATGGCGGGCACGTGACGGGCCAGCACGGCGAACAAGACGTCATCGCGATTGCCGATGTGGTACTGGACGGCTGATGTGTTTCGCTGCCGGGCCACGCGCACGATCTCGGCGATGGACACATTGTCGACACCGCGCTCGGCAAACAAGCGAGCGGCCGCATCGAGCAGCATGTCGCGCGTGGACAGTGATTGGACCATGTCGACCGCGACAGTAGCGCCGGCCGACGCGGCCGGGGCACTTACAGGGACTGGCGGTGGACCAGGCGGGCAAAGGTGCCATCGGGCTCGGCCACCAGCTGGTCGTAGGTGCCCTGTTGTACGAGGCGGCCGTCGTCGAGCACGAGGATGCGGTCGGCGTTGCGGATGGTGGACAGCCGGTGGGCAATGATCACCCGGGTGGCGTGCATCTCCTCGATGTTCCGCATGACCACCGCCTGGCTGCGGTTGTCGAGGGCACTGGTGGCCTCGTCCAAGAAGATGACCCGGGGCTTGGCCGCCACCGCCCGGGCCAACAGGAGCAACTGCCGCTGACCGCCGGAGAACGCACCGCCGTACTCGTTGACGACGGTATGCATCCCCATCGGCAGCGAGCGCACGTAGTCGTCGATTCCGGCGAACCGGGTGGCCACCCAGGCGTCGTCCATGGTGAGGTTCCGAGTGCCGATGATGTTGTGGAACACATCGTCGGGCGTCATCTGGGCCCCTTGGACCACCACGCCGCACTGCCGGCGGACCGCACGGACATCGAGTCCCGACAGGTCTTGCTGGTCGTAGCTGATGGTCCCTACCACCGGTTGGTCAAAGGCCAACAGGAGCCGCAGTAGCGTCGACTTCCCCGAACCGGAGGGCCCGACGATGGCCACCAGCTCGCCGGGCGAGATCGAGAAGCTGACATCGTCGAGCACCAGCGGGTCGCTCCGGTCGTAGTGGTAGCTCACATGGCTCACGTCGATGGCCCCCCGCACCACCCCGGGGTCGGCCTTCACCTCGGCCGTCTCGACGGCCGTCTCGAACAGGGGCCGGAGCCGCGTGTAATAGGGCACCGCCGCGGCCAGCACGCTCACCGAGATGCTGAGGATGACCATGCTGGCCACCACTTCGGTGAACGACGTGTTGAAGGCCAGAAAGGACCCGGGCGACACCGAGTGTGGCGGCAAGGTGGCGACGCCGATGAACACCAGCGCCGTGGCCAGCGGCACCCAGGCGGCGATGAAGCTGGTGAGGACGGCCAACGCCCGCCCGGCGTGCGTCGACTCCCGCTTCAAGCTGGCGAACTTCTCCACCCAGGCGGCGAAGGCCCGCCGTTCGGCGTGCGCAACACGGAGCTTCGGTACCGCGCCCAGGATCTGGACCCCCAGGCCGACCACCTGGCCGTTGGCCGCCCGGACGGCGTCCTGCCTCCGGACGAGGACCCGAAAGGCCACCAGCATGGCGACCACACCGATGAGCACAGCCACGATGGCGAAGACAGCCAGTACCGGCTCGATGACGAAGAGGATGATGGCGTTGAAGAAGGTGATGAAGGCGGCCAGCACGGTGGGGACCAGGTACTGGGAGACCAGGGTGGCCATGCTCTCGATGCCCATGGCTCGGGTGGCGAGGTCGGCCGACATCCAGGACCGGAAGAAGGGAGGCGGGAGATCGAGCAGCCGGTCGAATACGGCCGCCTGCAACCCGAATGAGCCCTTGGACACCAGCCGAAGGCCCGAGAGGGACTGGACCAACGTGAGCCCTCCGATGGCCACGGCCGTGCCGACCAGCACGGCCACCAGCCACAACAGCCGGGAGCGGTCGCCCGCCGGCACCACGGTGTCGAAGATCACTCCAGCCACGATCGTGGGCAGAAGCGACAGGAGTCCCACCAGCATCCCGGCGATCAACAGGCGGCGCAGGTCCACGCCGACGTCACGGAGGACGAAGCGGAGCACCCCGCTTCCGGTCACCTGCTCGCGGGGTAACGGCCGATAGAACTGGATGGCTGCGGGCACCAACGTCGCCGCCAGCGCACCGTCGACGGCGCGGCGCTCGCCCTCGAGCGCGTCGACCAGGTCGTAGCCCCGCGCCCCCCGAGCGACCAGCGCCACCCAGCCGCCGTCGGACCTCCGTTGCGCCAGCAGGGGGCCCCCTGGGCTCCGCCACCAGCGATCGGTGAACGCGACCTGACGGGCCCGCATGCGGGAGTACCGGGCGACCAGTGCCACGGGGTCGTCAGCCGACTCCATCACGGTCGGTGGCGGTTCGACCAATTCGATCCCGGCCGCCGCGGCCATCACCCGGCAGGCGGCCAGCAGGTCGTCGGTCGCCCGCAGGCGGCGCCGAGGCGGCGGTCCGGAGGCATCGAGGACGGACCCCAGCTCGGTGTAGGCGCTCACCCGGAGCTCTGCCTCGTACTGGGCCAGCCGGGCCAACCGCTCGGTCTCCATCTGGTGGCGCTGCTCGACCAGCTCGCCCAGCAGCTCGAGGCCCACGGCCACGAATGCATCGAGGCCCTCCCAGCCCCGGTCGTCCGACAGGGCTGCGGCACCGTTCAGCGGAACGACGGTGGTGGCGCGCTCGCACTCGAGGGGCGCACCGATGGGAAGGGGCACGATCCCCCGGACCGGCCGACCCCACAGGGTCAAGCCGTCGGACATGGGCACCCAGACCCCGGGATGACGGGCGAAGGAGTGGTCGCCGGGGGCCAGCGCCACTTCGTCGCCGACGGCCACGGAGAGGGCAACTGACCCTACGTCGACCGCGTCCTCGTCCACGCCCGCCACCGAGCTGGCCATCCGGCCGACGAACCGTTCCAGGGCCTGGACGACGATGGGCTCCTGGCCGGCCAGTCGATGGAGCTCGGCGCGGGCGATCGGACGGGCTTCGGTACCGGGGACGACACCGACCAGGCAGAGACCGAAGGACGAGTCTTCGGGCGTGGACGGATAGATCAGCGCTCCCGCCGGGGCGATGGTCAGGGGGTGCATGGGCCCTTCCGCTCGCCCGTCCACCAGCTCCACTGCGAACACCCGCACCTCGCCCGCCGTGACCACCCACGACACAGCCGGGTCGTCGAGGGCCAACCGGCCGTTGGTGGCCACCGTCCTGGTCGGGCCGAGCCCGGGCAGGTCGAGAACCGACTCGATCGACCCCGGGGGCACCACCGGGTCGATGGGAGGTTCGAGGGTCACTCGGCCACCAACGTCGAGTACAGGCCGCCCTCGGCGATCAGGTCGTCGTGGGTCCCCCGCTGCACAGTTCGGCCACGGTCCATCACGATGATCTCGTCGGCGTCCCGAATGGTCGACAGCCGGTGGGCGACGATCAGGCACGAGCAACCCCGGGCTCGGATGTTCCGGTCGATCTCCTCTTCCACCACGGGATCGAGCGCGCTGGTCGCCTCGTCCAAGACGACGAACGACGGGTTGCCGGTCAGGGCCCGGGCGATCTCGAGCCGCTGGCGCTGGCCACCGCTCCAGTCGCCGCCCCCCTCCTGCATGACCCGGTCGAACCCGCCGGGACGACGGACCACGTCGGCATGGATCGAGGCGTCGCGAGCCGCGGCCACCAGCGAGGCGCTGGTCGTGGTCGGGTCCCACAGGGTCAGGTTGTCGCGCACGGTGCCGGCGAACAGCACGACGTCCTGGTCCACGAAGGCGAGCGACGCGGCCATGACGTCAGGCGGGATGTGACGGCGCGGTGTGGAGTCGAAGAGCACCCGGCCGTGCCAGGGCTTGTACAGGCCGCACACCAGCTTGGCGATGGTGGACTTTCCCGATCCGGAGGGCCCGACGATGGCCACCCGGTGGCCCGGCTTCACGGTCAGGTGGAACCCCGAAAGGAGAGGCTCGGCGAACCGGTCATAGCCGAAGGTCACGTCGGACAGCTCGAGCAGGCCGCTCAGCTTTCGCCCGACCCGGGCCGGGACCCCAGCCGCCCCGTCCACTGTGGCCCGGGTGCGCGCCTCGCTCCCGATGTCGGCGGCCGTCCCGGTCAGCATCTCGTCCTCGGGGTGGTTCAGCACGTCGTCGACGCTGGCCAACTTGCCCGACATGTCCTGGGTGACGGCACCAAGCTCCACGAGCTGGGCGATGGGGGCGTTGAAGTTGGTGCTGAGCGACTGGAAGGCGGCCAGCGTGCCGAGAGAGAGGGCGCCATGCAGTACCTCCCACCCGCCGAAGCCCAGGATGACGACGACGTTCAGCATGGACAGGAGGACGGGCACGCTGCTGACGACCGCCGTGGGCACGCCCAGCTGCTGGTTGGAGTTGGACATCTTGGCCTGGTAGCCGGCCCACCGGGCGAAGATGCCCCCCTCCTCGCCCGTGGCCTTGATGGCCTCGATGTTCTGGATGCCCCCGATGGCGGTGGAGACCAACTTTCCCTCCTCGAGCACGATCTTGCGACTGGCATTGGCGCGCCGGGTGGCGCTGGACCGGAGCACGACCAGGTTGATGAGGGCGAAGGCCAGGGTGATGACACCGAGCACGGGCGAGTAGATGAACATGAGCACGGCGAAGAAGGCCACGGTCACCAGCTTCAGCAGGGCCGTGGTGAACTGGCTGGACAGAAGGCTGGCCACCTCGTCGTTCACGTTCAGGCGAGTGACCAACGTGCCGGCGTAGCGCTGCTGGAAAAAGGGGATGGGCAGGCGCAGGAGGTGCTCGATGAACCGGCTGGACATCGAGAGTGACAGCTTGGTCGACAGGCGGACCAGGGTGGCCTGTTGGATCCAGGTGAGCGCGGCAGAGACGGCCGCGGCCAGGAGCAGCCCGCCGATCAAGGCGAGGATGATCCCGTTCCCATGCCGGTTGGTCGGGGCCAGGACGTCGTTGACCAGGACCTGGAGGAAGGCGGGCAATGCCAGTCCGGGAACGATGAGGCCGAGCCCGGCCAGCAGGCACATGGCCAGCGCGCCGCGGGCCCCCCGTAGGCGGGAGGCCAGGCCCCGGACCAGTGAGGGCTCCTCGCCGGTGGGCACGAAATCAGGGCCGGGCGCGAAGGTGAGGACTACCCCGGTGAAGGCCTCGTCGAATTCGTTCCACGGCACGTGGCGCGGCCCGTTGGCCGGGTCGTTGATCCACACCCCCGAGCGGTTGGCCCCCTCCACCACGACGAAATGGTTGAAGTTCCAAAAGGCGATGGCCGGGAGCACGGTGGTGGCCAGGTCGGCGACCTCAATCCGCAAACCCTTGCTTTCCAGGCCCAGGGAACGGCCCGCCTTCAAGACGTTGGAGGCCGAGGACCCGTCGCGGGTCACCCCGCAAGCCACCCGCAGCTCCTCGAGCGAGACCCAGCTCCCGTGAAAGGCGAGCACCATGGACAGTGCGGCCGCGCCGCACTCGACCGCTTCCATCTGGAGCACGGTCGGCGTGTGCCGACGGTGGGCACGGAACTCCCCTGTCGGCACAGCGGGGTGGCCGTCGGGTGCCTCCGGGGTCACCCGGACCTCGTCCACGCGGTATGACACGGTCTCCTGGCCCTCAGACGACGTAGCTGATGGGGTGGCGCGATCCGACCACGATGGTCACGTCGGCCGGGAGCCCGCCGGTCAAAGCCGCATAGCTCGGGCCCTGTCCGATCGACCACGCATAGCCACTGGGGGTACGGGCCGGCTCGAGGGACATCAGTACCTCGGTCACCGGGCCCGACGAGCTCACCTGCTGTACCAATGACTGATTCTGGAGAACCTCCTGCAGGCGCTGCTGGGTGGCAGGGAAGGGGGCGACCGATACGACCCTGGCCTTCAAGTACCCATAGGCGGACGGGGCCACGGTACTCGGCGACACTTGTGTAGCTGACCCCACCGGGATCTCGTGGGCCAGGCCGGTCGGGATGTAGGCGTGTACGACCAGGGTGTCGTCGAGCGGGCGGATCACCGCCATCTGGGCGCCGGGGCTGACGTACTCCTGCTGGCTCACGGCCACCTCCACCACGTAGCCGGTGACCGGGGACCGGACGGTCGCCGCGTCCCCGGCCGCATCGGTGATGAGGGCGAGGGCCTCGCCCGACACCACCGGATCGTTCACCTGCACGTCGAGGACCGACACGATGCCCGCGGTTGCCGCCTGCACGCTGTTCCAACCATCTTTCGGGAGGAAGAAGCCGGTGCCGCCCACGCTGACCGGAACGGTGGACACGATCGACCAGACGAGGGCAACGGTCACAGCAGCCAACAAGGTGACGAGGGCTATCCAGGCACCCGGCTTGGCCGGCTTGATGCGCGTGTCGAGCTGCTCGGGCGACTCGATCTTCTCGACGGCACGCGACCGGAATGCACCCAAGGACAGCACGGGCGGACTTTAGCCACTCGCGCCAGACCGCTGACGGCTGGACGGTAGAGTCGCTGGGTCACATGCGTGGGAGCCGGGCACGCTCGCTTGGAGGGCAGCACCGATGGGGACAGGACGACGCGTCTGGGCCTGGGGTCGACCGCCCGGCACCGCTTCCCCCTCTCCGCCCATGACGCCGCGCCGGCCGCGTCGCTCTGCACGGGCAGCGCTGGCCGTCACGGCACTGACAGTGGCCGGATGTGGCACGGCGGCCGAAACCCAGGTCGCCACGTCGGGCGCGTGGGCCGGCCATGTCATCACCATCGGCGCCGTTTACTCGAGCACCGGCGCCGGCAGCGCCTATGGGCCGCAATCGATCCTCGGAGCGAAGTTGGCGGCCTCGCAGATCAACGCGGCCGGTGGCGTGCGGGGGGCAAAGATCCAACTGATCTTCCGGGACGACGGTTCCGTCCCGGCCAACGCGGCCGCCGAGACCAGCCAGCTCATCACCAGCCAGCACGTCCTGGCCCTGCTCGGGCCGACGCTGTCGAATACGGCCGCCGCCGCCCACGCCGTGGCCGACCAGGGCCAGACGGTCATGATGGCCACCAGCAACAGTGGCCCCGGGATCGTGGGGGACTGCTCGTTCCCGTGCACATGGATCTTCCGTGACTCGCTGGGCGACGCCACCGCCATCCCAGCCAACATCGCCGCCTTTGCCCAGTCGGCCCACCCGTCGACCGCAGCCATCGTGTACCCGGCCGCCGGGGACACGCTGGGTACGGACCAGGCCCAGATCGTCCAACAGGCGCTGCCCCTCGACCACATAGGGCTCATCGCCTCGGTGGCCTACCCGACGGACGGATCGAGCCTCGGGCCGTCGGTGGCTCAGGCGATCGCCGGTCACCCCGACCTGCTCTTCGTCGCCGGCTCGTCCTCGGCCGACCTGGTCCAGGCCGTACAGGCCGCCCGCCAGCAGGGGTTCCTGGGCAAATTGCTCGGAGCCAACACGTTCAATTCGAGCCAGGTGGCAGCCGGGGTGGGCGCAGCAGGCATCGGCGCCCAGAGTGCTGCGGCCTGGTACGAGGGTAATGCCTTCCCGGCCAACACCAACTTCGTCGACGCCTACGAGAACGCCTACCACCAGACTCCCGACCAGTTCGCCGCCCAGGCCTATACCGGCGTGCAGCTCATGGCCCACGGCGCCAGCCAGGCCCAGCTCGGCTTCACCAACGTGGCCGCCGACCGCAAGCAGTTCCTGACCGCTCTGGCCGGCGTGAACATCCAGACCGCGCTCGGACCGTTCAGCTTCACGCCAGGCCACGATGTGCAGCAGCCGATATGGATCGTGCAGATGAACGGCCAGGGAGGCTTCTCCCTCGTCACGTCGGAACTGTCCAACCCGGCCTCATGACCACGCCGGTGCGATCCGGTGCAGCCACCGCGGACCGTAGTGCGAGTGCAACCACGATGAGAAGCACCAGGTGGCGACGGTGATCGCGGCCACCGCCCGCGCTAACATCTCGCCAAACGTTTCGCCTGGGGCCGGGGCCCCGATCACCAAGGAGATCCCTGTGGCGATGACCATGCAGGAGATTCAGCAGAAGTCCGCCGTCGACAGCGCGTTCCGCGCCTCGCTGCTGGCCGACCCCAAGGCAGCGCTGGCGTCGGTGGGACTCGACGTCCCCGACGGCATCACCGTCGACGTCATCGAGGCCGGCTACAACCGGCTCCCGATCGTCCTTCCTCCGGTGCAGAGCGGCGAATTGAGCGACGAGGCACTGGCCGGGATGGTCGGCGGAGCGGCACAGGCCGTGTCGGGCAGCGAGTTCATCACCAACGTCATCGGCACCTGAGCGGTGCTGGGGACACGACGGCGGTGACCTCGCCGGGACCTGCTCATGGGGCCTCCTCGGTGGCCGGGAGGGGCGGGCCCGATGCAACTGCTTGCCCGCCGACCGAACGCCGCATGGCCGCATGCAGCCCGTCGGGGGTGAGCACGCCAAGGTAGCGGCCGTGTTCGGCGACCGGGATCCAGCTGACGTCTCGCTGGAGCATCTCGGCCAGGGCCGTCCGCATGGAGCTTCCCAGCGGGACCTCGACGGCGAAGCGCGTGAGCCGGTCGCCCACGACGCCGTCGAGCCCGGGATCGAGCGGGACCCAGCCCGACAAGACGCCGTCCGGCCCGACGACCACGGCCCACCGGCTGTCGCCCGCTCCTCCCCCGGAACCGTTGCCGGGACGAGCCGAGGCTCGAGCCTCGGCCATGGTCAGCGCCGGCCCGACCACCGGGGGGTGATCCAGGTCGTCCACGCCGATGTGCACGACGGCCAGGCGGCGAACGCCGCGATCGGAGCCGACGAAGTCGGCGACGAACTCGGTGGCCGGATGGCCGAGGATCTCTTCGGGCGTGTCGTACTGCTCGAGGACGGCTCCCTTGGACAGGACGGCGATGCGGTCGCCGAGCTTGGCCGCTTCTTCGATGTCGTGGGTCACGAAGACGATGGTCTTGTTCAACTTGGCCTGCAGGTCGAGGAACTGGTTCTGGAGCCGTTGCCGGGTGACCGGGTCGACGGCGGCGAACGGCTCGTCCATCAACAGCACTGGCGGGTCGGCGCCCAGTGCCCGGGCCACACCCACCCGCTGCCGCTCCCCCCCGGAGAGCTCGTGGGGGAACCGGCGGCCGTAGTCGTCAGGGTCCAGCCCGACCAGCTCCAAGAGCTCGACGACCCGCCGGGCCACGCGCTCCTTGTCCCAACCGAGCAGGCGGGGAACCGTAGCCACGTTGTCGAAGATCCGGCGATGCGGGAAGAGACCTCCCTGTTGGATGACGTACCCGATCCCCCGACGCAGGGTCACCGGGTCCATGGCCAGCACGTCGCGGTCGTCGATCAGGATGCGCCCGCTGGTGGGCTCGATGAGCCGGTTGATCATGCGCAGGGTCGTCGTCTTGCCGCAGCCCGAGGGCCCGATGAGGATGCACAACTCCCCATCGGGAACGGTCAGGGTGAGGGCGTCGACCGCCACCTCACGGGAGCCATACCGTTTGGACACGGCGTCCAGCGTGATCATCGGAAGGCCACGTTATCGACCGGCAGCCGCCTCCACGCCCGCTGCCGTCCCGGCACCATCGAGACCCTGCCCGCTAACCTCGGCCAATGCTGGCTGCCGAGCCGTTCTTCCGCTGGAATTACGTCACCGACAATTGGCACCAGATCGGCTCCGATCTGGTCCAGCACATCGAGCTGACGCTGATCGCCGTCGGGATCGGGCTGTTGATCTCCCTCCCCCTGTCTCTGCTGGCCTGGCGGTTCCGGCTCGTCCGCCCCCCGGTCTTCGGGATCGCCAGCGCGCTCTACATCATCCCGTCGCTCGCCCTCTTCGCCATCCTCGGCCCGATCACGGGGTACGTGGCCTCCTATACGACAGCCGAGTTCGCCCTGGTCGGCTACACCCTGCTCATCCTGATCTGGAACACGGTGGCCGGTCTCAACGCCGTTCCCGACGACGCCCGCCAAGCGGCACGGGCCATGGGGTACTCGCCGGCGGCCGCCCTGGTCAAGGTGGACTTCCCCTTGGCCCTTCCCTACGTCTTCGCCGGATTGCGCGTGGCCACCTCCACGGTGATCGGCCTGGTCACCGTCACCGCCCTCATCGGGCTGGGGGGTCTCGGCCAGCTGATCACCTATGGGTTCAACGCCCAGTACTACACCCCCATCATCGTCGGCCTGGTCCTCTCGGTGGTCTTGGCCGCCATTGCCGATCTCCTGTTGGTCCTCATCGAGCGGTTGGCCCTTCCGTGGGCACGCTCAGCACGACGGACCCGGAGCGCGGGCTGACGTGCACTTCATCGAGTCGGTCTTCCATTGGTTCACCACCTCGGCCAACTGGACGGGACCCAATGGCATCCTGCAGCTGTTCTACAACCAGGCCAAGCTGTCCGTCGCCGTCGTGATCGGCGCGCTGATCATCGGCGGTGGCCTCGGGGTCATCCTGGGACACACCGGCCGAGGTGGCCTGGTGGCTGTCAACGCCGCCAACGCCTTCCGAGCCGTCCCCACCCTGGCCCTCCTCACCCTCCTGGCCATTCAACCCAACATCTCCCTCAAGTGGGGTGGCTTCCTGGCCTCGTGGATTGCCCTGCTCATTCTGGCCATCCCGCCCATCCTCACCAACACGTACGTCGGCATGCGGAACGTGGACGGCGAGGTACGAGACGCGGCCAAGGCCATGGGGCTGTCCGGCGGCCAGGTCCTCGGCCGGGTCGAGGCGCCGTTGGCCCTGCCGTTCATCATGGCCGGTGTCCGCACCGCCTCGATCGAAGTGGTGGCTACGTCAACGCTGGCCGCCTACGTGAGCTACAGCGATTTGGGCACTTTCGTCATCTCCGGTCTCAACGGCCAGGACAACGTCGAAGCGTTCGGCGGCGCCATCTTGGTCGCCGTCTTGGCTGCCATCGTCGCCGTGGGACTCGGTTTCCTCCAGCGGTGGCTCACGCCGCTGCCCATGCGTCAGCCGTCGAGGCGGCAAGGCCTGCTGGGAGGCGGCGTCCCCCTCTAACTTGATAAATTCGACCGTCTGAGTCATGATTACAGTTGTGTTACGAGCGGTTGACGAACGACGCGCGCGGGAAAGGTAACGAGATGCCACTGAAGAGACTGCTACTCGCCGGCATGGCCACATTCCTCCTGTCGACGCTGGCCCTCCCGGTGGCGGCCTCGCACGCGGCCAGCTCCAAACCGACCATCGTCATCGGGTCGACCAACTTCGAGGAACAGGCCATCGTGTCCAACCTGTACGGCGACGTCCTGCAGAAGGCCGGCTATCCGGTCAAGGTGGAGCCGAGCCTGGGGACCCGTCAAGTGGTGGTCCCCGCGTTGGAGAAGGGCCAGCTCGACCTGGAGCCCGATTACGCCGGGACCCTGCTCGACTACCTGAACGGCGGAGCAGTCGTCGCCGCCGGCAACAACATCACGAGCGCCGTCCCAGCGCTCAAGTCCAAGTTGGCCCAGTACGGGGTCACCGTGCTGACCCCGGCAGCAGCCGTCGACACCAACGTGTTCGCCGTGACCAGCGCCACGGCCCAGAAATACCACCTGACCACCTTGTCGAGCCTGAAATCCAACGCCTCCAAGCTCACGTTGGGCGGACCGCCGGAGTGTCCCCAGAACGCCGGTTGCGAGAAGGGCCTCAAGTCGGTCTATGGCCTGAACTTCGCCAGTTTCAAGTCCCTCGACGAAGCCGGGCCGCTCAGTGTCGCCGCTCTGAAGAACGGTGAGGTCCAAGTGGTCGAGCTGTTCTCCAGCGACGGCACCGTGGTGTCCAACCACTTCGTGGCCCTCACCGACAACAAGCACCTCGAGCCGGCCGATCACATCATCCCCGTCATCCGCACGTCGGCAGACTCGGCCGGCGTGGCCACGGCCCTCGACGCCTTATCGGCCAAGTTGACCACGGCGCAGATCTCAAAACTGAACCTGTTGGTCACCGGACCCCAGAAGGAGTCGCCGGCCACCGTGGCCCAGACGTGGCTGAAGCAGCAGGGCCTCACCTGACCGAGATCAAGGAGGGCGGCGGCAGGCCCGCCCACCAGGTGAGCGACGTCCCTCGGTCGAGACCACCTCGTAACATCACCACGTGCCTTCCGCCTCAGCCTTGCCTGCGGACCGGCCAAAGCGGGTCGGACGACGCGTTTTCGTCGGCATGGTCGCACTCGGTGCGGTAGGCGTCGCCTTTGGAGCCCGCGTGCAGGCTGTCGTGGGGAGTGCCCTGGGCTCGGGGCTCGGTGGCCTGCTGCCCGGGGGTGACCGATTCCGCATCTACACCATCACCAATTCCTTCCCCCAGATCGCCCGGCAGAGCTATCGGCTCCAGGTGACCGGCCTGGTCGACAAGCCGCTCGACCTCACCGTGGACGACCTCGAGGACATGCCGAGCACCACGCTGGTGAAGGACTTCCAGTGCGTGACCGGGTGGCGGGTGCCCCAGGTCCACTGGAAGGGGGTCAGGCTGTCCGACGTGCTGGCCGCAGCCGGCGTGCACGCCGGCGCCGGGGGGCTCGAGTTCGAGTCCTACGACGGTGCCGACACCGAGAGCCTCACGCTCGATCAGGCCCAGCGACCCGACGTCATCGTCGCCTATCGCATGCTCGACGCTCCCATCACCACTGAGCACGGCGGTCCGGTCCGGCTGTATGTGGCTCCCATGTACGGCTACAAGTCGCTGAAATGGCTGTCCGCCATCCGGGTGGTGAAAGAACCCATTCCCGGATACTGGGAGCAGAACGGGTACTCCCTGGATGCCTGGGTCGGCAGTTCGAACGGCCGAAGTGACACCCCGATCGGCTGACCGGGACCAGGTCCGTCGTGGTCGGTCCTCCGGATCGGCGGGCCGGCTCCTGCGCTTCGACCGCGTTGAGCGCGCCGCCCACTGGGCCACGGCGCTCCTGTTCGGCATCCTCATGGTCACCGCCCTTCCGCTCTATTTCGTGCAGGTCGAGAGCTTCGTGGGGCGCCGGGCCCTGGTCGCCGACATACACACCTGGGCGGGGGTGGCACTCCCGGTGCCCCTGATCGTCTCGTTGCTCGGGCCCTGGGGGGCACGGTTGCGACGAGACATACGCCGCTGCAACCTGTGGACGGCGGCCGAGATCCGGTGGCTGTGGTCATTCGGCCGCCAACGGATCGCCAGGCCGGACAAGTTCAATCCCGGTCAGAAGTTGAACGTTCTCTTCGTCGCCGGAGCCATCGTCGTGATGCTCGCGACCGGGTTCGTGCTGCGGTGGTACCGGTTCTTTTCGTTGAGCTGGCGCACTGGCGCGACGTTCGTCCACGACGTGCTCGCCCTCGGTGTGTTCCTCGTCGTGGCCGGCCACGTCGCCTTCGCGCTCACCCACCGCGACGCGCTCCGCTCGATGTTCAGGGGCTGGGTCACGCGGTCGTGGGCGAAGGGCCATGCCTCCGGTTGGCTCCAGGAGGAAGAAGCAGAGGAAGCGGGCGAAACAGGAGCAGCTACGAGAGAGCCGGAACCGGCCTCGACGACCTAGTCGCTCACGGGCGGGTCAGGGCTGTGACACGTTCGGGGGCTCGGACGCCTCGAACTGGTAGAGCTTCTCGGCGTTCCCTCGCAGGATCTTGTACTGGACCTCGGGGGACAGCCCGGCGGCATCGAGACGCTCGTGGGCCAGCTTCAAGGAGTACGGCCAGGTGGTGTCCGAGTGGGGATAGTCCGTCTCGATCATGACGTTGTCCTCGCCTACCACGTCGAGCATCGACAACCCGGTGGCGTCGTCGATGAAGCAGCCGTAGAAGTGCTCGCGGTAGTCCCGGTAGACGTCGATCTTCTCCGTGTCGATCTTGATGTCGTAGTCCTGCACCGGCCCGACGTTCCCGAGGCTCTGGCCCTTGGCCACCCAGAACCGCTGGGTCGTCCACACCTGCTGGGCCCGCTCGAGCACCCAGGGGATCCAGCCGATCGAACCCTCGGACAGGGCGATCTTGATGTTCGGGAACTTCTGGAAGAGCCCGCTGAAGATCCAGTCCATGAGGCAGCCCGCCGGGCGGATCATCCCGAGCGAGAAGTTCGCCATGAACGGCGAGTCGTCGGAGATCCGGTGGAAGGTCGAGGACGAACCGATGTGAATCGACAGCACGATCCGGAGGTCGTTGGCCGTCTGGAGCACAGGGTCCCAGTGGCCGGTGTGGATGGTGGGGAGCCCCAGGGGCTGGAAGTTCTCCGAGAAGCAGATCGAGCGGCAGCCCTTGGCGTACACCCGCTCCATCTCGGTGACAGCCAGAGGCGGGTCCCACAGCGGGATGATGGCCAGCGGAATCAGGCGGCCCGGGTCGGTGCCGCACCACTCATCGATCATCCAGTCGTTGTAGGCCTGCACGCAGAGCAGCGCCAGCTCCTTGTCCTTGGCCTCGGCGAACGTCTGGCCGCAGAAGCGGGGGAACGACGGGAAGTTGAGCGAGGCCAGGATCCCGGCGTCGTTCATGTCGAGCAACCGGGCCTTGGGGTCGTAACAGCCCGGCCGCATCTCGGTGTAGGGGAAGCCGACGGCGGTGATGTCCTCCGGGCGGCGACCGGCGCTGGCCCCGAGGCCACCGGTCATGATCCGGAGGTGCTCGTAGGCCCAGACCTCGGTACCGGTGTCGTCGACGATGACGTGGGGCGCCTCGTCCTTGTACTTGGCCGGAAGCCGTTCCGTCCAGACGTCGGGCGGCTCGATGATGTGGTCGTCCACCGATGTGATCCAGTTGAGGTCGTAGTGGCCTGTGGCGTCCATGGAGCCCCTCCGTCGTGATGAGTCTTGGTTGTCAGGTTAGCTCCCCCGTCGCTGATCGGCCCATTCCCCGAGTGCGGCCGAGTTGTCCGGCGCGGCGATGCCGGGCTGTGCTTCGCTACTGGCCATGACAACGGTGCATCGCAAAAAGGGGTTCCGTGCCCTGGTGGCGACGCTGCTGGCCATCGTGGGCGCGCTCGTCTCCGCCCTGAGCTGGGCCGGACCGGCCCTCGCCGCGCCGGGTGGGCCGACGAGAGCTGCCGGCCCACCCGTTCGATCCTCGGGTTGCGCCCGGACCCCGGCGGAGTCGGTCACCAACCAGCGCCAGGACGTCGAGGTCGCCGGTAGTTCGCGCTGGTACCTGCTCACCACCCCGGCTCCCCCGGGGCCGACGGAGAGATCGGGAGGAGCCTCGAGCGCTCCCGTGCCCCGGCCGCTGGTCGTGGACTTCCACGGGCTGGCCGAAGGGGCGACCGTCCATTCGGCGACCTCCCGATTCGGGGCCCTGGGCCAAGAGGACGGGTTCGTGGCCGTCTTCCCCAACGGCACGGGCAGCCCGGTGCACTGGGACACGACCGATCGTCCACCGCACAATCCCGACCTCACGTTCGTCAGCGCCATGTTGGACAAGCTGGAGTCGACCCAGTGCATCGACACGTCTCGCGTCTACGCCAGCGGACTCTCCGACGGCTCGTTCATGGTGTCCCTCGTCGCCTGCACCATGTCCAATCGCTTTGCCGCCATCGGCGCCGTTTCGGGGTTGCAGCTCCCGAAACCGTGCCGGACGACCCGGGGGGTCCCGGTCATCGCCTTCCACGGCACTGCTGACCCGATCCTCTTCTTCAACGGTGGGATCGGTACGGCCACCCTCAACCGGATCCTGGGCACCGGCTCGGGCTCGTCATCGACCACGACGACCACCCAGCCGGTGAAACTGCACGGCGCCGGCTACCCGGCCACCGTCCAGGCCTGGGCGGTCAAGGACGGCTGCAATCCGAGGTCCACCGACACCAGGTTGGCCAGCCAGATCATCCTTCGCTCCTACACCTGTCCGGCAGGGACGAGCGTCCGGTTCTACATCGTCCTCGGCGGGGGTCACGCATGGCCCGGGAGCACGTTCAGCCAGTCCATCAGCTCGATCACCGGCTTCACCACCTTCCAGATCAATGCCACCGACCAGATGTGGACGTTCTTCCAACGGTTCCGGCTGCCATCGCCGCCACCAAGCTGACCAACAGTGCCGTCCCGCGGCCGGGCGTCCCGGTGATCCATAGCTGCGCTACCTTCTGCAGGAGCCGAGGCGCCCGTGTGCCATCGGCCCCACCACCACTTGCCCCGAGGGAGAGACGATGCCTGGCCGCCCGACCAACACGCAGGACCTCTTCAGGCTGGACGGAAAGGTGGCCGTCGTCACCGGAGCGGGCAAGGGAATCGGTGCCGCCATCGCCCGCTCCTACGCCGATGCCGGGGCCGATCTCGCCCTGGTCGCCCGCACGGCAGGCGATCTCGATTCGGTGGCCCATGACGTCACCGAGCGGGGACGGCGCGCCCTGGTCCTGGCGGGCGACATCAACGACTTCGGGTTGATCGCCGAGCTGGTCTCCCGCACCGTCGACGACCTCGGTGGGCTCGACGTGGTCGTGAACAATGCCGGAGGATCCCAGTCCCACCCCTTCTTGGACACCAGAGTCGAGCAGTTGGAGGCATCCTTCCGCTTCAACGTCTTCGCCCCTTTCGAGTTGAGCCGGCTCGCCGTCCCCCACCTCCTCGATCGACCCGGTGCCTCCATCATCAACATCAGCTCGATGGCCGGCCGCAATGCCCCTCGAGGGCAGCTGGCCCATGGGACGACCAAGGCGGCCCTCTCCCAGCTGACCAGGCTGATGGCCGCCGACCTCGCCCCCCGGGTCCGGGTGAACGCCATCCTGCCCGGGGCCGTGGAGACCGAGTCCCTCGGCAACTGGCTGTCGAGCATGGACCCGAACATGCGGAAGACGATGATCGAGCGTACGGCGATGCGCCGCAACGGTGTGCCCGACGACATCGCCACGGCAGCCGTCTACCTTGCCTCCCCGGCGGCCAGCTGGGTCACCGGCAAGCTACTGGAGGTCGACGGCTCGGCCAATCCCGAGCTGGTCCCCAAGCCCATCGTCGACCTCTGAGCCCGGTGCCAGCCCGGTCGGTCGCTCCGCTCCCTCCCCGACTGGCGCGCGACCTGGCCGCAGTCGAGTCCGGCGATCTGGTCGACGACCTCGACTGGGACGGCGTCGAGGTCGCCGGGGACTTCTCCGGCCAGATGGGGCGAGCCATGGAGATCACCGGCTCACGCATCAGCGGGGCCCGCTTCACCGGCTCGAACCTCGACCGGGTCCGGATGCGGGACACGGTGATCGAGTCGTGCGATTTGTCGGGGGCCCGGCTGGTGGAAGCGGCCTTGGTCCGGGTGGAGTTCAGGGCCTGCCGGATGTCGGCGATCGACCTGGCCGGCGCCCGGCTCAATGACGTGCTCTTCAGCGAGACGAAGCTCGACCACGCCAACTTCGCAATGGCCAGCGGCGAACACGTCCGGTTCGACCATACCCACTTGGAAGCAAGCAGCTTCTACGGGGCGAAGGTGGCCGACACCCAGTTCTTCGACTGCGACCTGACGGCGACCGAGCTCTCCAAATCGGACCTCCCCGGCGTTCGCCTCCACGGGTCGACACTCGAGGGCCTGAAGGGGGCCGGCGACCTCCACGGTGCCGTCATCGACTCGGGCCAGGTACTCCCCATGGCCCTCGGGGTGTTCGGGGCGCTGGGCATCGAGATCGACGACGACCGGGACGCACCGTGAGCCCGGCGTCAGAGGGCTGATCGCCGGTCAGGCCGGCGGAGGCCCCGAAGCGACCAGCTCGATGGCCGTGTCGTCGGGGTCGCGCAATTGCAGCGACGGGTTGCCGTTTTCGAGCACGACGCCGGGGTGGTCGACGCCGATCGCCGTGAGGTGGTCGGCCCACGCCCGGAGTGCAACTGCGTCGGACACGGCGAAGGCCAGATGGTCGAGGGTCGCACCGGCGGGCGCCGGACCAACACCGGTGGAACCGTCGCCCTCAGCGGGCGAACTTGGCCGGGCGCTCAGCACCACCACCACCTTGGACCCCCGATGACGGAGGGCGACGTATCCGACCTCGACGCTCCCGGCATAGGGCTCGAGGCTGAGCACGGCCGTGTACCACTCGGCGCTGGCCTGCACGTTGGACACCAGTAGCTGCACGTGGGAAAGCCCGGTCATGGGAGCATCGGTGCGCACGGTACTGGCCTCGGTCACGTCTCGGACCTTAGCTCTCCGACGAGCCACGGAGCTCGGCAACCAGCGCGACCCGGTCCGCCGCCATCTGCTGGCGGACCGACGCGTCCACCTTCGGGTACTGCGGGTTGATGTCGATGAGCGTCTGGGCCAGGATGGCGGCGGTGGCTAGGCGGGCGAACCACTTGTGGTCGGCCGGTACCACGTGCCACGGGGCCCATTCGGTGCTGGTGTGGCTGAGCATGTCCCCGAAGGCGCGCTGGTAGTCGTCCCAGTACCGCCGTTCATGGATGTCGCTCGGAGCGAACTTCCAATTCTTCTCGGGCCGATCGATGCGCTTTAGGAACCGCTTGGCCTGTTCCGGTTTGGACACGTTGAGGAGGACCTTCACCACGGCGATGTCGTTGGCGACCAGATGGCGCTCCCAGTCGTTGATCTCTCGGAAACGGTGCTTCCAGATACTCGCCGTCCCCGGCCGATCCGACCCTCCCCGTCCTTGCAGCAGTTCGGGGTGGACCCGAACCACTAGCACGTCTTCGTAGTGCGACCGGTTGAAGATGCCGATCCGGCCCCGCTCCGGAGCGACCCGCTGGCAGCGCCACAGAAAATCGTGCCGTAACTCCTCGTCCGACGGCTCCTTGAAGCTGTGGACCTCGACCCCTTGGGGATTGAGGCCGCGCATGACGTGCTTGATGATGCTGTCCTTCCCACCGGCGTCGAGGGCCTGGATCACGAGGAGGACGCCGCGGGTCGCCTCGGCCGACAGCCGGTCCTGGTAGTCCTCGAGGATCTTGACGACCCGGTCCAGTTGCGCGGTGCCTTCGCGGCGGGATAGTGCCCCGTCGACGCTGGCGGGATCGAAGTCTCGACCCATGGAGACAGCGGTCCCTGCAGGCACCCGACACCGACCGACGAGGTCCCGCACCAACCCGAGGGTGTGATCCATGGGGACCACTCTGCCCGAACAGCGAACCGGGCGCCTCCCGGGTGGCCGACGCCGGTGTTCAGGTGAACGTGGCGGCGGCCGCGGCCGCCAGGGCGTCGAGGCCCTCGCCCAACAGCTGCTCGCCGATGATGAGCGGGGGCAGCAGGCGGATGACGTTGCCCCAGGTCCCGCACGTCAGGACGATCACGCCGGCCCGAAGGCAGTGGGCAGCGATCCGCTCAGCCGATTCCGGGTCCGGTTCGAGGGTCCCGGGCTCTACCACTTCGATGGCCTGCATCGCCCCGCGGCCGCGAACGTCGCCGATCGCCGGAAATTGCACCTGCAGGGCGCTCAGCCGGCCGGCCATCTGCTCACCGATGCGGGCGGCGGCAGTGGGCAGGTCGTGGCTCTTCATGTAGTCGATGGCGGCCAGGGCGGCGGCGCACGCCACCGGGTTGCCGCCGTAGGTGCCACCCAGCCCCCCTGGGTGCACGGCATCCATGAGCTCAACCCGGCCGGTCACCGCGGCCAGCGGCAGCCCCCCGGCTATGGCCTTGGCCGTCGCCACCACATCAGGCACCACTCCCTCGTGCTCGCAGGCGAACCAGGCTCCTGTCCGACAGAAGCCGGTCTGGATCTCGTCGGCCACGAACACCACCCCGTGGTCCTGGCACCACGCGGCCAGCGCGGGCAGGAAGCCCGGGGCGGGAACGACGAACCCGCCCTCGCCCTGGATCGGCTCGATCAGCATGCAGGCGACGTTGTGAGCGCCGACTTGTTTGTCCAGTCGCTCGAGGGCCCGCCGCGCCGCCTCGTCGCCGCTCATGCCGGCCGGGTCCCGGAACGGGTAGGACATCGGCATCCGGTAGACCTCGGGGGCAAAGGGCCCGAAGCCATCCTTGTAGGGCATGTTCTTCGCCGTGAGGGCCATGGTCAAGTTGGTTCGCCCGTGGTAGGCGTGATCGAACACCGCCACGGCCTGACGCCCGGTGGCGTGTCGAGCGACCTTCACCGCGTTCTCCACCGCTTCGGCCCCCGAGTTGAAGAGGGCAGAGGTCTTGGCGTGGCCGCCAGGGGTCAACGCGGCCAAGGCCTCGCAGACGGCGACGTAACCCTCGTAGGGGCCGACCATGAAGCAGGAGTGGACCAGGCGGCCCACCTGCGCGCTCACTGCCTCGGTCAGCTCGGGCAGGGCGTGGCCGATGCTGGTGACGCCGATGCCCGACCCGAGGTCGATGAGCGAGTTCCCGTCGACGTCGACCACGATGGCGCCCGATGCAGCCTCGATATACACCGGCAGGGTCGAGGTCACTCCGGAAGCCACGGCGGCGCCACGGCGGCTGGCCAGTTCCCGGGACCGGGGGCCGGGCACGTCGGTCACCAGCCGGCGCGCCAGGCCGACCGGGGCGCTGACGCCGGCAACGTCAGGGGGGGCCATGGACTCGAACATACCGGCACGGGCCCGGCATCGTCCCAACGGGGTCCTCGGGTCACGGTTTGCCGTCCTCCGCTGCACCGGAGCGATCGCAGATCGGGACCCCGTGTGGGATGGTGGGGACGAGAGTGTCCGCCTCGTCCTCCTGAAGCGGCTGAGAAGCGAGCTCATCATGGCTGCTATCACCGACGACGAGCGGAACGAAGTCGATCAGGCGAACCGCTCGGGGAAGACACCGGTGGCCTTCATCCACGGGCTGTGGCTCCTTCCCAGCAGTTGGGACCGCTGGCGCCGACTGTTCGAGGACGCCGGCTATGCCACCGTGGCGCCCAGCTGGCCCGATGACCCCAATACCGTCGATGAGGCCAATCGACACCCTGAGGTCTTCGCCCACAAGACAGTGGGGCAGGTGGCCGATCACGTCGAAGAGCTCGTCAAGCTGCTCGAAAGGAAACCGGCCGTGGTCGGTCACTCGTTCGGTGGCCTGCTCGCCCAGATCCTGGCCGGTCGGGGCGCGTCAGCAGCATCGGTGGCCATCGACCCGGCCCCCTTCCGGGGCGTGTTGCCTCTCCCCGTTTCGGCGCTCAAATCTGCGTCACCGGTGCTCGGGAACCCGGCCAATCGGGGGCGTGCCGTTCCTCTGACCTATGACCAGTTCCGCTACGCCTTCGCCAACGCCGTGTCCGAGGACGAAGCCCGGGAGCTGTACGCCACCTACGCCGTCCCTGCCGCCGGTGCCCCGCTCTTCCAGGCGGCGACCGCCAACCTCAATCCCTGGACGGAGGTCAAGGTGAAGACCAAGGGCCCCGACCGCGGGCCCCTGTTGATCATCGACGGCGAAAAGGACCACACGGTCCCCTGGGCCATCGCCAACGCCTCGTACAAACGACAGAAGCGCAATGAGAACGTGACCGAGATCACCTCGGTCCCCGACCGCGGCCACGCCCTGACCATCGACCACGGCTGGCGTGAGGTCGCCCAAATCTCTCTCGACTTCATCGGGCGCTTCGTCACCCCCTGATCGTCAGGTCGGTCCGCCGGTCGAGCCCGGTGCCCGGGCCCTCATGGCACTGGTGCTGGGCCCTTCCCGTCGGAGTTGGCGCCCGCGCTACGCAACGCGTCGACCAGGACCTGTGCGCCACCTACGAGCCCCGCCGCCTCGTAGGGCACAACCACCTTGGCGTTGTCGGAGCTGGCAATCTGTTGGAGGGCGCGCAGTTGGAGGACGGCAAGGGTGTTGGGCTTGATGGTCGCCGTGTCCAGCGCACCCAAGGCGGCGGCTTCTCCCTCGCCCCGCAGTGCTGCGGCGCGTTTCTCGCCTTCGGCCCGGAGCTCGAGCACCTTTTGTTGTGCCTCGGCGGCCAGGATCGATGCCTGCTTCTGACCCTCGGCCTCGAGCACGGCGGCCTGCTTGCGACCCTGGGCGCTATTGATGGCCGATTGCTGGTCACCCTCCGACTTGAGGATGGCGGCCCGCTTGTGCTGCTCGGCCTCCTTCTGTTCGGACATGGCCTGCAGCACGTTCGCCGGCGGGGTGATGTCGAGGATCTCGATCCGGTTGAGACGGACGCCCCACTTGAGGGTGGCGTCAGCCATATGCTCTTGCATCTTGGAGTTGATCGTCTCACGCTCCGACAATGACTGATCGAGGGTCAGCTCACCGAACACGGCCCGCAGAGCCGTGCGGGACAACTGGTCGATAGCCAGCTGATAGTCCTCGATCTCATAGAGTGCGGCCTTGACGTCGAGGACCTGGGCGAAGATCGTGGCGCTGACCTGTAGCGACACGTTGTCGGCGGTGATCACCGCCTGCCGGTCTCCGGTGTGGGGGAACTCGCGGATGTCGACTTTTTCCATCCGGTCGACAAAGGGCGTCATGACAGCTATCCCCGGCTGGCGGACCGACTTGAATTCCCCGAGCCGCTTCACCACCCCCACACTCCCCTGCTGCACCACCTTCAGGGCCGACTTGAGGACGGCGACGACGATCAATACGACGACGACTACGACTACCACGATGCCGGCGATGACGCCGCCACTCATGCTTGCGATCATCGGAAGCCTTTCTTGGATCTCTGGGTATACGACTCGGTGCTACGAGGAGTCGGTGGGATAGACGACCAACAGCCCGCGTTCGACCTCGGCGACGACCACTGTGGTCCCGACGCCGATCGTGGTCCCGGGGAACATGGACACCGCATGCCAGTCCTCACCTCGGGCTCGGACCAGACCCGGGCGGGTGGCCGTGCCAACCTCCCGCGTGACCAGTGCCGTCTCCCCGACCATGCCCTCGACGCCGTTCAACACCCCGCTGCCCCCTCGACGCATTCGTCCCGCCACCAGTGGCCGCAGCAGCGTGCGACCCGACCCCCGTGGCCGCCCTGCTTGCTTTGAACTCTTTGAACGAACACCATCGCTTCTTGCACTATACGGGCGCCCATCCCCGGCCGACCGGGCATGGATGCCATGGCATCGAGGGGGCAGCTCCTGCCGCCGGAC
Organism: Acidimicrobiales bacterium; assembly: GCA_036521415.1. Lineage (GTDB taxonomy): Bacteria > Actinomycetota > Acidimicrobiia > Acidimicrobiales > RAAP-2 > DASXMT01. The sequence goes on from DATDHU010000048.1 coordinate 44,805, forward strand.
GGCCGGGCCCTCGAGGTGCGACCGGACAAGGCGGATCGACAGGCCCGGAGCATTGGCAGGGCGAAAGTCAGTTCTGACTTACCGTTAGTGGTCGCTTACCAAGCTCTGCCCTCGAGGCGCCGGGACCGGACCAGTCAGAGCTCGGTCAGGGTTCGTGCCCACCTGGGAGCAGGTGCGCGCCATCCGCCCTACGGTTGGGCCCATGGCTCTCCCCACCCCGGCAGCGGACCGCACCGCCGTGGTCACCGGTGCCTCTTCTGGCATCGGTGAGGCCGTTGCCCGGGAACTGGCCCGGAGGGGCCATGGGGTCACGCTCGTCGCTCGACGGGCCGACAAGTTGGAGCAGCTGGCGGCCGAGCTCGGGACGAGCGGCGTGCGGGCGAGCGTACTGGTCGCCGACCTCTCCGACCCAGCGGCGCGAGCCGGCTTGCTCGGTCGGATCGTCGAGCTCGGGCTCACGCCCGACATCTTGGTGAACAACGCCGGGTACTCCACCATGGGGCCGGTGGCCGCGTCCGACCCGACGACCGAGACGAACATGATCGAGGTCGATGTCGTGGCCGTCGCCGACCTGTGTAGCCGTTTCCTGCCCGGCATGGTCGAGCGATCTCGGGGCGCCGTGCTCAACGTGGCTTCGACCGGTGCGTTCCAACCCCTACCCGGCCAGGCCGCCTACGGCGCGGCAAAGGCCTTCGTGCTGTCCTATTCCGAGAGCCTGAGCGGCGAGCTCCGCGGCACCGGCGTGCACGTGACCGTGCTGTGCCCCGGCCCGGTCGAGACCGGGTTCGGCGAGCGGGCCGGGGTGTCCAAGGAGGACGCCGAGGCGGCACTGCCGAAGTTCTTGTGGGAGACAGCCGACACCGTTGCCCGGGCGGGCGTCGAGGGACTGGCCAAGGGCCGGGTCGTCGTCATCCCCGGCAACGCCAACCGGGCCGGCGCCGTGCTCGGGCATCTCACCCCCAACCGCTTGCTGGTTCCGATCCTGGCCCGGGGCCATCCCGGCCTGCGCGCCTGACCGGCCCGGCTGGGAGCGGCGCCGGCAAACGGCCGGTGGATCCGGGTCAGGCCCAGAACTTGGTCAGCACGGCCAGGTCGCCTGCCGCCTGGCGAGCCCCCATGGCCATCGCCTTGGGCACGGCTGCCGGCGACATCAGCTCGAGGGGGTCCACCACCTCGGGCATGCGGAACTCCACCTCGGTCCCGGTGGCGATCAGGGAGTCGAGCTCGCGTCGGCCGCCACCCGGTTGGCTGGTCATCATCCCCTCGGTCAGCTCGCTTCCGTCGCTCAGGGCCAGCACCACCACCCGTTGGGCGCCGGCCACCACGTCGAGATGGGTTCCCGTACCGCTCACGCCGCCGTCCATGCATCGCCGATCGCCGATCGGTTGGGGAGGAAAGAGCCCCGGTACCGCGCTGCTGGCCGCGGCGGCCGCTGTGACCGACACCCCCGCCTGGTCGGTGACGATGCATCGCTCGCCGCTGTAGGCGTCGACGCTGCTTATGTGCAGGGCCGCCGACGGCCAGCGCCTGGCCCCGATCACCAGGGCCAGATTGCGGCGCATGGCCCACGGTGACGGGCCGGCCGCGGCCAGAGCGGCGTGCCCGATGGCCCGGAGGGTGGCCGGCTCGCTGTCCTGGGCTTGCCAGAAGAGGTCGAGCGCGCGTTGTTGGCTGGGCCGCAGGTCGGATGCCGGGGCCAGGGCGGAAAGCACCTTGGGCGCCTTGGCCAGGACGGCAAGCTCCCGGTGGACCAGGTGGAGGCGGCCGCCGAGCAGCGCGCTGGCCACCACCGATCCGGCCGAGGTACCCACCACGCGATCGGCTGCGTCGAGTGCGAGCCCGCCTTCGGCCAGGGTGTGGAGATAGGCAACCTGCCATGCGATGAAGAAGAGGCCGCCGCCGCCCAGACACAACCCGCGCCGCAGGCCATCGGCGTAGCGAGCTTCGAAGCTCTGCGGCAGCGCAGTGTCGGGCGAACTCGACCGCTCGGCTCTCGGGCTCACGAGCCAAACTCTAGTGGGGATGGCCCTTCCCGGGTGGCGCTGGACCCGTTCGAGGACATGGCGCTGGTGGCAGCAGCCACGGTGGCCCGACCGTTGGAACGATCGGCTCCCGGTACTGCGGGGTCATCTCGCTCTGCCCCGGAGCGCGCACCTCGCGTCCACGAGGCCGCCGCGGCCAGGAGGCTGGCCACGATGGCGAAGTCGAGGGCCGCGTGCAGGCCCGAACGGAACGGTGCAGTGATGATCGAGGGAAAGAAGCCGCGCCCGGAGAGCACGGCCTGCTCGGCCGGGGGGATCTGGGAGAGGACATGGGATCCGAGTAGGTGCTGGACGGGGTTGTAGCCCAAGAAGGCGGCGAACAGCGTGGAGACCGGTGGCAGGTGCGAGGCTTTGGAGGCCGCCGCCGATGAGACGCCGTGGGCGACCAGTCCCTGGTAGAGGCTCTGGGGAAGCGAGGCGGAGAGCCCGACGATCATCAGGGTGAAGAAGATGCCGATCGAGAGGACCTGGGCGGAGTTCTGGAACGTGGTGTTCATGCCCGATCCGGAGCCTCGGTGTTCGGCCGGGAGGCTGTTCATCACTCCGGCCCGGTTGGGCGAGCCGAACGACGACATGAACAGCCCGGTGACGAACAACAAGATGGCGAACAACCAGTATGGGAAGTCGATGGGCAGCAATTCCAACAGGACGAAGGAGATCGCCGTCCCGATCATGCCGCCGGTGGCGAAGAGACGGGACCCGTAGTGGTCGGAGAGGACACCGGAGATCGGGCCGGCGATGAGGAACCCGGCCGTGAGCGGAAGCATGGCCAGTCCGGCCCACAGCGGCGTGCGGGCGAAGTCGTAGCCGTGCAGGGGCAACCAGATCCCCTGCAGCCAGATGATGAGCATGAACATGAGCCCACCCCGGCTGAGAGCGGCGAGGAAGCTGGCGAAGACGCCGGCAGTGAAGGCACGGATCTTGAACAACTGGAGGCGGAACATCGGCTCGGCGACCTTGGTCTCGATGATGCCGAACGCGATCAACAGGGCGACCCCGGAGGTGAGGGCAGCCACTACCAGTGGGTTGGTCCAGCCCATGGTGTCATGGCCGTAGGGCTCGATCCCGTAGGTGATGCCCACCATGACCAATATGAGGCCGAGGGCGAAGGTGATGTTGCCCGGCCAGTCGATCCGGGCCGGTCGTCGTTCGCTCAGCTCGCGGAGCTTGAGGTAGCCCCACACGGTGGCGAAGAGCCCGATGGGCACCGAGACCAAGAAGATGAGTCGCCAGTTGATGGGAGCCAGGATGCCGCCCAGGACCAATCCGATGAAGGTCCCGCTGAAGGCGGCCGCCTGGTTGACCCCCATGGCCATGCCCCGCTGGCCGGCAGGGAAGGCGTCGGTCAGGATCGCCGCCGAGTTGGCCATCAACATGGCCGCACCCACCCCCTGAAAGATCCGCAGCACGATCAGCCAGATCCCGGCAACGTGACCGGACATCCAGGTCACGGTCAGCAAGAGCGAGAAGAAGGTGAAGACGGCGAACCCCAGGTTGTACATGCGGACCCGGCCGTAGATGTCGCCCATCCGGCCCAGGCTGGTCACGAGGACGCTGGTGACGACCAGGAACCCCAGGATCATCCACAGGAGATAGAAGCTGTTGCCCGCCTGGAGGGGGTCGATCCCGATCCCGCGGAAGATGTCGGGAAGGGCGATCAGGGTGATGGAACCGTCGATGGTGGCCATGAGCATCCCCAACGTGGAGATGAACAGGGCCGTCCACTTGTAGCCGTCGGGGATCGCCGCTCGTGCGCCCACCGCACCAGAGCGCCTGGCCGGTCGGATCGATTGGTCGAGTTCGGTCATCCACACTCCGAGAGGCTGACTTGCCGTTGACGTTAACAAGAAGCAATCTTAAACGCCGATCGAGAGGAGCCCAGCTGTGTCCACCGGATCGCAGATCACCATCGAGACCGTCGACGGCCCCATGCCGTCCTACGCAGCATCTCCGGGAGGAACGGCATCTCCGGAAGGCGCCGCCCGGGGCGGCATCCTCGTCGTGCAGGAGGCGTTTGGGGTGACCGCTCACATCGCCGGTATCGCCGACCGGTTGGCCGACGCCGGCTGGTATGCCGTTGCCCCCGCGTTCTTCCACCGTCAGGGTTCGCCCGTCCTCGACTACGACGACTTCGAATCGGTGATGCCGCTCATGGGCGAGCTGCGCGCCGAGGGTCTGGCCATCGACGTCGCCGCTGCCTTCGACCACCTGCAGCAGTCAGGGTTCGCTCCCCCACGGATCGGCGTGGTGGGGTTCTGCATGGGTGGCAGCGTCGCCTTCTTCGCCGCTACCACCAGGCCGGTGGGTGCCGCGGTCACCTTCTACGGGGGCGGAGTACGAGAGGGACGGTTCGGCTTCCCGTCCCTGACCGACATGGCCCCCACACTCCAGACCCCCTGGCTCGGGCTCTACGGCGATCTGGACAAGGGCATCCCTGTCGAGGACGTGGAGCAGCTGCGGTTGGCGATCGAGGCGGCGCCGGTGGCCACCGAGATCGTCCGCTACGCCGATGCCGACCACGGCTTCAACTGCGACGACCGTCCCTCGGTGTTCAGCGCCTCCGCTGCGACCGACGCCTGGCGGCGCACCTTGGCCTGGTTCGACAGCCACATCCCCGTTCGGGGCCCCGGGCCGAACTGAGGGCGCACCCCGGCCGGACGGTCAGCCCGGTCGGTCAGCCCGGCAGCGGGTTGGCCACCGGCGCGGTCGGGGTGGCGCCGGCCGGGCACGCCCTCGGATCCCACGGTTGCAACTTTTGCGTGGTCGGCGACGGCGCAGCGAACCCGACACCGGCTCCCGTCGCCACCGTGGTCGAGGTATCCGAGCTCCCGCTGGTGGGCGCGGTGGTCGTCGTGGCCGGTGCCGATGTCGAGGTGGAGCCGGCGCTGGGAGGGTTGACGGCGAACTGGGTGCCAGTCACCACCGTGACCTGGGCCCCGTTCGTCACCTGGCTGGGGTTGTAGCCGAGGATCACCGAGCCGGTGATGGACCGGGCCACCCGTTCGGCCGCCGCCTCGGCCGCGGGGGCCCGCGACCCGAAGTAGACGACGGTCTCCGCCTGTTGGGCGACCGGGGTGGCGTCGCCCAGGCCGACCATCTTGAACCCGAGCGCACCGAGGGCCGTCGACGTGTCGGTCGCCTGGTTGGTGACCGACGTGCCGTTCACCACCGAGACGCTGACCGACGAAGGAGCCGGCAGCGCCTTGCCGGTCATCGAGTCGATGCTCGGGCCGATGCCGAGCACCTGGTCGATGGCGGGCTGCCCCAGTTCCTCCACGGGGAACTCCACCTCGCCGTACCCGGCGACGCTGCCCTTGTAGTGATAGCTGCCGAAGGTCCCCTGGGCCACCGGTAGGGTGAGCTGGGGAACCGAGCCGATGCCCGTCGAGTGGAACGTCCGGACCAGGCTCACCATGTCGCCGACCGGCCACGCCTGGTCGAAGGTCAGGTCGCTCTTGACCGAATTGATCAGGTTGAGGTCGGTGATGGGGTTGCCAAGACCCTGCAGGGCCACCGCCGTGGCCAGCACGCGCAGGAACTCGTGGTCCCGCCGGATCCGGGCCAGGTCGCTCTGCCCCTCCGCCGTCCAGTCATAGGGATCGGATCCATCCCCGGACGCCTTGTAGCGGAGCTCTCTCGACCGGACCACTTGCAGCGCCTGGGTGCCGTTCAGATGGACGCACGCGGCCGCCTGCACGTTCAGGCCGGAGCTCCCGATGCCGTTCGGAGGCGGAGCACCGCCCCAGTCGAAGACGGACATGGGAAAGGACATGTTGATCCCGCCGAGCGCGTCGACCACGTTGGCGAATTGGTCGAAGTTGAGGGAAACGGCGTGCTGGATGGGGATCCCGAAGTCCTCCTCGATGGCCGCCACCACCTGGGTGAGCCCTTCGTAGAGGCCGGCATCGATCTTGTTGGCCCCCTCGCTCCGTGCGTTGGGGACGAACAGGTCACGGGGAATGGAGAGCAGGGCCAGACGGTGATGGGCCGGGTCGGCGTGGAGGATCATCATCACGTCGCTGTTCACGCCGTTGACGCCCTGCGAGCACAGCCCGTAGTCGGGGTTCTGTACCTTCAAGGCGCACCGGGAGGTGGACCCGACCATGAGTATGTTCTCCGACCCCGCCTCGGCTCCAGTGACGAAACCGCTATGGAGCCCCTTCACCTCGATCCGCTGGAGGTCGTGAGCCAGGTAATAGGCATAGCCGGCGCCACCGGCAGCCAACAACACCAGGACGGCCACGCCGATGAGAATTCCGCGCTTGACCCGCCGTCGGCGCCGGGTCTTGTCGACCGTGCGACGACGGCCGGACCGGCGCGTCGGCCCGTGCATTGCCTCGGCCAGGGCCATAAGGCCGGCTTCGTTGGCTACCTTGCGTTCCTCATCACCTCCGCCGGTGGGCGCGGCCGACTGCCCTCGCGGTCTCTCGAGCGAGTCCAGCCCGTCCTCGTTCGGAGACGAGCGACGGTGAGACCGACGGGGGGCATCATCGGCGCGTCCATCTGGGCCGCGTCCGGTCATGGGGGTGCACCGTACCAACCGCGACCGGAGAGCTGGTGCCATCGCTCTCAGCTGCTTTGAGGCACCGTCAGTGGTCGGCCACCCACTAAGCAAGGGGATTTTCAATGTCGATCGCCTCGACGATCCAGGCTGACGATGCGGACGGACCCAGCCAGATCATGGGGACGATCAAGCTGGGTGGCGTGGACTACGCAAACGGATGCGCCGTAGATTCCACACGTGGACGTCGCCTTCGCCCCGCCACCAGACCAGACGTGGAGCCGGGTCTCCCCGCTGCTGGCCCGCATGCGGCGGACGCTGGTCGTTGCCCTCGGTATCCCGCTTGCGACCGGGGTCGCCGTCGGACTGTCCTTCGCCTGGGACCAGGCCGGCCCCGTCGTCGGCATCGTCGGCGCGGTCATCATGATCTGGGCCTGGTTCGCCGTCGGGCGCAACTTCCGGTCGTGGGGATATGTCGAACGGGCCGACGACCTGTTGGTGACCCACGGGGCCATGTTCAAGAAATTGACGGTCGTCCCCTACGGCCGCATGCAGCTGGTCGACGTCAAGGCCGGCCCCATCGCCCGGTCCTTCGGGTTAGTAAGCGTCAAGCTGCACACCGCCGCCGCCACGAGCGACGCCCAGGTGCGCGGGCTCACCCCTGATGACGCTGGGGCCCTTCGCGACCGGCTGACCGCCCTGGGCGAGGCCCGTGCCGCCGGACTCTGACCGGACAAGGGGCGGAACCAGGCCGGCGCCCGAGGAGACCTTCCGGCTCCACCCGCTGACGCCGATCGCACTCGGTGGGCGCGTTCTCGGCATCTTGATCGTCATCACCGCGCTCGGCTTTGCCGAGCGCGGTGGTTCGGGCGGTGGGAGCCCCAAGTGGATCCAGATCGCCATCTTCGGAGGGCTCGCCGTGCTGGTGGTGGTGCGCGGCGTCATCACCGTGGCCGTGACCAGCTACCACTTGTTGGGGGGCGAACTCCGGATCGACAACGGGCTGCTCCAGAGGCAGTCGAAGCGGATCCGCCTCGATCGGGTCCAGAGCGTCGACGTCCTCGAGCCGCTTTCGGCTCGCATCTTCGGACTGGCCGAGGTCAAGGTGACCACGGCGGGAAGCGAACGGGCCGCCGTCCGGCTCCGGTACCTGACGCTGCCCGTGGCCCAGTCGCTCCGGGCCGACCTGCTGGGTCGATCCACCGGCGCGGGAGAAGGTGCAGTCGAGGCGCCCGAGCGACCCCTCATCGTCGTGCCCCATGGCCGCCTGGTCGGTTCGGTCCTCCTCGAGATGGTCTCGTGGCGCCTGCTCTCGTTGGCCATAGGGCCGGCCCTCGCCGTGATCGGTAACCGGAACGGTCACGGGGCCACCGCCGGAATCGGCATCGCCATCTTCGTGTGGTTCGCCGTTCTGATCGCCCACGCCATCTGGCAGCGGGTGAACTCGCTGTGGGAGTTCACCGTCACCGAATCCCCGGACGGGCTCCGGGTCCGACATGGCCTCCTCTCCACCACCCGCCAGACGGTTCCCCCCGGCCGGGTGCAGGCCATCCTGATCCATCAGCCCATGTCGTGGCGACCCTTCGGGTGGGTGCAGGTACGGATGAACGTGGCCGGGTACGGGCGGGCCGACTCGTCCAAGCGGAGCACGCTCATCCCGGTTTCCGACCGGGCGTTCGCCGAGCAGCTGGTCGGATGGCTGCTGGGGGGTGTCGACCTCGCCCAGCTTCCCCTCACCCGTCCTCCCCGGCGCGCCGCCCTCCGGGCTCCCCTGTGGTGGCGGGCCGAATGGGCCGGCGCCGACGATCGGGTCTTCGTGGTCCGCCACGGCTTGCTGTCCCGCACGATCGACGTCGTTCCCCACCAGCGCACCCAGAGCCTGCGCCTGGCCGCCGGTCCCGTCGAGCGGGCCCTCGGGCTGGCTTCCTTCCACCTCGACTCGACCCCTGGCCCAGTGAAGACCCGGGCCGCCCACCGGGATGCGACCGAAGCACGGGAGATGCTCGACCGCCAGATCGAGCGGGCGCGGACGGCCCGCCAGGTCGGCTCGGTTCAGCCGGTGCCAGCGCCCCAGGCAACCTGACACCGCCGGGGCATGGGCGCGCGTCACTCGCCCCCAGCACCAGAGCCGGCGCCGCTCCAAGCCGGCCTCCGACCGGGCGGACCGGTAGCCTGGGAACCATGACGAACTTCGTGATGGTGCGCCGTGCACGCGGTACGGGCACGATGGGGGTTCCACCAGCTCGGTAGGACCTGGGCTGCCCGCATCGTCGCCGACGCCGGGATTCGGGCCGGTGACCTGGTGCTTGACGTCGGCGCGGGCACCGGTGCACTCACGACACCGCTGGTGGACCGCGGCGCCCGTGTCGTCGCTTTTGAACAGCATCCCCGGCGGGCGGTCGAGCTCCGGGAACGGTTCGCAGCCGACGACGTCACCGTGGTCGTGGCCGACGCGCTCGATCTCTGGCTGCCGAGGCGCCCCTTCCGGGTCGTGTCAAACCCTCCCTTCGCCATCACCGCGGCCCTCCTGCGGCGCTTGGTGGCGCCGGGGAGCAGGCTCGAGCGCGCCGACATCATCGTCCCTTGGCACACGGCGCGGCGGTGGGCGACGGGCGATGCCCCGGGCGCTGGACGATGGCTGCGTCAGTTCGAAGTCGGGACCGGCCGCGCACTCCCCCGATCGGCGATGTCGCCGCCCCCACCGAGCGGTGTCGCCGTCCTGGTGATTGCGCGACGGCCCGGCCCCGGGCGCAGGAACGGCCGAGGAAACGGCCGAACGAGGCGGAGCGCCGTTGACGGGAAGGGGGACCACTGACTGGAAGCCCAGCCAGACCGAAGCCACAGGTCAGGGCGGGCTGGGCAGCGCTCTGCGTGATCACCTCGGAACTACCAGGTGTGCCGGACGTGAGGCGGGTCCCCTTTTCGGGATAGGGCCGTCCAGGTTTCGTTTGCCCGAAAAAGACCGTACTTCGCGCATAGTGGCCAACCGATGTGGGTACATGACCATCATGTCGATCGGAACGATGTAGCTAGGCATGACGATCGGCGGGCTGCTCTCGGGTTCCCTGCACTGGGTCGAAACGCGGTAGTGGGCCGCGTCCAATTGCGGGGGTTACCCGCCGGCGGTGAGGGAAGCCCGGGTTCGGGACCAAGAGGGAATGGCCGTGCGGCACCCGGTCAGGACGGGATGGCCGGGCCGCGACTTGAGACCGCCGACGGGATCAGGTTGGCCACCAGGAGATGGCCGGCTCTCGACCAGGGGCGAGCCACCGTCGTCGTGGCCCACGGGCTGACCGCCAACAAGGACGAGCCCCGTGTCGTCTCCCTGTGCGCGGCCTTGCAGCGGCAGGGGTTCGAGGTCATCGCCTACGACTCCCGCGGCCATGGCCAATCCGGCGGACAATGCACGCTGGGCGATCTGGAGCGCCACGACGTTGCCGCCGTCGTCACGTGGGCGCAAGCGCGAACCCGACGGATTGTGCTCGTGGGGGCGTCGATGGGTGCGGTGGCGGTACTGTCCTACGCGGCCACAGCGCACGATCTGAGCGGCGTGGTGGCGGTCTCGAGCCCGGGCGAGTGGCGATTGCCGTTCCGGATCCGCTCCCTGGCCACGGCCGGTCTGGCCCGCACAAAGACGGGCCGGAAGTTCGCACGTCGGCGCATGAACGTGCGCATCGCACCGTGGACCTCGCCCGAGAGCCCCCGTTCGCTGGTCGGACGGGTGGAGGTCCCACTCGTCGTCGTCCACGGCGGACGCGACACCATCATCCCGCACGGAGCCGGACTGGCCGCGGCGATCAGCGACCATCCTCGCCGATCCGTCGTCCTCGTTCAGTCCATGGGTCACGCCTTCGACCCGGTCGGCCACGGGCAGATCTGCGAATCTGTCAATTGGACGCTGAGCCAGGGCGACGCTTTGGAAGGACCTCACCGATCGACGGTGGGGGCCGGGAACCAGATGGAGGGCCACGCGCCATGAGCTCCCCCATCCATGGGTTTCGAACAGGTGTGTATCGGACTCGGGCGGAGCGCCCCGACAACGGGACCTCGGCCACGGGGGACGAGCGCACCCGTGTGACGGGCTCCTTTTACCGCATCGGGCCCTGGCTGCTGGTAGGCGCTGCGGCGCTCTATTCCTGGTTTGCCGCGCTCACGACGCCGTTCACCTCCTCAGCCAACGTGATGACGGGTGCCCCGTTGATCGTCGCCCTCGTGCTCGCCGTTCTCTTCGCCTACCGGGCCAGGAGTCAACCGAGAGGCAGGGCCGGGGCAACGCCAAGTCGTCGCGCCCTTTGGCCCTGGTGGTCGGTCTTCGGCCTGATCGTGGCGTGGGAGCTGTTCTGCTATTTCGAGCTGCCCCGGTATGCCCACCCCACCATCAGCTCCCTCTACGACAGTGCCAGCAGTGTGGATGCGGTCAAGGCGGCCCTATTCTTGGGATGGCTGGCGCTCGGGTGGGCCATCGTGCGCAGCTTCGGCCGGGCCAGATCATGACGGGGCACGCCGTGTCGCTCGGCATCTGGGCACTGATGGCCGTTCTCTTGGTCGGCTTGGGGATCGCATCGCTGGCGTCGGATGGGCGAGTCGCCCGGGTGGGCAGTGTAGGACGCCTACTCACCGGCGGTCGTCTGCGTGGGGCGGTGTTCCTTGCCGCTTGGATGTGGCTGGGGTGGCATTTCTTCGCCCGCTGAACCGACCCGATCGAACCGGTGTACACACCTTCATGTTCGCAGCGACGGTCACAAGTTTCGGGGGGCTGGCGCCCGGGTACCGACGTCCGTAGGCCCACGTCGACAAGAAGGAGGCGATCACATGGCGGACGCAATCACCCTGCTGCGGGAGGACCATCGGTCGGTGGAAAAGCTGTTCAAGTCGTTCGAAAAGGCGGGGCCGAACGCCCTGAAGACAAAGGCGCGATTGGTCGAGTCGATGATCCGCGAACTGACCATCCATGCTTCGATCGAGGAGCAGGTCTTCTATCCGGGAGTCCGCCAAGAGGCCGGCGACTTGGGACCCGAGGTGCTCGAGGCCCTGGAGGAGCACCACGTCGTCAAGTGGCTGCTGTCCGAACTCCACGGGCTGGACCCGTCGGCCGAACGGTTCAACGCCAAGGTGGCGGTCATGATGGAGAGCGTGCGCCATCACGTGAGGGAGGAGGAGGGAGAGCTCTTCCCCGCCGTCCGCAAGGAACTGGGCCGGCAGGCGCTGGTGGCCATGGGTGATGCCTTGGCCGCGGCCAAGAAGGGTGCGCCGACCAAACCCCGTCCCCGCATGCCCGACGAGCCCCCGATGAACCGATTCGCCGATGCCGGAGCGGGTGCCGTGGACCGAGCGGTCGGCGCCATCAGGCACGCTGCCGCTACTCGGTAGCGGCGAGCACGCCGGGACAGGACCGAGACCTGAGCGCTCGACCGGGTCTGACGCCGACCCGGCCCAACTGCGGTACTAAGCCGGCCCATCTGCCGTACTAAGTAAGCCCTCGAGGGACAGGACGAGCCCTCCCTCGGCACCGTGGTGCCGGGCCGTTCCCAGGTGCTACATTCCGTTGGTCGGCTTGGACAGTCAGGCCAGTCATCGTTCGCTTTGCTTGTGGATCTTGGCTATGACCGACTTTGATGCGCTGGATGTGACGACCAGCTACCACGGCTCCCTGGGGTATACCCGTACGCCCACTGTGACCGTGGCCGGCGAGGTCGACTTGGCCACCGCGCCTCGCCTCCGGGCTGCGCTCGTCGGGATACTGGAGGACGGTAACGCCGACGCTGTCGTGGACCTGGCCGCCGTCGAGTTCATCGATGCCTCGGGCATCGGGGTGCTCATCTGGGCAGCAAGCATGGCCGGCGACCGGGGAGGCCGGCTGACCATACGCAACCCGAGCCAGGCCGTGCGGCTCGTGCTCGATCTCTTGGAGCTCGACGGCGCCCTCGAGATCGAATCATAGGGTCCCGGCCCTAGCCCTCACCCATCCGACCGCCGTCGCCGCGCTGCACCACCGACGATCGATTCGGCGATCTCCCGCAGCTTGCGGTTCTCCCGTTGTGATGCCCGCACCAGCAGCTGGAAGGCCTCCTCGGGGCTGCGGCCGCCGACAGCCATGATGATCCCGACGGCATAGTCGATGGTCGCCCGGGACTGCATGGCCTGGTTCAAGTTCTCGTTCAGCTGGCGAGCATCCCAGTAGACCTGGGCGTTGGACAGGACGATGGCGGCTTGGCGGGTAAAGGTCTCGATCCGATCGATGCTGTGATCGTCGAATGCAATGGCCAGCCGGGAATACAGGTTCAGGGCGCCGAGGCTCTCGCCTCGAGCGGTGACCGGCACGGACAGCGTCGAGCGGATCCCATGCGAGGCCGCCGCTTTGGCGAACTCGGGCCACCGCTCGTCGTCCGCTGTCGAGTCGATCCGGTTGACCCGCTGATGTCGGAAGGCGTCCAGGCAGGGCCCGCGCCCGCTGGAGTACTGGGCCTCGTCGAGCTCGGGTGCCTGGGGGTCGGTGAACACGCCCGTGCTCGGTTTGCCGTCCACCAGCATCGTGATGCCAGCGAAGTCGGCGGGAAGCACCTGACAGGCCAGCTGGGCCACCCGGAACAGGGTTTCTCCCAAGGTGCCGTCGTTGACGAAGAACTGCGAAAGCGCGTCCAACCCCGCGCCGGCCATACCTGATCGATCGGCCACTGGCCGCTCCTGGCTCACATGAGCAAAGCCAGTGGCCTCCCACACGGGTCGAAGGAGCTTTGGGGCAGTCACTCAGGAAGACACCGCAGCCTATCCTTCTCTGTAGCGCCGACGTTCCGAACCAGGGGCTCGGGGTCAGTGCCGTTCACGGGCCCGGGCCTGTGAGCGGCACGCCTCTCTGTAGGGGCCGGGCGACTGTGGCGTCACATGTCGACCGGCGGCCTCGTCAGTGTGGGATGTCCATCTCGAACCACACAGACTTGCCGCGATCGGTGGCATCGACTCCCCACTGACTGGCGGCCGCGTTGACGATCGACAGGCCTCGACCGCTCTCCGAGGTGGAGGTCGGGGCCTGGTGCACGGGCAGACCGTCGCCCTCGTCGGCCACGGCGATGCGCACGCAGTGGCCTTGGACTCCCACGGCCAATGAGATCGGCCCCTCGCCGTGCAGCACCGCGTTGGCGACGAGCTCGTCCACCAGCAGCACCGACATCTCCACGATGCGGCCATCCACGCCGGCGAGCGCAGTTCGAACCGCCGAACGAGCGTTTCGAGCCGAGTCCGGACTCCGAGGCAGGGAGGCGACGAGCTCGTCCACCTCGTCACTCCTACCCGCAGAGATCACATGTCAACCCAGGCGTCACGAACGGTGCCGGCCAGATCGGGCTGAGCCTCCTTCGTCGCCGCCTCGAGGACTTGTGGCAAGGGGCACCACGGCGTTCGCTGCACCGGGATGGAGTCGCTACGGTCGGAGGTATGAGCGGTGACTCTCCCGTGGAACTGGCCACCACGTTCGGTGAGATAGCTCGAGCACTGGTGGCCGAAAACGACGCCCAAGCCACCTTGAGCCGGATCGTCAAGCTGGCCGTCGAGACGATCGACCCGTGCCAGCACTGCGGCGTGTCGATCGTCGAGGGGCGCCGGATCGTGTCGCCGGCATCGAGCGATGAGATACCGGCCATTGTGGACCGGCTGCAGTCCGAGAGCGGCGAGGGACCCTGTATCGATGCCATCAAAGATCATGAGGTCTTCCAGACCGGTCGGCTGTCGGAGGAGTGGCGCTGGCCGAACTTCGCCCATCGGGCCAGCACCGAGTCAGGGATAGAGAGCATCCTCTCCATGCGGCTCTTCATCGAGGGAGACACGATGGGCTCGCTGAACCTGTACTCGGAGCAGCCCAACGCATTCGACGACCACGACGTCGCGTTCGGAGCGGTGTTCGCCGCCCACGCTGCCGTGGCCTGGTCCACCTCCCGCACCATCGACAACCTGAGAAAAGGTCTCCAGACCCGCGAGTTGATCGGTGAGGCGGTGGGTATCCTCATGGCCCGTCAGGACGTTTCCGAGGCCGAGGCGTTCGACATCCTGACGCGGGCCTCCCAACGCCTCAACGTCAAGCTCCGCCTGATCGCCGAGGACGTCGTGCATCCCAAGAGCCCCCCGACGCCCAGGGAAGGGCCCGGCCCCCGCTAGCCGGTCAACGAGGCGGCGGCCCCGGGCTCGGCATCGGCGGCCGGAAACTCGAGCAACTCCCGGCGCAGCGCCTCGATCTCCTCGTGGGACACGCCGTGGGCCACGAGGTACGACGCCACCGAACCGTGGTTCCGGCGGACAGAAGCCAATACCTCGGTGATGAGCACGGGATCGCTCGACAGCAACTCCGCCGCCCGGTCCTCGTCCATCCCGTAGGAGGCGATCATGGCGATGATCGTCGCTCGCTGCTCGCTGGAGAGAAACAGGCCGGTGGCGGCGAAGTCGAGGGCAATGACCTCGTCGGGCACGCCCACCACCGAAAGGACCAGGGCGACGATCACGCCGGTCCGGTCCTTGCCGACCGAGCAGTGGACGACGGCGGGGAGGGCGCCGGGCGTAGCCAGCTCCCGAACGACCGAAGCAATGGCCGGGCCGCGGTCCTCGACCAGCATGCGGTAGATGTCGTTGAGGGACAGGACAAGGTCCCCGGTCGCCCCCGTTCCCCGTTCCGCATCGAAGAGGGGGAGGTTGACCACCCGGGCGCCGACACCCTCGACCAGGTCGGGGTGCACCTCCCGCTCGGTATCGCGTCGGAGGTCGATGACCGTCCGGACGCAGAGCTCCCGCAAGTGGGCCTGGCCGTCATCATCGAGGCGATGGAGCGCATCGCCTCGCATCAGTGTGTACGGCTTGGTCGTTCGCCCGTCAGCGGTGGGATAGCCCCCGACGTGCCGCAGGTTCCAGGTCCCGGCAATGGGGATCCGGCGCTCGAGCAGGTCGTTGTCAGTCGGGGCCGGTGTCACGACGGGACCGGGCCCGGGTCTTGTGGGGCTGGCCGTGGGGTTCGATGCACACCGAGAACCATAGAGGGGGGAGATGAACGGGCTGTCGCGCCCAGGCAACGGCGCACTGAACCCTCGGTGAACGAACAGGGTGGGACGGGCCTCATTCGATCCCGACGAGGCGCGGGAGCTCGTCCACCGAAGCGAGCACGGCAGTGGCCCCGGCGGCCAGCAGCCCGGAGCGGTCGCCGGACCCGGTCAGGACACCGGCGACCACCGAGGCCCCGGCGCGAACGCCCGACACCATGTCTGCCTCGGTGTCGCCGGCAACTGCGACTGCCCGGACCGAATCCGCCCCCAGCCGGATGACGGCCCCGAGGATCATGTCGGGATACGGGCGTCCACGGCCGACGTCGGCCGGACTCAAAGCCAGATCGGCCATGTCGTGCCAGCCGAGGGCGTCGAGCAGGAGCAAGCGGGTGCTCACCGAGAACCCAGTGGTGAGGGCCACTTGGACGCCGTTCGACCGCAGCGCGGTGATCGTCTCTGCCGCGCCGGGCAGCGGCTGGCACGCGCCGGCCCGGATCGACCGGGCGAAGGCCTCCTCGAATGCGGCGTTGGCCGCCTGGGCCCGCACCTCATCCGCGAAGAGCGCCCGGAACACCTCGAGCTTCGACGTCCCCATGGTGTTGCGCACGTAGGCATCCAGACGCGCCCGGTCCGGGTCGCCGGCATCGATCCCCGACTCGGTGAGGGCCTCGTCGAATGCCGCTTCGACGAGGCCGCCGTCCGACACGGTCGTTCCGGCCATGTCCAAGCAGGCGAGCTGGATCCCGGTGCGGCCGGCATCGCCGCTCACCCGAACGTCTCCCCCGCTATGGCCGGGGCCATGGTCATCCCTGGGCCGCCCGGCCCGGTGACCACCTCCACCCCTGGGGCCAGGTCAGCCCGAAAGTACGGAACCGTTCCCGACGGGTCCACCACCTGACTGTAGACACCGGCCCACCTTCGCACGATCGGAGGCAGTCCGTCCCCCAACAGGCCGGTGGCCACGCCACAGAGGTGGCGGTACGGCTGCTCGTCGACATCGAAGGGAAACGGCTCAACAGAGGAGTGGGTGCCACCGAGGGTGAGTGCTCCGCCGGCTCGCTGTACCACAAGGAGCTGGGCCGACCACGATGCCGCCACCGGGTCCTGGGGCGGCAGGGCGGCCCTCGCCGGTACGTCGAACCCTGGGTAGTAGCGGAGCGAGTCACCGTCGGCCAGTGCCGTCGTGACCGTCGTGGCGAACGGCGCCGTCTCGAGCATCTGAAGCCGGACCCGCCGCAGCGGGGCGAGGCGCAGCACCTCACCGGCCAGCCCGCCATGAGCGGCTCCGGGGCACAAGACGACCAGGTCGCCCCCGTGGTAGCCACCCGATGCGTCGCTGACCCGGTGTTCTCCGACGCCCACCACTTCCTGCCCGGGCAGCCACCGGTAGCGCCCGCTGGCCTCGCACCCAGCCCGAAGAGCTCCCAGTACCTGGCGAGGTTCCACCACCGCATCGGCCCTGCAGTGCAGGGCGGCGAGGAAGGACTCACCACCGCTAAGAGCCGGGTTGACCTGGCGAGCCTCGGAAGTCCTCTTCGACAACCGTCGGGTCCTCCACGGCCGGACAGCGTTCTCCGGCCCTGACCCCGGAAGGCGCCATCTGCAGGGCTGCTATGCGGAGCGCGACGGGCTGGTCAGCCGGCTGGCCGTGCTCCGGCGCCGACCAGCCTCCGATGGAGGGGACCAGGAGCCGAGGAGTGCGGCCTATGGTTCGGTCGTGAACGGCGATGCTTCGGGGACAGGCGGACACCGTGCGTAAGGCTGCGGTCGAAGACCTGCTCGCACCCCTCCGCCTCGGCGGCCGCACCGCCTATGCGGGCGAAGCGGTCACGGTGACCGAGCACTCGCTGCAGGCGGCCACGGCGGCCGAGCGCGACGGGGCTTCGGCCGCATTGACCGTAGCCTGCCTCCTTCACGACATCGGCTGGGTGCTCAGGGGCGGTCCCCGCCCACACGAGGTGCGGGGCTCGGCCTTCCTGGCCGAGTTCTTCGGGCCGGCGGTCACCGACCCGGTTCGTTTGCACGTCCTGGCCAAGCGCTACCTGTGCACGGTTGATGGCGGCTACGACTCGACGCTGTCGCCGGCCTCCCGGCACACGCTGCGACAGCAGGGTGGCATCCTGGACGACGCAGGCCTCGCCGCCTTCGACGCCGAGCCCCATGCCAACGACGCCATCCGACTCCGGCTGTACGACGACCAAGCCAAGGTGCCCGATGCCGAGACGCCCGACCTTGGCCACTTTGCCCCGCTCATGACTGAGCTGTTCTGCCGGTAGCAACTGCCCGAGCTGGGCGCTCAGCCCAGTCAGCGCCACGAGTCCCGGGCCACCACCAGTCCTTGTTCAGGCGACAGGAAATGGCCGCTCAGCGTCCGGTCGTCATTTCGCATCCTCCACTGCAGGAGTCGCTCAGCCTCCGCCCAGGCCTCGCCGGCCCGGGTGGGATCCCGGGCCAGGTCCTCCAGTTGGAAGGGGTCCTGCTCGACGTCGAAGAGCAGCGGCGGCAGCCGGTTCGACGCCGCCGCGAACTGGACGTACTTACGGGTACGCCCCCGGACGACGGCCAACCACGAGTGGCTCAACGGCAGTTCCATCATCGCCTGGGTCTGAGGGCTGTCCGGCATGGAGAAGTCCCACTCGAAGTGGGCCTCGGTCCGCCACTGTGGCGTCGGTTCTCCGTGGACGAACGGCCGCAGGGACATGCCGTCGACTTGGATCGGCACGTCGACTCCCATCCAGTCGCACAAGGTAGGGAGCACATCGACCGACTCGGTGAACTCGTCGACCACCGATCCCCGCGTCCCGTCGGCCTCCGATCGCGGGTCACGGACGATCAGCGGGACGAAGTAGCTCTCGTCCCAGTAGCCCAGCTTCTCGACGAGCCAGTGGTCACACCCCATCTCGCCGTGATCACTGGTCAGGACGACGAGGGTGTCTCTGGCCAGACCGGTCTGCTCCAGGTACCCGAACAAGTCACCCAACCGATTATCCACCTCCCGCTGGGCGCCGTAGTAAGTGGCCCGAAGCTGACGGCGGTCGAGCTCACTCCGGGGTGCGGCAACGGCCTCGTTGGCCAGCGCCAACTGGTTGAACGGATGTGACCCGGCCTCGGCTTCCCGAGTCGGGGCGGCGACAAATGGGGCAATGGCCTCAGCGTCGTACCGATCGTGGTAGCCGGGAGGGTTCCGAAAGGGAGGGTGGGGGCGGAAGAACGACGCATGGATGAAGAACGGGTCGTCTCCGTGGTGGTCGAGCCAGTCGATCAGCCGCTCGACCAGGAACGCCGTTTCCGAGTTCTCGGCCGAGAACCGGGCTGGGGCCCATGACGCTCCGTGATCGGCGGCACCGGGGAAGTCGGTTACCGGTCGGTACAGATCCCGGACACGATCGGGCACGTCCACACCTCGACCGGTCAGCCACCGACCCCACGCCGGGCTGCCCGCGTCCCAGGGATCCATGACTACCGGGTCGAATCCAGGGAGTACCCCCTCGTAGGTAAAGAGCCTCGGATCGTCGGGAGCCACCGTCCGCGGGTCGACGCTGGTGTCGGTGTAGCCGAAGAGGACCGGTTCGTAGCCGGCTTCCCGAGCAAGGAGTGCGACGTTGGTGAACCGGGCATCGAGGGGTGTGCCGTTGTGGACCGAGCGGTGGTGATGCAGGTAGGTCCCGGTGTACAGGCAGGCACGAGAAGGACCGCATGGTGCCGCATTGGCCCAATGGTTGGCGAAGCGCACTCCCGAGGCAGCCAGGTCATCGAGTGCCGGGGTCTCGACGACCGGATGGCCGGCAGCCGACAGGCAATCACCACGCCACTGGTCAACGGTAATGAAGAGGACGTTCCCGGGCATGGCCACGAGACTACGAGATCGCACGCCTGTAGCTTTGACCACGCAATGCGCACGCCGACCGAACCGAGACGATGGCTGCTCATCGGCATGGCTGTTGTCGGACTCGCCGCGTTTCCTGGCCGGTTCGGGTCATCGTTGCCCTCGGCCACCGCCGCTTCCCCCACTCCACTCCGCGTCACCTGGATGCACGGCTTCGACGCGCCGGGAACGCCGGCCCGGTACGACAAAGTGGGCATCTTGAAGGTCGGGCCCTCGACGGCGAAGAACGTTCTCGTCCTGGAGCCCGGGACCTCTGCCGGGAGCGCCTACTTCGTACCCCTGGCCCGTTGGATCCTGGCCAAGGTCCACGGCTGGCAGGTGTGGTCGGTGGAGCGACGGGAGAACCTGCTCGAGGACCAGTCCGAGCTCAACCTGTTCAAGCGGGGCAGGGTCAACTCGACCCAGCTCTTCGACTACTACCTCGGCTACCTGAAGGACCCGGGCGTCAGTCGGCATTTCCGGTCGATACCAAACTCGACCGTCGCCTTCGCAACCCAGTGGGGCATGAACGTGGCCGTCCAGGACCTGCACGTGGTGATCGGCGCGGCAAAGAAGCTGGGGGGCAAGGTGGTCCTCGGTGGCCACTCGCTCGGTGGCACGGTGGTCACCGCCTATGCCACGTGGGACTTCGGTGGCCGGGCGGGTGCGGACGCACTGGCTGGGCTCGTCTACATCGACGGTGGCAGCAACCCCACTCCGATGAGCCCCGCCCAGGCCACACAGGACCTGGCCGCCCTCGAGGCTCCCTCTGCCTCGCCATGGCTGAGCTTCGGTGGGATCGTGGCCCCCTTCGCCGGCCTGTTCAACGCCACCGGGTCAGCGGCCGCGTTGCTCGCCCCGGTCAGACCCTCCCTCGGTCAGACGTCGGGGCTGCTACCGACCGACATCGTCCCTCCGGTCCCGGTCACCAATCTCGGCCAGTACGGGTACGCCCTCAACGTGACGACCTCGCCTCCCAGCCTTGCCGCCGCCCAGGCGCATCTGGGCCACGGCCTGTCGGCCAGCGGGCCACTCCACGGCTGGAACGGCGCCGGCGCCCTCACCCCCATCGCCCGCTTTGCCGCCATGTTCTCGGGAGTGGGCATCCAGAACACCGACGGGACGGAGTGGTACTTCCCGCAACGACTGACCGATGACGGCGGCGCGGTCGCCAACGGCAACGCCAACCCGGCTCAGGATGTGCTCGACATCGACGCAACCATGGGCCATGACCTGCCCCACAGCCTGCGCATCTACGCCTTCGGCGCCCATCTCGGCGGGCAGGGGATCCTGACCGAGGCCCAGCTGCTGGCCCAACAATCCGGGATTCCCGCCGGCAACCTGACCTTGGTCGACCGTGCGAGCACCTACGCCCACAACGATCCGGCCGGCGCCTACCCCAACAACGCCTTCTTCGACAACCTCGTCCCGTTCCTGAAGCGGGTCGACGGCCGCTGAGCCGTCGGCCGACCCAGGCCGGCGATCGCGCCGACGCTGTCCCGCCTGGCCGACGGAGCTACGACGGACGGCGACCCATGAAGGCAACGAAGCGGTCGAGGGCCGGGGCACCGGCATCGATGGGGACGGGTGGCCCAAAGGGCATACCCGCGCCGCGGTACTGCGGAGGCAGGGTTCCTTCCGCTCGGGCCAGGATCTCGGTCGCCTCGTCCTCGGTGTACGGAGGCTGTTGCCCGGTAGCAGTAGCCAGATCCCACCCGTGGGCCAGGTACTCCATGAGGGTCATGTTGAACACCATCTGGCCGGGCGACTCCCCGCTGACGATCCGCACCTGGCGATCGAGCCCGTGGGTCTTCCACCCGGCAACCACCCCGCCGGCGGCGGCCCGGAACTCCGCCTCGGGATGGGCGCCGCAGCGGTAGGCGGTGGCGTCGCCCTCGAAGGCCCGTCCGTTACTGCCGGCGTCGAACACCTGCATCCAGCCAACGATGTGATCGACCAACGTGTTGACGTCGAATTTCTCGCACGGGGTCGGGAGAGCGCCCTGGTCCGTTCCCACCCCGGCGATGACGTCACCCGTCTTGTCCAGGACCCCGGCCAAGAGCACGACTTCGTTCATGGTCGTGACGCTACTCCGGGCTGGTCGCTGACGGCGCAACGCCAGGACCGGGCTGGGCGTAGCATCACGGGGTACGAGCCAGCCGACTGGGCCACCGCTGAGCACGAGGAGCGAACCGTGAAGGCAGCCGTGTACTACGAGACCGGCGGTCCCGGCGTGTTCCGGTTCGAGGACGTGCCCGACCCCGATGTCGGAGAGGACGATGTCCTCGTCCGGGTCGAAGCGGTCAGCATCGAGGGGGGCGACACGCTCAATCGGCTCCGGGGTGACCTTGCCCGCCGGCCCCACATCGTCGGTTACCAGTGTGCGGGAACGGTGCTGACGGTGGGAGACGGTGTCAGCGGGATTGCCGTGGGCGATCGGGTGGTGACGGTCGGCGTGGACGGGTCCCACGCACAGCTCCGGGCGGTAGGCCAGTCCTTCTGCTGGGTCATCCCCGAGGGTTTGTCGACCGAGGAAGGGGCGTGTGTCCCGGTGCCCTTCGGCACGGCCAGCGACTGCCTGTTCGAGTTCGGGCGCCTCCGGGCCGGGGAGAGCGTCCTCATCCATGCCGGGGCCAGCGGTGTTGGCCTCGCCGCCATCCAAATGGCCAAGCGGACGGGAGCGCGGGTCATGGCCACCGCCTCGAGCGACGAGCGGCTCGCCCGCCTCGCTGAGTACGGACTCGACCACGGCATCAACTACGCGTCTGACGACTTCGTCGACGCCGTCCGCCAACTGACCGACGGCGGTGGCGCCGACGTCGTCGTGGACTCCATCGGCGGGTCCAACCTGCAAAAGAGCCTGCACTGCCTGGCCTACCGCGGCCGGTGCCTGACATTCGGCGATGCCGGACGGGACGTCACCTCCAGGTTGGACATCTCGACCATGCGGGCCAACAACCAATCGCTGGTGGGCTACTTCCTGGGTGCCGAGCTGTTCCTCAGCCCGCGTCCCCACGCCGTCATCGCCGGCATCCTGGACGACATCGTCGCCGGCCGGCTCCGGGTGGTCATCGACCGGCGATTCCCGTTGGACGAGGCCGGCGAGGCCCACGCCTATATCGAGAGCCGGCAGGCCTTCGGTCGCGTCCTCCTCATCCCCTGAGGTAATCCGGTCGGTCGCCGATCGGGTTCGACGATCGGGGCAACTCTGACTACGGGCAGCTCGAGCCGGCTCAGGCCTGGGCCGTACTGACGTTCTCGAGCACCAGGGCGACACCCTGGCCCGAACCGACGCACACGCCGAGGACGCCGAAACGAGCGCTCCGCAGCTGGAGCTCGGTGGCCAGCGTGAGCACGTACCGGGTGCCGGAGGAACCGAACGGGTGGCCGATGGCGACAGCCCCACCATTGGGGTTCAGGCGATCATCGGGGACCTCGAAGCCGTCAAGTTGCCGTGGGAGCTCGCGCAGGACCCCGAGGGCCTGGGCGGCGAAGGCCTCGTGGACCTCCCACACGTCGATGTCGGCAGGCGACAGGCCGGCTCTTCTCAAGGCGGCGGCGATGGCGAACGCCGGGGCGATCCCCATCAATTGGGGGTCGAGAGCGTGCGTGGCCGAGGCCACCACCCGCGCCATGGGTGCGATGCCGAGCACCTCGGCCGAAGCGCCGCTGGCCAGGACGACGGCACTCGCCCCGTCGCTCAGGGGCGACGAGTTTCCCGCCGTCATCTGCGTCGTGTTGGGCTGGGGCGGGAGGGCGGCCAACCGCTCGGCGGTGGTGTCGCCCCGGATCGTCTCGTCGTGCTCGAACGTGCGGCCTGGCTGCCTACCCGTTGCCGGGATGTCGACGGGGCGGATCTCGGCGGCCAGCCGGCCCGAGTCCCGAGCGGCGGCGGCATGCTTGTGTGAGCGAAGGGCAAAGGCGTCGATCTCCTGGCGGGTCAGCTCGTACAGGTCGGCAAGGTTCTGCGCCGTCTTGATCATCTCGACGTAGGCGTCGCGGGCCAACAAGGTCGGGTTGGGCGGCCCGCCGGCCCCGGCCCACATCGTGTCGAGTATGAACAACGGGCCGCGAGGGCTGAACGGTGCCTCCCCCTTCATGAACGCCCAGCCCGATCGGGACATCGACTCCACCCCACCGGCGAGACCGACGCCGAGCTCGCCGCTGCGGATGGCGTGGGCGATCGAGATCATGCCGGTGAGGGAGGAGGCACAGAACCGGTTGACGGTGACGGCGGGGACCGAGTCCGGGAAGCCGGCGGCGAGGGCGGCCCAGCGGGCGATGTCGCCCATGCCCTCGTGGGCAGTATTCACACAACCGGCGGTGATGTCCTCGATGCGGTCGAGAGGAACGCCGGTGCGCTCGCACGCTGCCACCATGGTCTGCCCGAGCAAGTCGTCGATGCGCAGGTGTGACAGTGCGCCGCCGTAGCGCCCAACCGGTGTTCGCACACCACCCAGGATGAAGGCATCGGTCATAACCCGTCCTCCTCGTTGCTGGGGCGCCGGCACCGAGCGCCCGGCTCAAACCTACCGGGGACCCGACTGGCCCGTACCCCGGCCCGGTCGGCCGGAGGGATTGGCCGCTCTGGTGCCGACCGAGGAGGCCGATCGACCCGACGCGATACGATCCAAACCTGAGCTGGGAGTGGATGCCCTGAGCTGTCGGCCGGCCCGACCGGGCCGCTCAACCACCACGGGGGAACACCATGCAGACGACAACGGAGCCCGAGCAAAGCGACTGGTTCCTGCCGGAGCCCGACCCCCGTCCTGTCCGCTACACGGTGATCTCGGTGGACGACCACCTGGTCGAACCACCCCACATGTTCGAGGGGCGGCTACCGGCCCGTCTCCAGGAGCGAGCACCCCGGATCGTCGAGACCGATGAGGGCCACCAGGTGTGGGACTTCGAGGGGGCCTCGTTCACCCAATCGGGAGCGAACGCCCTCGCCGGCCGGACCCGGGACACCATCCGCATCGAACCGTGCCGCTTCGACCAGATGCGACCGGGCTGTTGGGACATCGATGCCCGGATCGGCGATATGGACATCAACGGCGTGTGGGCGTCCTTGAACTTCCCGTCTCAGATCACCGGGTTCTGCGGCCGTGTCTACTCGCAAGCCCAGGACCCCGAGCTCGGGCTGGCCGTGACCCGGGCCTGGAACGACTGGTTTTACGAGGAGTGGTATTCCGCCTATCCCGACCGCATCATCCCGCTGGGCATCACGTTCCTGTCCGATCCGGTCCTCGGTGCCGCCGAGATCAGGCGCAACGCCGCCCGCGGATTTCGCTCGGTGAGCCTTCCTGAGCGACCCCACCGGTTGGGGTTCCCGTCCATCTTCAGCGGGTACTGGGACCCCATCGTCGAAGCCTGCGCCGACACGGGCACGGTGATCTCCCTGCACGTCGGTTCCTCGGGCATGTCCGACATGGCCGCCGACAGCCCCATGCTCCAGCTCGGAGCGACCATGTTCGGGCAGATGTCGCTCGCAGCCTGCTCGGAGTGGCTGTGGTCGGGGTACGCAGTGCGCCATCCCGACCTCAAGGTGGCCATGTCCGAAGGAGGCATCGGGTGGGTGGCCATGCTCCTCGACCGCCTCGACAACATCGTGGACCGCTCGGGCTACGGGGTCGGGTGGGACATCCGCCCGGCCGAGGTGCTCAAGCGCAACTTCTGGTTCTGCACCATCGACGACCCTTCCACCATCGAGACCCGGCACCGGATCGGCGTCGACCACGTCATGGTCGAGACCGACTATCCCCACGGGGACGGGACCTGGCCCGACACCCAGGATGTGATCGAGCGGTATTGGGGCGACCTCCCGGTCGACGAGCTTCGCCTCCTCACCCACCGCAACGCCGCCGCACTGTACCGCCACCCTCTCCCGGAGGCCTGCCTGCCATGACCGACTTCATCCCCACCGTCGACAAGCTCCTACCCGACCTGACCCCGAGAGAGGAGCTGGTGCTCCTGGCCCGGACGCTGTGGCGGGAGGGGTACGACGACCATCTGGCCGGGCACATCACCATCGGGCTCGGCGACGGCACCCTGCTGTGCAATCCGTGGCTGTTGACGTGGGCGGAGTTCCGGGCCTCCGACGTGATCCGCGTCGACCTGGAGGGCCGGGTGGTGGAGGGCGACTGGCCCATGCCGCCCGGCGCACAACTGCACCTGGAGCTGCACCGAGCCCGTCCCGGCGTCGGCGTGGCTGTCCACCATCACCCGCGTTTCGGCACCGTGTGGGCCGATCTCCACCGCGTCCCGGGCGTCTACGACCAGAGCTCGGGACTGGGTGGCGGGAGGGTCGCTCTGGTCGACGAGTACAAACGAGCGGTGAACGATCCCGACGCGGCACGAGCCGCCGTCGAGGCACTGGACGGGGCCGACATCGGCGTGCTGGCCAATCACGGGGTCCTGGTGATCGGGGGAAGCGTCCGGGCTGCCCATCAGCGCTCGGTGGCCTTCGAGCAACGCTGCCGGAACGCCTGGTACGTCGAGGCCGCCCGGGGCGGGACCGAATTGCCGGCTGCCGTCCGGGACCTGTTCGAACGGTCGGACGGCGAGCGGTTCATCGGCTTCTGGGAGGCGATGGTCCGAGCCGAGCTCCGGGCCGACCCAACCATTCTGGAGCCCCGCTGATCTGGAGCCCCCTGACGCTCACGGAGGGCAGCAAGCGCGAGTGGCGGTCCGGCGAGGGATCGTCATCGGGGGTCGAGCGAGTCGCCGATGACCCCGAGGTGGCGGAGCCGCTCACGGTCGGCCGGCCCCATGCCCAGGTCATCCAGGACTTCGTCGTTGTGCTGTCCGAGCGTGGGCGAGGGGATCCGCATCCATCGCTCGACGTGCTCGGACCGGAAGGGCAGGCCCGGAATCAGGCGGTCACCGGTGACCGGGTGGCCCTCGCCCTCGAACAGCCTCCGGTGCCGCACTTGCGGGTTGCCGGTGATGGCCGACGGCTTGATGACGACCGACGCAGGGATGCCCGCGGCCACCAGCCATTCGACCAGCTCGTCGGCGGGCGCCTCGCATGACTGCGACCCCACCCAGCGATCGATGGCATCGTGATGGGCCCGACGCGCGTCGAAAGAGGCGAGGTCGACACCCTGGAGCTCGTGGCCCGATGCCTCCGACGGGTCCCCGGTGATGGCACACAGCGAGCGCCAGTGGGCATCGGTCTCGACGGCGATGGCGATCCACTCGTCCGACGCGCAGGGGTACACCCCCTGGGGTGCGGTGTCGCCGTGGCTCCGGTTGCCACATCGGCCCAGGACGTCGCCGGTCAGCTGAAAGTCGATCGTCTGCTCGGCGGCCGCGTTCAGCGCCGCCTCGACCATGGTGGCCTCGACCATCCGGCCTTGGCCGTCGGCGTCGCGCCACGAGAGTGCGACCAGAGCGGCCAGCGCGGCGTGCAGCCCACCGAGCGGATCCCCGGCGCCCCGCACCAGTACGGGTGGGCCGTCGGCTTGGCCGGTCATCCAGGCCATGCCGGTCAGCGATTCCATGGTCTGGGCGAATCCCGGCCGGTCGCGCCAGGGGCCGTCGAGACCAAAGGCGGGCATGCGGACCAGGCACAGCGGCGGATGCACCCGGTGCAGGTCGTCCCAACCGAGCCCGAACTGGTCCATGACCCTGGGGGTGAAGTTCTCGACCACCACGTCGGCCCCGGCCAGCAACTTCATGACCAGGGTGTGGCCCTCCGGCCGAGCCAGATCGATGGTCACGGCTCGCTTGTTGGTGTTGGCCGCATGGAACAGCGGGCCCCACTCCCACCACCGGGGCTCGTCGGGCCCACGGGTGCTGGCGAAGCGCATGAGGTCGGGCCGGTGCGAGGATTCCACCTTGATCACCTCGGCGCCGAGACTGGCCAGCGTGTTGGTGGCCGAGGGCCCGGCCCACCAGGCCGTCAGGTCGACCACCCGCACCCCGGCCAGGGGCAACCGCCAACCCCCGCTCTCCGTCGCCCTCCGGGAGTGCTCCGTCCAGTGGTTCCGATCGTCGTCCTGACCCGGGTCGGGGACCGGGCCGAACTCGGGGGCGGCGATCCCGGCGATGCGGTAGGGGGACCGGGGTTGGCGGAACCTCCCCGACGGGTGGGGCACGAACACCTGACGGGCGACGAACTGCTCGAAGTCCATGACGTTGCCACCGTGGAGGACGGGCGCCACCGGGATGCGGAGCACCCCCGCCTCCTCGATGACCTGGGCGCTGTCCCTGGGCTCGGTGTAGGCGTGGACCATTGGCCAGAACTCGTCCCGGTTCGTGAAACGCGGGCCGGCCCGGGTGAACCTCGGATCATCGGCCAGCTCCGGATGGCCGATGAGCAGGGCGAAGTCGCTGAACTGCTGGGCGCTGTTGGTGGTGAAGTTGACCCAGCCGTCGGCCGTCGGTTCTACCGACGGCACCTCGATCGACCGGGTGGTGCCGGCGACGGGAGGCCGGCCGTCGGCTGCCTGGAACTCGGCGAACACCGAGGGGAACGTCACCATCGCCACAGCCATGCAATCGAGCATGGCCACGTCCACGTGGTCGCCGCAGCCGCTTCGCCGAACCTCCCGGAGGGCGGCGATGGCGCCGACGGCCGCGTAGGTCCCCGCCAGCCACTCGCCCAGTCGGCCGCCGGCCGCCAGCGGTGCCCCGGTGGGGAGGCCACGCCCGCCGGTCGACCCACAGGTGGCCTGCAGGGTGAACTCCGTCGCCGGCCGGTCGGCCCACGGACCGGAGGACCCGAACGGGCTGATCGTCACCACGACCAGCTCGGGCCGGGCCTGCCTGGCCGCGGCGGCATCGAAGTGCCGGTCAGCCACGATGATGTCCGCCTCGTTGGTCAGCGCCTCGTCCCGACCGAGGGTGACGGACCTCTTCGAGGTGTGCAGAAAGGAGAAGAGAGCGCCGGTGCCGGACCGGCGACCCTCGGCGCCCCCGGGGGGCTCGACCACCACCACGTCGGCGCCCGCGTCGGCCAGGAGCTTGGTGCAGTACGGGCCGGCCACGCCGCCGGTGCGGTCGACGACCCGGACACCGGCCAGGGTCATCGGTCGGATGCCGGCGGTTGGCGGGGCCGGAAGTAGGGGAGGCTGACACCCTCAGCGACCGGGCAGAAGGAGACCTCCACGTCCAGACCGACGACGACCTCGGCCGTGTCGCAGTCGACGACGTTGGAGAGCATCTGGTAGCCCTCCTCGAGGTCGACGATGACGGGTGCATAAGGGACCACGAATCCGGGGGATGGCGGCTGCCACGAGATCGTCCAGCTGTAGACGGTCCCCTTCCCCTGGCTCACCTGCCAGTGCAGGTCGCGGCTCCGGCACCGACGACAGATCGGACCGGGGTTGAACAGAGCCTGTCCGCACGAGGCACAGCGCTGATAGCGGAGCTCACCGACCGCGCACCCGTTCCAGAAGGGCCGGCTCCACTGCGACGGGTGGGGGACGGGGATGCCCGCCGGTTGCGGACCGAGGCGGGTCATGGCCGGGTCTTGCCCAGCAACACGACGTCGTTGAACAGCGCACCGGCGCCGCCGCACGTACACATGACCACCTCCGGGTCGGCCAGCTGCACGCCGTGCGCCCGTCCTTGGAGCTGCTCGACCCCCCGCACCACCCGCTGGAGCATCTGGGTCAGCCCCCCGGGATGGCTAAACGACATGGTGCCGCCGTCGGTCGTCACCGGGTGCCGGCCGGTCGGCTCGATGGCGCCTGATGTCACGAACTCCCCGCCCTCACCCTCGGCGCAGAACCCGAACGCCTCGAACTGGCGGATCAGCTCGAACGAGAACGGGTCGTAGAACTCGCAACCGTCCACCTCGTCCGGACCGATCCCCGCGGTGGCGAAGGCCTGACGCGCCGCCCGGCGGCCCACGTAGCCGTTGGGGACATCGGTGTTGCCGGTCAGGTCCCAGCTGGGCGGGTGCTGGTAGGAGGGACCGAAGTGGTCGATGCCTCCACCGAGCACGTAGACCGGGGGACAGCGCAGGCCGGCTGCCCGCTCGGCCGTGGTGATCAACAATGCCGTCGCTCCTTCGGAGGTGGTGGCACAGTCGAGCAAGTTGAAGGGCTCGGCCACCGGCCGGGACGACCGGATGTCGGCCGGAGTGTACGGGCCACGCCCGTAGTAGATGGCCTCGGGGTTGACGCTGCCGTTGTTCCTGATGGTGGCGGCCACGTGCGCCATCTGGTCGACGGTCGTCCCGTGGCGCTCCATATGCCGCCGGGCGATGAGGGCGAACTCGGCCGCCGTGAACATGCCGAAGGGGGCCACGAACTCGTTGCCGGGCCGGGTCCACGGGGCCATGGCTTCTCGGTCGGTGTAGGCGCCGGCCTCCCCGTCGGCCAGCAGGACGGCGCTGGCTGCCCCGGCGGCCACGGCGGCGGCCACGGTGAGGACGGCGTCGACCCCACCGCTCAGACGGGGGTCCCAGACCGGTCCTATCCCGAGCCGGTAGGCCAACGCGGTTCCGTGCCGACCGGCCACCCCGTCGACCTCGGACGCATCCATGCCCGCCGTCTCGAGCACGGACAAGGCGGCGTCGAGGGTGATGGACAGGGAGTCGGAGCCCTCCAGCTGGCGTGCCTGGCGGCTGTTGGCGACGGCGGCAATAGCCACGTCATGGTACGGATGTGACGAGGCCATCACCCACACGGTAACAACCTTGTGGCCCCGTCGCCGCCCCCGATAGCGTGATCGGGGGCGTCACCGACGGCCTCCACAGGAGGAGGGAGGGCCGTGAACCCCGAGGAGCTCATTCTCGTCAGCGTGGACGACCACATTGCCGAGCCGGCGGACATGTTCGCCGGCCACGTCCCCGACCGGTACCGGAGCCACGCACCGCGGGTCGTGCTCGAGCCGGACGGGGTCGAGCAGTGGTACTACGGCGACGTCCGGGGCCGGAACCTGGGCCTGAACGCGGTGGCCGGTAAGTCGCCCGAGTTCTACAACATCGACGCCAGCCGGTACGACGAGATGCGGCCCGGGTGCTACGACGTGCACGAGCGGGTCCGGGACATGAACGCCGGCGGTCAGCTGGCCGGGTTGAATTTTCCCAACTGGCCCGGCTTCTCCGGGCAGGTGCTCAGCCAGGGGCCTGACCGCCACTTGAACGACATCATGATCGGCGCCTACAACGACTGGCACGTCGACGAATGGTGCGGCGCCTATCCGGAGCGGTTCATTCCCTGTGGGATCCTTCCCCTCTACGACGTCGAGCGGGCGGCGACCGAGGTCCGTCGCCTGGCGGCCAAGGGGTGCCACGCCGTCACCTTCTCCGAGAACCCCGAAGCACTGGGAATGGCCAGCATCCACAGTCACTATTGGGACCCGCTCTTCGCCGCCTGCTCGGACGAGGGGACGGTGTTGTGCTGCCATGTCGGCTCGTCCTCACAGACCGCGCACACGTCAGCCGATGCACCGGCCAGCGTGGCCATCAGCCTCTCCTCGGTCGCCTCCATCTTCACCATGGTCGACCTGATCTGGTGCGACGCCTTCGCCCGGTTCCCCGAGCTCCGGTTCTCCCTGACCGAGGGCGATGTCGGTTGGATCCCCTACTTCTTGTGGCGGTCCGAGCACGTCGGCGAGCGACACCACGGCTGGACCGGGCACACCTTCCCTGACGGAATCAGCGGGCCGGCCGAGGTGTTCCGGCGCAACATCCTGTGCTGTTTCATCAGCGACCCGGTGGGCATCGAGAACCTCTCCCACTTCAACGTGGACAACGTGTGCTGGGAGTCCGACTACCCCCACTCCGACGGGGTCTGGCCCAACGGCCCCGAGGTCCTGGGCCAGCTCCTGGGCGGAGTCAGCGACGAGGTCGTGGAGGCCATCACCCACGGCAATGCCATGCGCCATTACCAGTTCGAGCCGTTTGCCCGGCGGCCGCCCGATTCCTGCCGGGTCGGCGCCCTCCGGGCCGAGTCGCCCGATGTCGACACGGTCACCCGGGTGGGACGCCCGGCCGGTGAACGCGACCGCCGGGCCTGGGCCAGGATCGCCAACCGGGTGGCAGCGGCGAAGGCCGGACGTCGGCCGGCTGCCACTCCCGCTGAGCTCAGCTGATCCACACCTGAGTGGGCCACGTGGAACCGCTGGCCATGCCGATGAGCTTGCTGCCGTCGGGTGCCACAGGGTTGTTGAAGTTCTGGACCTTGGCCTTGGCCACCACGGCCCATACCGAGCGGCCCAGCCAGGTGTAGGGCAGGTCCTGGGCCAGGTACTCGCCGATCGACTGATAGGCCTTGGCCCGAGCGGCGGCATCGCTGCTCTGACGGCCGGTGGTGAGCGCGGTCTGGATCCGGGGGTCGTTGTTGCGGGCGATGTTGAGCGAGATTCCCGACTTGTTGACGGTGTTGGCGCTCCAGAACACGTAGTTGAGGTCGGGGTTGACCGTGCCGAACTGGCGCCAGGTCACGGCCTCGTACTTGCCGGCGACGGCGTCGCTGATGAGGGCGTTCTGGTCGATCACCGCCAGCGCCACCTTCATCCCCGCCTCCTGGTAGTGCTGCTGCAAGTAGAGGGCGGTCCGCTGGACGGTGGGGTCGGGAATGTACCCGAGGGTGAACGAGAGGGGCTTGCCCGCCGCTCGCGCGTACGCCTTGACGGCGGCCTTGGCCCCGGCCGGGTCGTAACCGGGATACGACGTCTCGCTGTAGTACGGCGTGCCCTTGACGAACGGGCTGTTGACCGGGGTGGTGATCCCGAGCCCGATGATCCGGCTCTCCTCCTCCTGGGAGTAGGACTTGGCCATGGCCAGCCGGGCGTACTTGTTGTCGAACGGGGGCGCACCACAGTTGAGTTGGATGCAGTTGACGTTGGGCTCGCCGACGATGGCGCCGCTGTCGTCCACGTAGGACCATTCCTGCTTCCCGCGGTAGAGCACGATGACCTGCGGGGTGTTGGTGTTCATCATGTCGATGTTGCCCGCCTGCAGTGCCTCGGAGCGGGCATCGGCGTCAGCGATCGGCTTGTAGGTGATCGTGTCCAGGAAGGGGTAACCCGTGCGCCAGTAGTTGGGGTTGCGGACGGCGGTGAAGTGGTCGTTGGGATTCCACTCCTGGAACTTGAACGGACCGGTACCGATGGGATGCAGCGTGCCGTTGGGGTCATTGAGCATGGAGGGCGCGGCGACGTAGCCCACCTGCGACACCGACGACGTGTAGAAGGGGAAGGTGGTCCAGGGCTCGGTCATGTCGACCCGCACGGACAGGGGACCGGTCTGGGTCACGTCCTTGATGGACTGGGCGAACACCGCGCCGGTGAGGATCGAGGTCGATTGCTTCTTCAAGTTGGTGTACAACGCGGCCCCGTCGCAGGGTGTGCCGTCGTGGAAGTCGACGTTGGGCCGCATGGTGATCGTCCACGAGGTGAAGTCGGCGTTGGGAGTGACCGATTGGGCCAGATAGGGCACCACCTGGCCGCTGGTGCTGACGGCCGTCAAGGGGTCGAACACCGTCAGCCCGTACATGTAGCCGTTCTCGTCCCACTCGGCGACGGTGGGATCGAACCCCTGCTCTTCGGAATCGGTGCCGTAGGTCAGGCTGCCGCCCCGCTTGGCCTTGGCCGTCGAGATCCCGTTGCGGCCCGGGCCGTTGTCCACCGGCCCGGAGGCGGCATCGGCCGCCGCGGGGAGGGACAGGGCTCCCGCCGCCCCGGCAACGGCGGCCATGCCGCCGGCGATGAAGGACCGCCGGCCCATCCGATCAGGCATACGTCCACCCCCCTGGTTTCGCCGCTCGCCGGCACACCGGTCGTACGCCGGGGCCCCATGCTCGGCCACCGCTCGATGCCCCTGTGCGCCGATAGTGACAAACTGTAACTTACTTGGCCTGTCGAGGGAACCCCTTTTGGGCCGGGACAGGGAGGGAGGTAACGGCATGGACCAGCGCCCCATCAATCATTGGGCCTCGCTTTGGGAATCGTTGGCGGCGACTGTTCCCGACGCCGAGGCGATCGTGCAGGG
>DATDHU010000049.1:0-10727 GCA_036521415.1 Acidimicrobiales bacterium
CTCCGGGCCAACCTGACCCTCGAGTCGACCGCATGCCGCCACGCCATCCGACTGGCCGCGGTGTCGACCGTGGCCACCGTGCTCTACCGGGTCATCGACCCTGTCGACGGCTACTGGATCGTGGTGGCCGTCATCTTCGTCCTGAAGCCGGAGTTCGGGGTGACCGTCGGGCGAAGCCTCCTCCGGGTCATCGGGACCCTGGCCGGCGTGGTCGCTGCCACCCTGCTGCTCGCCTCGCTCCAACCGGGACCGGTCACCCTGGCCGTGCTCACCATCGCGGTCAGCGCGTTCGCCTTCTCCTTGTTCAACGTCAACTACGGCGCGTTCGCCCTCTTCCTGACCTGCCTCACCGTGTTCCTAGCCGCCTTCATGGGTCTCCCCGCCATGACGGCTGTGGCCAACCGGACCGTCGACAACCTCATCGGCGCGGGCTTGACCGTTGTCGCCTTCCTGGTCTGGCCGACCTGGGTAGCCACCGAGGTCCCCCGTCTGGTGGCCAGCTGCCTGCGAGCCGAGGGCCGGTTGGGACAACGGGTGGTTGCCGCGCTCTCCGATCCGGGCCCGGCATCGCACGAGGACTTCGACCCACTGATCTCGGCCGCCCGGCTCTCGCGCTCCAACGCCGAGGCCGCCGTCGAGCGCATGGCCCACGAGCCTCACGGGCGCGACAAGGGCACCCTGGCCCTGGTCGCCGCCGAAGGCATGTTGGCCCAGATGCACCGATTCGGCTTGGCCTCCCTGGCCCTCCTCCACCACCTGAAGGGCGCCCACCTCGAGGGGCTGCCGGCGCTGATTCCTCTCCGCCTCCAGCTCGAAACCTCGTTCGAGGCGCTGGCCGATGCGGTGGAGGCAGACGTCGACTCCCCGGCATCGGGGCTGGAGTCCGTGCAGCACCAGGTGCACCGCGGCCTCAGCCACGGTCAGCTGCAGACGATCCTGGTGAGCGAGACCGACCTCATGGCCGCGGTCGTCGACACCACCATCGAGATCTACAACGCCAGCCGGGCCGGCACCGAGCGTCCGGCCTGACCACACTCAGACCCAATGCGGGCTGACCGTGTTGGGGACAATGGTCCCGGTTCAGACCCCCAAGCTGCCCTTGGCCGCCTTCTCGAAGAGCCGGTAGGGCATCAGCCGCTTGGCCATGAGCCCTATCCGCTCGTCGAACTTGCCCACCGAGGCCCGCCGTGGCGGCCGTGCCGACTCGAGCACGCGCTGGATGACCGCGGCGGCGGCCTCCGGTCCCACCCCGTTCGCCTCGTCGCGCGCCATCTTGCTGATCGCCTTGGAGGCGACGGCGCCGTAGGGGTCGCCTTCGGGGGACCGCACGTCCCTCCGGCTGGCCGTGAAATCGGTGCGCACGTTGCCCGGCTGCACGAGGGACACATCGATCCCGAAGGGCGCCACCTCGTAGGCCAAGGCTTCGGCGTATCCCTCCATGGCGAATTTGGATGCGGTGTAGAAGGCCTGAAACGGCACGCCGATCACTCCGACGATGGAGCTGATCAACACGAGCCGACCGGTGCCCCTCGCCCGCATGGCAGGAAGGGCAGCCTGGACCAGGCGAACGGCTCCCCAGAAGTTGGTCTCGACCTGCGCTTTGGCTTCGGCGATCGGCGTCTGCTCCACCGGGCCGGCCAGTCCCCACCCGGCACAGGCAACGACGGCATCGAGCCTGCCGTGATCCCGGAGCACGGCAGCCACTCCCTCGGCGACCGAGTCGTCCCGGTCGACGTCCATCGCCATCGGCGTCCACCCGCCCGACGACGTGCCCCGTCGGCTGGCCCCGACCACCGTCCAACCGGCGCGGTCGAGGCGGTCGGCGCTCGCCCGACCGATGCCGGACGAGGCCCCGGTGATGAGCACAACCTTCTCCATGCCGCTCCTCCCTCTGTCGATCGCATGGTAGGTGGGCGAAGGGCCACCCGTCCTGGCCGTGACTCCCCGCCGCGTAGGCTTATTTGATGGATGCGACCACCCGGTGGCGGGAGCTCCTGGAGTGCCGCGACGTCGACCTTCCCCTCGACGAGGCTGCACTGCTCATCGCCGCTCACGCCAACCCGACCCTCGACGTCGCCGAGCAACTGGCACGCCTGGACGACATCGCCGTCAGTGTGGACGAGCCCAGCACCGACGGCGTGTGCCGGATGTTGTTCGAGACCCTTAGGCTGCGGGGCAACCGCAAGCGCTACGACGACCCCCGCAACTCCTATTTGGACCAGGTCCTCGACCGCCATCTGGGCATCCCTATCTCCTTGTCCGTGCTCCTCATCGAAGTCGGGCGGCGCTGCGGGCTGACCCTCGAGGGCGTCGGCATGCCCGGACATTTCCTGGTGCGCGACACCGCGTCGCCCGACCTCCTCATCGACGCCTTCGCCGGCGGCCAACGGCTCGACCATGCCGCCTGCGAGCGCCTCCTCCAGGCCATCGGCGGGCCGAGCGTGAGCCTCGTTCCCACCATGCTGGCGCCCACCGGTCGGCGGGCCACGCTGGCTCGGATGCTGGCCAACCTGGACCACTGCTACAGGGGGCGAGCCGACGTCCGTTCCTTGCTGTGGGTGACCCGGCTCCGCCTGGTCATTCCCGAGCTCTCGGTGGCCGAGCGGGCCAGCCTGGCCAACGGGCTGGCCGACCTTGGCTGCTATAGCGAGGCCGCCGATCTGCTCGACGAGCTGGCCTCCGACAGCGCCTTTGATGACGAGATCATCGAGCGGCTGGAGACCCGCTCCACCGCCGTCAGGGCCCGTCTCAACTGATCCCTCGCCCCTACGCCGGGGTCGGGTACGCGGCCAGATGGACGAGAGCATCGTCATAGGTGAGGCCGATCCCGACCAGACCGCCGCGCACATGGATCTCTTCGCCCAGACCCACACCGCCCCGACCCACACCCCTGCCCGTATCGCCGGTTGCGGCCTCCACTTGCGCAAGAAAGCGCTCGATGGCACGGAGCGGGTCGGCGCCCGACGGCACGGCCGGGGCGTCGAGCGCGTGCCCGGCGACGATCGCCCGCAGATAGTAGCTGAGCGTGGAGGGCCGGTCGAACAGGTCGAGGCCGAGAACCGCATCCCCGACGGTACAGATGACACCCGCCTGGTCGGGAAGTGGGCAGACCTTCTCGAGCTGCTCGGCGATGAAGGCATCCAACTCCACCTGGATGTCTTCGAGAGCCGCGGTCTCGGAGTACACCTCGTGGACCCGTGACTGGCGGTCGACCTCGTCCCAGACACGGCCCTGGTCGGAGCGCCGTTCAGGTCCGCCGCCCAGGGTCAGCTCGAGGTTCGCCGTCTTGGCGGCTCGGAGGGATCCGGGGGCGTGTCGACCTGAGCTGGCTATCACTCGCCGGCTGTCGTCGCCCCACCGTCCCGCTTCGACACAGGAGACCGGGACGATCGTCGTCGATGTGGCCGGGCAGAGCACGGTCACGTTCATCGTCCGGTTCTGGTCCCCGCCAACCAACATCTCCCCTTCGACCAGCAGAACGGGGACGTCGGCCAGGTTGGTGACAGCGAGCGATGGCACCTCGGGAGGGTCGAGCTCGTTCACTTCGATCAACCCAGCTTGGAATGCCTCGGGCCCGGTCAGGAAGGTCAGCTCGCCCGCTTGCGTGCTCGTAATGGGAAAGACACTCAGGCCACCGACCTCGACTCGCTTACCCACCTCTACCTTGATCTCCGGCATGTTCATCGTCTGGCTCCTTCCGCCATTGCGTTGTGAGCAGTGTGCGGGAAGGGTGTGACGATGACACACGTGTGATTCGAAACGGCGATTGGCTCATGCCCCTGGCCTGAGACGCAAGCCCGCGCCGGCCAATTGCTACCGCAGCGCGCCGAGGCGCACGCAACACCGGTCCGGCCCCGGATCGAGCCGGGCATCGAGGACCGGTCGACCGAGGCTCTCGAGGAGCCCCTGTATGAGCTCGAGATTCATCCCGCAGACCAGGTCGGTGTACTCCTGGGCCAGGGCATGAAAGGGACAGTTGACCATGGTGACGCCACCCTCGTCCGCGCGTGGCTCGTAGCCGCAGTCGGTCAACGTCTCGACTATGTCGGCCACCAGGTCCGACCGGCTCGGCCGCGTCCCGGTGCGCACGTGGAGCCGCTCGCCCAGGGCCCGACCCTCGTCCCGAGCCACCCGGCTCAGCGCCGCACCCACGGGAAGATCGCCGGACGAGGCCTCGGACACGGCGCGGGCCAGCAGCCGGCCGGCCAACTCGTAGTGGCGTTCGGGCAGGCTGACCGA
Organism: Acidimicrobiales bacterium; assembly: GCA_036521415.1. Taxonomy (GTDB): domain Bacteria; phylum Actinomycetota; class Acidimicrobiia; order Acidimicrobiales; family RAAP-2; genus DASXMT01. The sequence continues at coordinate 4,240 of DATDHU010000049.1, forward strand.
CACCTCGCCGGATGAGCGCCGGTAGCGCTTGGCCGGGCGGCCGGCGCCGGGGCCGCCCCGTCCGGCGGGTCGGCTGTACTCGACCTCGAGCAGACCGTCGGCGACCAACTTGTCCAGGTGGAACTTGGCCACGTGGTGGGCGACCTCGACTCCCGACGCTGCCTCCTCCCGGCTGACCGGAGCTGGCCGTGACACCACGAACCGGTAGAGCGATCGCCGGACCGGCTCTGCCAAGGCGGCGATGCCGAGGATCTGGGCATCGGTGTCGGTCGCGCCCGAAGGGCCTCCCACCTCGGATTCTTCTCCCGTGCCGTCCTCCAGTTGCATGAGCTTCCCTCTAAAGGATGATTGAGTTGACGAAACGTCTTCCAGCTTCTAACGTCAACAATATCATCTGTTAGAGGGAGACACCATGACCAGCACGTCGGCCTACAGGGAGCCCGCCGCAGACGAGCGACCGGAACGACACCTCCGCGTCGTGGGTGGCACCCAGCCCATCGACTTGACGGCCGCCGAGCAAGCCGTTGCCGACCTCCTCGCCGCGCTGGGGCGCGACCCGAGCAGCGAGCATCTGGCCGACACCCCCCGACGGGTGGCCGGCGCCTACGCAGAGCTGTTGACGGCCGAGCCCTTCGACCTCACCACCTTCGCCAACGACGAGGGGTACGACGAGTTCATCCTGGCCCGGGACATCCCGTTTCACTCGCTGTGCGAGCACCACCTGTTGCCATTCCACGGTGTGGCCCACATCGGCTACGTGCCTGCCGAGCGCATCCTGGGGCTGTCCAAGTTGGCCCGGGTGGTCGAGTTGTTCGCCCGGGACCTGCAGGTCCAGGAGCGCCTCGCCGTACAAGTCGCCGACTGGCTGGAGGAGCACCTCGAGCCCCGAGGCGTAGGCGTCGTGCTCGAGGCCGAACACACGTGCATGACCCTGCGCGGGGTGCACGCCACCGGTTCGGCCACCGTCACTTCGGCCGTGCATGGGCTGTTGCGGGACAACGCCAGCTCCCGCCAGGAGTTCTTCTCCCTGACCGGCGTCAACCGGTAGGACGAGACAAGTCAACCGGTAGGACGAGACAATAGGAACAAGGAGAGCCATGCCAGCATCTGCCCCCATCGTCATCGTCGGAGCGAGCTTGACCGGGGCCAAGGCGGCCGAGTCGCTTCGCACCGAGGGTTTCGACGGCCCCATCACCTTGATCGGCGATGACCCCGAGCGCCCCTACGAGCGGCCGCCGCTCTCCAAGGAGTACCTCCAGGGCAAGTTGGAACGCGAGAAGGTCTTCGTCCACGCCAAGGGCTTCTACCGCGAGCAGAACATCGAGCTCCGCAACGGTACGACGGTGTCCTCGATCGACCCGGTACGACACGAGGTCGTCCTGGAGGACGACGAGCGGCTCCCGTACGCCCAGCTCCTCGTGGCCACCGGTTCGGCGCCCCGCCGTCTGGCCGTCCCGGGAGCCGATCTCGACGGCGTGCTCTATCTGCGGACCCTGGCCGACTGCGACGCGCTGGCCGAGGCCCTCGAGCACAGCGGCAGCCTGGTGGTCATCGGTGCAGGGTGGATCGGGTCCGAGGTCGCCGCGTCGGCCCGGCAGCTCGGGGTGAGCGTGACCATGATCGATCCGGCTGACCTCCCTCTCCAACACGTGCTGGGCGACGAGGTGGGGTCGATCTACCGCGACCTCCACCGCAGCCATGGCGTGGACCTCCGGCTCGATGTCGGTGTGGACTCGCTGCGGGGAGGCGACCGGGTCGACGAGGTCGACCTGACCGACGGAACCCGGATCCCCGCCGAAGTGGTGGTCGTCGGTGTGGGCGCCCTGCCCCGGGTCGAGCTGGCCGCGGCGGCGGGGCTGACCGTCGACAACGGCATCGTCGTCGACGCCAACCTGCACGCCAATCTCCCCGACGTCTTCGCCGCCGGCGACGTGGCCTCCGCCTTCCACCCGCTTTACCACACCCACCTCCGGGTCGAGCACTGGGCCAACGCCCTCAACCAGGGCCTCGCCGCAGGCAAGAACCTGGGCGGCGTGCCCACGCCGTACGACCGGGTGCCGTACTTCTACTCCGACCAGTACGACCTGAGTATGGAGTACTCGGGGTACGCGACCAACTGGGACCGGGTCGTGTTCCGGGGCAAGCCCGACGACGGGGAGTTCGTCGCCTTCTGGATGAAGGGCAGGCGGGTGCTCGCCGGGATGAACGCCAATGTGTGGGATGTCCTTGACCCCATCCAGCACCTGATCCGCGAGAGGATCGAGGTTGATGACGCCACGCTGGCCGACACAGACATCGCGCTCGGCTCCCTGGGTTGACCACACCGCCCACCGAGCAAACGGGCACGGTTCCCGACGGAAGACCCGGACCGGCTCGTGAGTCCCTTCGGTACGAACTTCGAGATCGCCAAGGACGGCATCGTCGGGCTGGTCGTCGGCTACGACGAGTCGCCGCCCAGCCGTGACGCTCTGGCGTTCGCGGCCGGCATCGCCCGGCGCAACCATGCATGGTTGATCGTGGCCTCCATCACGACCATCCCGACCATGTCGACCATCGCCGTCGTGTCGGTCCCCATGGTCACCGAGGACACCCCCGACCCCGACGTCATGCCCACACTGGCCGAGCTCGGCGTCCGGGCCACCTTTCAGCACGCCAGTGGTGACGTGGCCACCGAGCTCGAGCGCATTGCCGAAGAGGCTCACGCCGACGGGATCGTGGTCGGCCGATCGGCGTCGCGACGCCACGCCTACGCCGGGTCGGTGACCGTCCGCCTGATCCGCCACGCTCGCCGGGCCATCCTCGTGGTGCCCTGATCGTCAGGCGGGCCCAGAGCAGGGCGACCGAGCGGCGGAGCGCGGTGCTGCACCGGCGGAACTTCCTCGTGGGTGCCCTCCGATGCCGTGTGGAAAGGAACGGAAGGTGCCCGGACGGAAAGCCCTGCGGCGTAACCACGGCGTTACCGGAAGCACACAGTGATGAAAAGAAGCACCTGTAGGTTGTTGTGGCCCGCCGCAACCGCGATCGCCACAGAGGGAAGACCATGGCCATTGACAACCTGCAACGCACGGACGTGCCCCTCACGGTGGCCGAGGCGGCCGCCGCCCTGCGGGCAGGCGAGACCACCAGCGTCGCTATCACCTCCGCCATGATCGCCCGGGCCGACGCCCTCGATCCGATGACGGGCACCTATGTGACCCGGTTCGACGACTACGCCATGGCTCAGGCCCAACAGGCCGACGACGACTTCGCCAACGGGATCGACAAAGGGCCGTACCAGGGCATCCCCGTCGGGGTGAAGGACATCCTGGCCATGGCCGAGGGCCCGACCACGGCGAACAGCCTGATCCTCGATCGGGCATGGGGCGCCGGAAAGGACGGTCCCGTGGTGGCCCGCCTCAAGGCGGCCGGGGCGGTCATCACCGGCAAGCTCACCACGTCTGAATTCGCCATCGGGTCTCCCGACTCGTCCAAGCCCTTCGCCATCCCGAGGAACCCGTGGAACCTCGACCGCTCGCCCGGAGGATCGAGCGCGGGCACGGGGAACGGGATCGCCTCGGGTCTGGTCCTGGCCGGGATCGGCACCGATACCGGTGGCAGCATCCGGATCCCGGCCGCCTGGAACGGGGTGACCGGGCTGATGCCGTCCTTCGGTCGGGTCCCGAAATCCGGTTGCGTGCCGTTGGGGTACAGCCTCGATCACATCGGTCCCTTGGCCCGGTCGGCCCGTGATTGCGCGGCCATGCTCGGGGTCATCGCCGGATACCACCCGAGCGACGAGTCGTGCGCCGAACGTCCGGTCGACGACTACGTGGGCGCGTTGAGCGGTGACCTCAGCGGCATGAGGATCGGCATCGAGTTGACCAACCATTTCCCTGCAGAGGCCGATCCGGCACTCCGCCGGTGTTTCGACGCTGCCGTCGCCACCCTGGCCGACTTGGGGGCAGACATCGTGGAGGTGACCCTTCCCTTGTACGACGAGGTCAGCACCGCGCTCTGGGTCATGATGGCCGCCGAAGCGCTGGCTTACCATCACAACGACCTCACGACGAAATGGGAGGACTACTACGCCCTCAGCCGGGCCAACATCTCCCGCGGCGCCCTCTCCTCTGGGTCCGACTACGTACAGGCCGCTCGTGTCCGCCGAGTGGCCCAAGAGATGCTGGCCCAGACGTTCGAGAGCGTCGACCTCATCGCCACCCCGACGTCGGCCATTGGGGCGCTCTCCCACGAAGCGATGCTCGAGCGACGATTGGGCACGCTTTTCAAGACGGTGTTCACCGGCTACTGGGACGCGGTCGGCAACCCGGCCCTGGCCCTGCCCATGGGCTTCACCGACGACGGCCTTCCGCTTTCGATCCAGTTGGGGGCGCGGCCGTTCCAAGAGGCGTCGGCCCTGAAGGCCGGCGACGCCTACCAGACCCGCACCGACTGGCACCTCCGGTTGCCGGCACTGCTCACCGAGGCCTCGGCCACGACATCGTGAGCGACCTCAGCGGCAGGCGGAGACCGTCACCCCGTTCGTGCAACCCACATCCAGATCGGAGCATCCATGACTGACACGACAGAGACCACGGTGCGCAGCTTGCTCGCCGCCGCCAGGTTGTCACCGAGCGAGGAGGAGATCGCCGATCTGGTGGCCGGCTATGCCGAATACCGGGCCGGGATCGAGATGCTCTACGCCGTCCCCGAAGCGCGGTATGCCAGCCCGGCACTCGTCTTCAACGCGGCGCCCGGTTTCGCCGACTGGGCCGAATAACAAGGGCGCGCCGTTGGGCGTAGGCGGGCGACGGGGCTAGCGTTCGAGATCGTCCCGAACGGAGGAGGGCACACCCCACCATGCCCGGTCACACCACCCCACTCCCCAGGCTCGACGAACTCGGCCGGCAGGTCAGCGGGCAGGTCCTCACGGCCGCCGACCCCGGCTATGAGGCAGCCGTCGCCTGTTGGAATCGTGCCGTGGTCCAGACGCCCGCCGTTGCCGTCGTGGCCGAGGATGCGTCCGACGTCGGAGCGGCCGTGCGTCTCGCCGCCGACACCGGTCTGGGCATTGGCGTCCAGACCACCGGCCACGGGTTCGTCCGCCCGGTCGATGGCATGTTGATCGTCACCAGACGCATGGACGCCATCACCGTCGACCCGGCCGCCCGCACCGCTTCCGTCGAGGCCGGGTGCACGGCCGGCCCGGTGCTCGCTGCCGCCCAGGAGCACGGTCTGGCCCCGCTTCTCGGCGCCTCCCCGACGGTCGGGGCCGTTGGTCTCACCCTCGGGGGCGGCCTCGGCTGGCTGGCCCGTAGGTACGGCCCGGCCTGCGATTCCGTCCGATCCTTCGAGGTGGTCACGCCCAACGGGTGCCTGGTGCACGCGTCGGCGACCGAGAACGTCGAGCTGTTCCGCGCCCTGCGGGGCGGTGGGGGCGGCGTGCTCGGTGTCGTCACGTCGATGGTCATCGACCTGTTCCCGGTCACGACCGTCTATGGCGGCAGCCTCGTGTACCCGGCCTCCGATGCGGTGGAGGTGGCAGAGCACTTTGCCCGGTGGGTTGATGCGGCCCCTGACGATCTGACCTCCTCGCTCGTCTTCATGAACTTCCCGCCAGTGCCCCAGATCCCCGAACCCCTGCGCGGCCAGTCGTTCATGATCGTGCGCGGCTGCTGGAGTGGCGGCATCACCGAGGGCCGGCGATACGTCGACCGCTTCCGGAGCGCGATGGCGCCGGTGATGGACCTGTGGGACGAGATGTCGTTCGCCGACTCGGCGACCATCGGCAACGACCCGGTGGACCCGATGCCCGTCACCGGATCCAGCACGCTACTGAACGGCCTCGACGGTGGTCTCGGGTCGGCGATCGCCAGCCATACCTTTCCCATCGGTGGCCCACCGCCGGTCGTGTTCAGCGAGATCCGTCACCTCGGCGGCGCCGTGACCGCCAACGCCAACGGTGACTCGGTCATGGGCAACCGCGACCGACAGTTCCTGTTCCAGTATTCGGCCCTGGCCGCTGAGGGTGGTCATGCCATGGCCCCCGAACAGGGCAGCCTGATGGAGGCGCTCGGCCAGTACCGGGACAGTGGGACATCCCTCAACTTCCTGGCCGGCGAGGCCCGGCGAGCCGCGACCCCGACTTCGACCGACCCGGCGCAGCACGACTCGCTCGCCTCGCTCCAGGCCCGGCTCGACCCTCAGGACCTGATGCGCTACGGCGTGACCCACCGCGCCGGCTGAGACCCGTCGTTCACGGCCGGTTCGATCTCGCTGCGGGCGGATTGTCGAGGGTGCCCGTTGGGCGTACCGTTGGGTACATGGATGCACTCCCGTACGAGGGGCCAGAGGCGCCGCACTGGCGAGGGATCAACCATCTGGCCCTGGTCACCACCGACATGGACGCCACCGTCCGATTCTACCACGGGGTGTTGGGCGCCCGTCTCGTGGCCGATCTGGGCAACGAGTCGTTCCGCCACTACTTCTTCGAGTTCGGCCCGGGCAACACG
>DATDHU010000050.1:0-31484 GCA_036521415.1 Acidimicrobiales bacterium
CCCAAGTTCGGGCATCTGACCGAGGCCCAGCTCCCCGACGGGCGCATGCTCGTGTGCTCCTATCACCCCAGCCAGCAGAACACGTTCACCGGGGTGTTGACCGAACCGATGTTCGACGCCGTCTTCGCCCGGGCCCACCAGCTCGGAGCCTGAACCCACCGCCGCGTCTCGTCGGGCGATCGAAGCTATCGAGGGCAGGCGACACCGAGGGCTACGACGGCGACACCGCAGGTTCTACGACCGGCGACACCCCATGTTCTACGAAGGCGTTGCCGCCGGCAGGCGGCGGGGCATCGGCACGGCCGTCTCCGGCCAGCGCCGTCGGCTGACCCTGGCCAGCTTCCGCAAGAGGGCGATGGCCCCGGGGTCCTCGTCACCGGGCCGGGTCTCGATGGCGCCGTCGGCGATCATCCCGTCGAGGAGCTCCCGTCCCTTGTCGGTCCGCACGATGGTGAGGGTCCAGTCGTTGAACTCGCCGATGCCGCCGGTGGAGATGTCGGCGTGCTCGGCGGCGAAGTCGGGGCACGTCGTGCAGCCCTCACGGGTCCATCCGTGGGCTTCTTTGAGGGGGATCTCGTGATAGCCGCCGTCTTTGGTCCAGACCTGGAAGACACCCTTGATGTTCATCTTGGTGATGTTGGCCCGGAGGATCCCGTATTTCGCCTCGAACAGCTCGGGAAAGATGGCGTCGTCGAAGGTCTTGGAGCACATGAGGCCGATGGTCAACGACAACCGGCGGGCGATCTTGCCGGCCTTGCGCGCCGCCATGACCGGGGGCGCCGAGGCCTGGCAGCCCATGCCGATCAGGGCGATCCGCTCCGCCCCTCCTTCGATGGCCTTGGGGTAGGCCAGGGGGTTGGCCGAGTAGGTGTAGCGGGACCCGGCCGCGGCCAGCACCTCGGCCCGGTTGGTGGCCACGGCGGGGACCGCCTTCCAGGTCGATCCGTCGCCTTCGAGGTCCGAGACCAGGGCGGCATCGATGACGTCGTGTTCCAAGGCCCAGATCAACAGGGCCGACACCAGCCCGCCGTCCTGCCCGACCGCTTGGACCTCGGGGTCGGTCGCACGGACCAGGAGTATGTCGGAGGAGACCCCGGCCACCTCCTCGTCGGTCCGCTCCCGTCCGAACAGGTGAGTCTCGATCTCGGGCTCCCACAGGCGGAACCGTGGGCAGGCCCGGGTGCACATCGTGCAGCCCTTGATCCCGTGGGTACAGTCCTCGCGGCCGCCGTCGGCGTCGATGTGGAACGGCTTGTACCGCCCGCCGGTGTCGTCGTAGGACAAGACGTCGTGGGGGCAGGCGACGATGCAGCCGGCACAGCCGGTGCACAGGCCCGACGTCACGACTTCGCGGTAGAGCTCAGCCCATTGAGGTTTTTCGGGAGGCATGGGACAACCATAGCGACGAGGGCTCCGGGCACCGCTAATCGGGGGGACGAGCGGGCCCTCTTGCTGCCCGGATACGGTCTGGTCCGTGCCCGAGCTCACCGAGGTGGAGTCCTATCGGCGCTTGGCGTTGTCCGTCCGCGGCCGGAGGGTGGCGTCGGTCGTGGCCCCGGACCGGTGGTTCCTGAAAGGGGGTGCCACGGCGCCCATGCTCCGGCGGACCCTGGTGGGCCATCGGGTCGTCGATGTCAGGCGGATAGGCAAGATCGTGCTGGTGGACATGGACGACGGCAACACCCTCGGGCTCCGTTTCGGCATGACCGGCACCCTGGTCGTCGACGGGAAGGCCGGTGTGGAACGCCTCATCTACTCGTCGCACCAATTCCGGCGGGAATGGGACCGCTTCTCGATGCGCTTCGTCGAGGGCTCGCTGGTGGTCCACGACCCGCGGCGACTGGGAGGGGTGTCGCTCAATCCCGATCTGTCCGGGCTCGGGCCCGATGCGGTCTCGATTTCGGCGGCGCAATTGGGCGCGGCCCTGCGGGGTTCGAAGGCCCCGTTGAAGGCTCGCCTCCTCGATCAGGCCAAGGTGGCCGGGATCGGCAACCTGATCGGTGACGAGGTCCTGTGGCGAGCGGCGCTCTCACCCCTGCGCCCGGCCGGATCGCTCAACGCCACCGAGGTCAGGCGCCTGCACCGGAACCTCCACCGGACCCTGAGCGAACTCCTCGAGCTCGGGGGATCGCACCTGGGTGAGCTGATGGGCGAACGCCATCGCGACGGCCGGTGCCCGAAGGACGGTGCCCTGTTGTCGCGGGCCACCGTCGGGGGCCGGACCACCTATTGGTGCCCGCAGCACCAGGTCTGAGCCCCGTCGCCAGTGGGTCGGTAGCCCGTCGCCGGTGGGTCGATAGCCGCTCGCCGGTGGTTCGGTAGCTGGCGGGTCAGCTTCCGATCTCCTCCAGCACCTTTGCCGCGTGGCCGTCCGCCTTCACGTGATACCAGGCCCGGGTGATCTTTCCCTTGCCGTCGATGAGAAAGGTCGACCGGATGACGCCGATCGACTTCTTGCCGTAGAGGGTCTTCTCACCCCACGCCCCGTACGCCTCGCCCACCGAATGGTCCGCATCGGTCAAGAGGGAGAACTTGAGGCCGTACTTCGAGCGGAAGGCCTGGTGCTTGGCGGCCCCGTCGGCCGAGATGCCCACGACAGGTACCTTCGCCCGGGTGAAGTCCCTCAGGTTCTCGTTGAACTGGCAGGCTTCCTTGGTGCAGCCGGGCGTGTCGTCCCGTGGATAGAAGTACACGACCACCGGGTTCCCTTTGAAATCGGCCAATGACACGGTCTTCCCGTCTTGGTCCGGCAGCTTGAAGGCAGGTGCCTTGTCTCCGACATCGAGCTTTCCCATCGGTGTCCCTTCTGGCGTGACCGGTCCGTCCGCTCCCGGTCGTCGATAGCAACGGCTCTACCTTGGCATACCGGTCGACGGAAGGGCCGAACGACGCATCCGAACCCGAGCCCGCCGAAGCAGCGTCAGCGGGACCTCCGGACCCGCACCAGGCACGTCACACCGGCTGCGTCGGTGCTCCGGACGTGACAGAGTGGGAGCACGGGAGCTCGGACGGACCGGGCTGAGAGGGCGCCACGCTGGCGCCGACCGAACCTGATCCGGGTAATGCCGGCGGAGGGAGCACCATGACTACCGTCGATGTCTCGCAAGGGCAGTCCCCCGACCCTCACCGGCGCAAGGTCTATGTCGATGCCGGGCCGACCGGGGTTCGCGTGCCGTTCGTCGAGGTGTCGTTGTCCGACTCGCCGAGCCAGGACGGGCCGGTGGGCAACCCGCCCCTCCGGCTCTACGACACCTCGGGACCCGGGTCGGTTCCGGACGAGGGCCTCCCACCCCTCCGTCGCCCCTGGATCACCGGCCGTTCCGACGTCGCCGAATACGAGGGCCGGACGGTCAACCGGCGCGACGACGGGCGAGGTGCGCACCGGCGTCCCGACCCCGGAGGTCCTCATCCCTCCCGAGGCCGGCGGCCACTCTCATCGACCGGCGGGCCGGTGACCCAGATGCACTACGCCCGACGGGGCGAGATCACGCCGGAGATGAGCTTCGTGGCCGTCCGGGAAGGGGTGGCCGAGACCGTGGTGCGTGACGAGCTGGCTGCCGGGCGGGCCATCCTCCCGTGCAACGTCAACCACCCCGAGTCGGAGCCGATGATCATCGGCAGCCGGTTCTTGGTGAAAGTGAACGCGAATATCGGCAACTCGGCCGTGAGCGCGTCGATCGAGGACGAGGTGGAGAAGCTGGCGTGGGCCACCCGCTGGGGTGCCGACACGGTGATGGACCTGTCCACCGGCTCGCAGATCCACACCACCAGGGAGTGGATCCTGCGGAACTCGCCCGTCCCGGTCGGGACGGTGCCCATTTACCAGGCGCTGGAGAAGGTGGAGGGGCAACCAGAAGAGCTGACCTGGGAGCTCTTTCGGGACACCCTGATCGAACAAGCCGAACAGGGTGTCGACTACTTCACCATCCACGCCGGCGTCCTGCTCCGCTACGTACCGCTTACGGCCCGACGGCTCACCGGCATCGTGAGCCGGGGCGGCTCGATCATGGCTGCTTGGTGCCTGGCTCATCACACCGAGAGCTTCCTCTACTCCCGGTTCGAGGAGATCTGCGAGATCATGGCTGCCTATGACGTCGCATTCTCCCTGGGTGACGGGCTGCGTCCCGGTTCGATCGCCGATGCCAACGACGAGGCCCAGTTCGCCGAGCTGCACACCCTGGGTGAGCTGACCCAGGTGGCCTGGCGTCACGACGTCCAGACCATGATCGAGGGCCCCGGGCACGTGCCCCTCCACCGCATCGCCGAGAACGTCGAGCGGCAGCGAGACGTGTGCCAGGGCGCCCCCTTCTACACACTGGGCCCGCTGACCGTCGATGTGGCGCCGGGATACGACCACATCACGTCGGCCATTGGCGCGGCCGTGATCGGGATGCACGGTACGGCCATGCTCTGCTACGTGACGCCCAAAGAGCACCTGGGCCTCCCTGACCGCGAGGACGTGAAGCAAGGGATGATCGCCTACAAGGTCGCCGCCCATGCCGCCGACCTGGCCAAGGGACATCCCGGCGCGCAGGCCTGGGACGACGCCCTGTCCACGGCCCGGTTCGAGTTTCGGTGGGAGGACCAGTTCAACCTGGCCATCGACCCCGGCACCGCCCGCAGCTACCACGACGAGACGCTCCCCGCCGAGCCGGCGAAGACCGCGCACTTCTGCTCGATGTGCGGCCCGAAGTTCTGTTCCATGCGGATCAGCCAGGACGTCCGGGACTACGCCGATTCGCAGGGTCTCCCGCTTGAGGCCGCGGTCCAGGTCGGCCTGGCGGAGAAATCGGCGCAATTCCGAGCGGGCGGCACCGAGGTGTATCGGGCGCCTTCGGGGCCGTGATCCGCCCAGGTCGCCTGGGCGCTCGGAAAAATCCTGGTCAGTGACCTGCCGCGGCGGCCGGACCTGCCGCGGGTACACTAGGGAGTGCTATCGGGCTACTGGTTCGGTAGCGGGGTCTTCCTCATCCTGTCCTCCGCTGATGCGGACCATCCGAGGCGGGCCCGCATCCGTCCATCTGCCGATCGGGCGGAATCCGACCGCCGGCGCCATAAGTCGGCACCGAACAGATGAGAGAGCACGACCCAGATGACTTCCATTATTGAGCGGCCCGAACGCGCCGAAACCACCGGCGCATCCGGCGCCCTGCTCACCACGACCCCCGTCGCCTTCGACAGCCTCGGCGTCGAGCCCGCGCTGGTCGAAGTGCTCGCCTCCCAGGGGATCACCAACGCTTTCCCGATCCAGGCCATGACGGTGGCCGACGCCCTGGCCGGCCGGGACGTGTGCGGCAAGGCCAAGACGGGGTCCGGAAAGACCCTCGCATTCGGCCTTCCCCTCCTGCAACGGACGATGGACAACAGAGCCACCCAGCCGGGCCGGCCCCGTGCCCTCGTGCTGGTCCCGACGAGAGAGCTGGCCGTCCAGGTCCACGACGTCCTGGAGCCGCTGGCCGAGGCCGTCGGTGTGCGGCTCGTCGCCGTCTACGGCGGCGCCGACATCGACCGCCAGGTGAAGAAGCTGCGCCGGGGTGTCGATGTGATCATCGCCACTCCGGGCCGACTGATCGATCTGGGCGACCGGGGCGAGCTGACCGTGGCCGACATCGAGACGCTGGTCCTCGACGAAGCGGACCGCATGGCCGACATGGGGTTCATGCCCCAGGTCGAGTGGGTGTTACGCCGGCTCGAGCGCGACCATCAGACGCTGCTGTTCTCGGCGACGCTCGACGGGGCCGTGGACCGACTGGTGTCGCGCTACCTGACGAACCCGGTCAAGCACGAGGTCGCTTCCCCGCAGACCACCGTGGAGGAGATGGAGCACCGGTTCCTCCACGTCCACCAGATGGACCGGGTGAAGGTGGCCGCCGCCATCTGCCGCAACGCGTCCAAGACGCTCGTCTTCGTGCGGACCAAGCGGGGCGCCGACCGGCTGGTCGAGCAGCTGCGCAAGGAGGGGGTGGACGCCGCTGCCATCCACGGCGACCTCCGGCAGGCGAACCGGGAGCGCACCCTGAAGGACTTCTCCGACGGCAAGCTACCAGCGCTGGTGGCCACGGACGTGGCGGCGCGGGGACTGGACATCGACGCCGTCGACGTGGTGATCCACTTCGACCCGCCCGAGGACCACAAGGCCTACCTGCATCGCTCCGGGCGGACGGCGCGGGCGGGCGAAGCGGGTGTGGTCGTCACCCTCGTGCAGTGGAACCAGGTCCTCGAAGTCGAGCGGATCCAGACGCGTATTGGCCTGAAGATGCCGATCGTGGAGATCTTCTCCAATGACCCGCGTCTGGCTAATTTGGCCGATTGGAACCCCTCCGAGGACGCCGCCTGACCGACGCGGCGCAGAGGGAGAACGACATCGCTGAGGAGCCAACCCCTATGCCCCTGACGCTCGACCACGGTCCCACCGGTATCGAGCGCGTCCTGGTGGTCACCGCCCACCCCGACGACGTGGACTTCGGGGCCGCGGGCACGGTGGCCACGTTGACCGCCGCCGGTGTCAACGTGGCCTACTGCATCGTCACCGACGGCGACGCCGGCGGGTTGGACCGCACCGTGAGCAGGTCCGAGTTGGCCACACTCCGCCGGAAGGAACAGCGGGCGGCGGCAGCCGAGGTGGGTGTCTCCGACCTGACCTTCCTCGGGTACCCGGATGGGCGGGTGACCGCGACCTTCGACCTGCGCCGGGACATCTCGCGGGTCATTCGGCAATTCCGCCCCCAGCGGATCATCGCTCAGTCGCCCGAACGGAGTTGGACCCGGCTCGGGGCCAGCCATCCCGACCATCTGGCCGCGGGCGAGGCGACCACCTGCGCCGTCTATCCCGACGCGCGGAACCCCTTTGCCCATCCCGAACTGCTGGAGGAGGGCCTGGAGCCGCACATTGTCCACGAGCTGTGGCTGATGGCGACCGACCGCGCCGATCGGGCGGTGGACGTCACCGGCACGTTCAAGACGAAGCTGGCCGCGTTACTCTCCCATCGCAGCCAGGTCGGGGACGGCGAGGGCTTCGAAGAGCTCCTCCGCTCGTGGATGTCGGGGACGGCCACGTCGGCCGGCCTGCCCGACGGCAGCCTGGCCGAGTCGTTCCAGGTCGTCTACATCGGGTGAACGGGACGGAGCGACCCTGGGCCGTCATCCAGCACGTCTCGTACGAGGCCCCCGGTCTCATGGCTGAGGCACTGCACGACGCTGGCCGGACGTTCGACGTCGTACGCGCCGACCTCGGCCACACCTGTCCGCCGGTGGGTGAGCTCGGGGGCCTGGTGGTCTTGGGCGGACCGATGGGCGTCCACGACGAGGGCGACCACCCATGGCTGAGCGACGAGCGGGACCTGTTGGCCTCGGCGGTGGAGGTTGGCCTCCCGGTGCTCGGCGTGTGCCTCGGGGCCCAGCAGCTGGCGATGGCCCTCGGCGCCGAGGTCACCACCGGGCCAGCTCCCGAGATCGGCACCGGCTCGGTGGAGCTCACCCGAGCAGGGCGGCTCGATCCTGTGTTCGGTCCGGAGTACGGCGGGTTGGCCAGCTCCTCGATCGCATGTGTCCACTGGCACCAGGACACCTTCGCTGTCCCGGACGGCGCGACGCACCTGGCCGCCACGCCCCGCTATCCCAACCAGGCGTTCCGGGCCGGCGATCGGGCTTACGGGCTGCAGTTCCACGTCGAGGTGGACAGGTCGCTCGCCCGGTCGTGGGCGTCGTTACTCCCTGATGGCGTGACCCTCGAACCGCGCCGATTGTCCGAGGCGGAGACCGTGGGCCGCCGTATCCTGCGCCGGTTCGTCTCGGTGGCGGTCGGGTCCGGGATGGCCCGTACATGAACACGACCGGCGGCCTGGGGACTCCGGAACGAGAGGCCGAACCGGTCAAGCCGCGTCTGCGGGGCGTCCTGCACGAGTGCGCCTTCTTCGCCTCCCTCGTGTCCGGCGCGGTCCTGGTCGCCCTGGCCCCAACTGTCGGTTCGGCCCTCGTCCTCGCCGTATACGCCTTGTCGATCAGCGCATTGTTCGGCGTGAGCGCCCTCTTCCATCGGCATACCTGGGCTCCCGCCGGTCGTCGCCGGATGCGCCGTGTCGACCACTCGACGATCTACATCGCCATCGCCGGGTCGTACACGGCCGTGGCCGGGATCGCCCTGGGCGGCTGGGCCCGCATCGCCGTGCTGTGCATCGTCTGGACCGGCGCCGTGATCGGCATCACCCTTCGCCAGGCCTGGCTCGATGCGCCCAAGTGGGTCGTCGCCCTCCCCTATGTGGTTGTGGGGTGGTCGGCGGTGGTCGTCGTCCCCCAACTGGTGCATGCCCTGGGCGGCCTCGGATTCGGGCTGCTGGTGGCCGGCGGGCTGGCCTACTCGGTCGGCGCCCTCGTCTACGCCCGCAAGCGACCGAACCCGTTACCAGGTGTGTTCGGCTACCACGAGGTGTTCCACGCCTGCACGATCATCGGCGCCGTGCTCCACTACGTGGTGATTGCCGCCTTCGTCCTGCCGCTGGCCGGCTGAACTCGGCCCGCCGGCCTCCTGCGTGGACCGGGTTAACTTCACTCTCCGTGAGGATCGATGGCGGGAGGATCGCCACCCTCATGCCTGCCGTCGGTCAACCGTCGAACGGTCTTTCGCGGGACCGGGCTCCCCGCCGGTCTTCCTCCTGCCCACGTCCCGGCGAATTGGGGACTCCGAACTCTGGCGATCCGCGCTCGCTTCGCCGAGACGTGGGCAGACCGACTACCGAGAGAGTCCTTTGCCGCCGACGGATCCTGCTGGCCGGGCGTCAGTTCTCCCCAGTTGGTGGCCGTTTATCAGGAAGGCGGCCAGTCACCTCCGCGGTCGTGCCCGACGCCGCATTCGAACCGGATCCAGCTCTGCAGCACCCCAGTCCCCGGAACGGTCCGTCCAAGGCGTCTACGAGCGGGCCATCTGCCGCAGCATGTACGGGAGAATGCCTCCGTTACGGTAGTACTCGGCCTCCATCGGGGTGTCGATGCGCAGTCGGGCGGTGAACTCCACCACTCGGTCACCGTCGACGGCCCGCACGGCCACCTCTTTGGGCACCTCGCCGTCGTTGAGGGCAGAGACCCCCCTGACCTCGAACACCTCGTGCCCGGTCAGCCCGAGGCTGCCGGCGTTCTCACCATCGCCGAACTGCAGGGGCAGGACGCCCATGCCCACCAGGTTGGAGCGATGGATCCGCTCATAGCTCTCGGCCACGACCGCACGGACGCCGAGCAGCGAGGTCCCCTTGGCCGCCCAGTCCCGGGACGAGCCGGAGCCGTACTCCTTTCCAGCCAGTACGACCAGCGGCGTGCCCTCGGCGGCGTAGCGCATGGCCGCCTCGTAGATGCTGGTCTGCTCCCCGTCGGGCAGGTGGAGGGTGATCCCGCCCTCGGTCCCCGGCGCCAATTGGTTGCGTAAGCGGATGTTGGCGAAGGTCCCTCGCATCATGACCTCGTGGTTACCCCGACGGGCCCCGTAGGAGTTGAAGTCGATCCGTTCCACTCCGTGGTCGGCCAGATAACGGCCGGCCGGTGTGGACGGACCGATGTTGCCGGCCGGCGAGATGTGGTCGGTCGTGACACTGTCGCCGAGCACAGCGAGGACGCGTGCGCCGTCCAGGTCGGTGACCGGTTCGGGTGCGGGGGCCAGACCTTCGAGGAACGTCGGCCGCAGCACGTAGGTGGAATCGCTGTTCCAGGCGAACGTGTCGCCGGTGGCCGTCTCGACCGACTGCCACCGCTCGTCGCCGCCGAAGATGGCCCCGTAGCGCTGGCGGAACATGTCGGAGGTGAGCGAGGCGCGGATGGCATCCGTGACCTCCTCGGCACTCGGCCACAGGTCGGCCAGGTAGACGGGCCGCCCGTCCGAGCCAGTGCCGAGGGAGTCGGTGTCCAGGTCGATGTCCATGGTGCCGGCCAAGGCGTAGGCCACGACCAGCGGCGGCGAGGCCAGGTAGTTCATTCGCACCTCGGGATGGATCCGACCCTCGAAGTTCCGATTCCCCGACAGCACCGAGACCACCGACAGGTCACCTGACTGGACGGCCTCGGACACCCCGGACAAGAGGGGCCCCGAGTTGCCGATACAGGTAGTGCAACCGAAGCCGACCAGGTCGAAACCGGCCTCGGCCAAGGGCTCGGTGAGCCCGGCCCGGTCGTAGTAGTCCATGACCACCCGGGAACCGGGGGCCAGACTCGTCTTCACCCAGGGCTTGGGGCGCAGACCCTTGTCGACCGCCTTCTTGGCCAGCAGGCCGGCGGCCAGCATGACCTGGGGGTTGGAGGTGTTGGTGCAGCTGGTGATGGCGGCCACCACCACATGGCCGTCCTCGATCTCGGCCGTCGACCCGTCGCCCAAGGTGGTGGACTGTGACTTCTTGTCCCTGGCCAGCGCGGTGCGGAAGGCACCGCCGGCATCGCTGAGCGACACCCGGTCCTGGGGCCGGGATGGTCCGGCGATGCTGGGCACCACCATGGACAAGTCGAGCTCGACGGTCTCGGAGAACACGGGCTCTTCCTCGTCGGGGGCATGCCACAACCCCTGCTCCTTGGCGTAGGCCTCGACCAGGGCGACGTGGTCCTCGTCGCGCCCGGTGAACCGCAGGTAGTCGAGGGTCACCTGGTCAATGGGGAAGATGGCGCACGTCGCCCCGTACTCGGGGGACATGTTGCCGATGGTGGCCCGGTTCTCGAGCTGGACGGCGGCCACGCCCGGTCCGTAGAACTCGACGAACTTGCCTACCACGCCGTGCTTGCGAAGAAGCTCGGTGATAGTGAGCACGAGGTCGGTCGCGGTGGTGCCGGTCTGCATCTCGCCGGTCAGCCGGAACCCGACCACGGGGGGGAGGAGCATGGACAACGGCTGACCAAGCATGGCCGCCTCGGCCTCGATGCCCCCGACGCCCCACCCGAGGACGCCGAGCCCGTTGACCATTGTGGTGTGCGAGTCGGTCCCCACCAGGGTGTCGCAGTAGGCGCGGCCGTCGTCAGTGGCGAAGACCACCCGGGACAGGTACTCCAAATTGACCTGGTGGCAGATGCCCGCACCGGGGGGTACCACCCGGAAACCGTCGAAGGCCTCCTGGGCCCAGCGCAGGAGTTGGTAGCGCTCGATGTTGCGTTGGTACTCGATGTCCACGTTCTGGTCGTAGGCGGTCGGGGTCCCCGACACCTCGGCGATGACCGAGTGGTCGATGACCAGTTCCACGGGGACGAGCGGGTTGACCCGGGCCGGGTCGCCGCCGAGGACGCTCAACGCGTCGCGCATGGCCGCGAGGTCGACCACGCCGGGCACGCCGGTGAAGTCCTGCATGAGGACTCGCTCCGGGGTGAAGGCGATCTCGGCCGAGTCGGCACCTCCGAAGCCGTGTCGCTCGGGGTTCCGGGCCCAGTCGGCGACGGCCTCGACATCGCTGGCGTGGACGGTCAGTCCGTCCTCATGTCGGAGCAGGTTCTCCAACAGGACCTTGACCGAATAGGGGAGCCGGCCGACGGCGAAGCGGTCGGTCAACGCGTTGATGCGGTAGATCTCGTAGGTCCGATCGCCGACGGCGAGGTCGGCTCGGGCGCCGAAGCTGTTGGGACCGGCGGATGGGGAGGGGGACTGTGCCATGACCCCATTCTGCTCGCCCCGACCGCGATCGGCTACCTGGCCCAACGCCGCACCGAACCGGTTGGAGCGTCGGCGTCGGCCGGTCCGCTCTCGGGGCTCAGGTCCGGGTCCGGTAGCGCCAGACGGCCAGCGGCATGAGGACGGCCAGAAGCCCGATCGTCCAGGCCAGAGCCTGGATCACCCAGGTCGCCGTCGATCCTCCGATCATCAGTCCTCGGCAGGCTGAGACGACCACGCTCACCGGTTGATAGGTGGCGAACCCCTGCAGCCAGCCGGGCATGAAGGCCACCGGGACGAAGGCGGACGAGGCGAAGATCAGGGGGAAGAGGATGGGGAACGAGATGACCTGGGCCGTCTCGCTATTGGAGGCGGACAGGCCAACCACGGCGAATCCCCACGACAATGCGTAAGCGAACAGCAGGATGATGCCGATGCCCGCCAGGTAGGGGAGGACGCCGGTGGAGGGACGGAACCCGACGGCGAACCCCACGATGGTGACGATGATCACGACAAAGACGTTGCGCACCAGGTCGGCGGTGGTGCGCCCGGCCAGGACGGCCGACCGGGCCATGGGCAGCGCCCGGAAGCGCTCGATCAAGCCCTTTTGGAGGTCCTCGGCCAACCCCACGCTGGTGCTCACCGCGCCGAAGGCCACCGTCTGGACGAAGATCCCCGGCATCAGGTAGTTCACGTAGCTGACGCCGTTGGGAGGGTGGATGGCGCCCGCGAACACGTACCGGAACAGCAGCACGAACATGATCGGCTGCACCGTGGAGAAAAAGAGCGCTTCGGGGATGCGGGTATAGGCGATCAGGTTCCGCTTGGCCACAGTCCAGGTGTCGGCGAGGGCCCACCTCAAGCGGGCTCCCGGGCCGGTGGCCAGGGGCGCCCCGGTGAGGGTGGGGACGGTGATGGCGGTGGTGGTCATGGCCTTCCTCCGGAATGGACGGTCTGGGCTGGTTCGAGCTCCGCAGGGGACTCGGCTGCCAGGTCGGTGGTGCCCGGGGACCCGTCGCCCTCGACTGTCGCCTCCCCGTTCTCGTCGTCGGTCTCGGCCCGCCGGCCGGTCAGGGCCAGGAAGACGTCGTCGAGGCTGGGCTCGCGGAGGGTGAAGGCGGTGGGGACGATTCCCTGTTGGTCGAGCGACCGCAGTGCCTCCATGGCCGCCTCGGCCCCGTTCTCCACGGTGACCTCTACGACCGTGCCGTTGGCGTTGGGGGCATGCGATCCCACGGCGGCCAACACGGCCCTCGCCCGTGCCGCATCGTCATGGGAGTGGAGGCCGACTTCGAGGACGGTGGCGCCCAGGTCGGCCTTCAGCTGGGCCGGGGACCCCTCGGCGATCACCCGCCCGTGGTCGACCACGGACAGCTGGCTGGCCAGACGATCGGCCTCCTCCAGGTACTGCGTGGTGAGGAGCACGGTGGTGCCGGCTTCGACCAGTCCCTCGATCACCTCCCAGAGGTCGTTGCGGCTCTGGGGGTCGAGGCCGGTGGTGGGCTCATCCAGGAACAGCACGGTGGGTCGAGCGACGAGGGCGGCGGCCAGGTCGAGCCGGCGCCGCATGCCTCCGGAATACGTCTTGAGGGCGCGGTCGCCGGCGTCGCTCAGCTGGAACTGGTCGAGCAGCTCGCTGGCCCGCGCCGCCACCGCTTTTCGCGGCAGGTGGTTCAGGCGCCCGACCATGTCCAGGTTCTCGCGCCCGGTGAGGTTCTCATCGACCGCTGCGTACTGACCGGCCAGGCCGATGAGCGAGCGAACCAGAGCGGCTTCTTTGGTCACATCGTGGCCGAGCACCCGGGCCATGCCGGAGTCGGGCTTGATGATGGTGGTCAGCACTCGCACGGCCGTGGTCTTCCCCGCGCCGTTCGGACCCAGCAACCCGAACACCGTCCCCTCCTCGACGGCGAAGCTCACGCCGTCGAGGGCGCGTACCTCCCGCTTCCCGGAGAAGATCTTCTTGAGGTCTCGGGCCTCGATTGCCTCTGTCATGACGTCCCCGTCTCCGTGTCATTTGCCTGCTGTGGTCGTGCCGGTGGCCAGCATGGCGTCGGCGTCCGCCCGGCGCTCGTCAGCCTGGCGATACCGCCGTGAGCTGCATGCAGCCCAGGAGTACCTTTACTTCTGGATATCTTAAAAACTAAGATAGCACCGTGTCAAAACGCCGGTGGACCACCACGGAACGGGCGAAGGCTGCGTCCCGCGCCGGTGACTGGCTCGAGACCGTGCCGGATGGATCGTCGGAGGGTTCTCCCCATCCGGCCCTCGCCGCGGCCATGCGTAGCTATCAGGTCGCCCTGGACGTCTTCGACGATGCCGTGGCCGAGAAGCTCGGGCTCAACCGTACCGACTTCCGCTGTGTGGACATCCTCGACCAGGGACAGCCGATGACCGCCGGTGCTCTGGCCCAGGCGACCCGGCTGACCAGTGGAGCCATCACCTTTGCGCTCGATCGTCTGGAGCGGGCCGGGTTCGTCCGCCGGTTCCGGGACGCCACCGATCGGCGCCGGGTCCTTGTCGAGCTGGTCCCGGCGGCCCAACGTCAGGCGGCCCGGTTCCACGCACCGTTGGTACGCGACGCTCGAGCGACCATGGCCAAGTACACGGCGGCCGAGCTGGCCGTGATCTGTGATTTTCTGGTCGCCGCCCGCGAGCTCTACGAGAAGCACGTCCCCGAGTAGGCGAGCCACGGCGCCGGCCGGGCCCGAGGGACCTCCCGTTTCGGCCGGCTGGCGCAACCCGCTCAGCCGGTCAGGGCGGCAACCTCTTCGGCGGTGAGGTGCACATCGGCCGCGGCCACGTTCTCCTCCAGGTGGGCGACCGACGAGGTCCCAGGGATGGGCAGGATGGCCGGCGACCGGTCGAGCAGCCAGGCCAGCGCCACCTGGCTCGGCGTGCAACTCCTGGCCCGGGCGATGTCGGCCACCGTCCCCGAGGTGAGAGTCCCGCCGTCGACCGGACGCCAGGGAATGAAGACGATGTCCTCGATCTCGCAGACGGCGAGCACAGCCTCGGCCGATCGGTCGGTGAGGTTGAACATGTTCTGTACCGAGACGATCGGAACGATCCGCATGGCCAGATGCAACTCCGCCTCCGTGACGTTGGACAGTCCGATGTGGCGGATCTTGCCCTCGTCCTTCAGCGCGGCGAGCGTGCCCACCGAGTCCTCCAGCCGGACCTTCGGGTCGGGGCGATGGAATTGGTAGAGGGGAATCTGATCGAGCTTCAGTCGCTTGAGGCTGCCTTCGCAGACCTCACGCAGGTGCTCGGGCCGGCCGTCGGCGTCCCAGACGTTCGGTCCAGGCCGGACCAATCCGCCCTTGCTCGCAATGACCAGATCCTCAGGATAGGGGTGGAGGGCGTCGGCGATAATCTCCTCACTGACGTGGGGCCCATAGCTGTCGGCCGTGTCGATGAAGTTGACCCCGAGCTCCACCGCCCGGCGCAGGACTGCGATGCAAGCGTCTCGGTCGGCGGGAGGGCCCCAGATCCCCGGCCCCGTGATGCGCATAGCGCCAAAGCCCATGCGCCGGACGGTCAGGTCCCCACCCACTCCGATGGTCCCCGAGCGCTCTGCTGGCGGTACTGACGAATTGTCTGTGGTCATGAATCCGATTGTAAGCACCTCGGTTTCTCTTCGTCGGAGCCGACCTTCGATTGGGAGGTGAGCCTGCTGAACGACGCCAAGGTCGGGGTCACTGCGTCCCCAGGGAGATCGACTGTCAGTTGCGACGCAGCCGATTGCGACGCAGCGCCCTGGGCATTTGCGCCCTCGGCAGGACTCGAACCTGCGCACACGGCTCCGGAGGCCGATGCTCTATCCGCTGAGCTACGAGGGCATATGACGGTGCCAGTCATCGGGCCGCACCGTCACCGGACCGACCACTCTACTTCGATGTCCAGCCCAGTCCCGGAACGTCCTATCCTCGGGGCGCAACATGCCGATCCGTGACCAGCTTGCCGAATCAATCAGTTCCGCCCTCGACACTGTGGCCGCGAGCGAGGGCCTCGGCCTGGCCGTGCGTCCCGAGCAGGTGCACCTGGAACGCCCGGGCCGCCGGGAGCACGGGGACTGGTCGACCAATGTGGCCATGGTCAACGCCAAATCGGTCGGGCGCCCTCCCCGCCAACTGGCCGAGTCCCTCATCGAGGTCCTCAATTCGGATCTCCCTCGTCACGTCGAGCGGATCGAGATCGCCGGGCCCGGATTCATCAACTTCCACCTCGATTCTGGCTGGTTGCACGACGCCCTGATCGAGATCGTCACCGAGGGAGTTGAGGGCTACGCCCGGCCCGACGTCGGTCACAATGAACGAGTCCAGGTCGAGTTCATCTCGGCTAATCCGACCGGCCCACTCCACGTGGGTAACGGCTGGTGGGGGAGCTACGGCGACGCGCTGGCCCGGGTGCTCGACCGCGTCGGCTACCAGGTGAGCCGTGAGTTCTACGTGAACGACACCGGTGGGCAGATCAGGCGCCTGGGGGAGAGCGTCCTCGCCCGCTATCACCGGACAGAGGTCCCCGACGAGGGCTACCAGGGGGAATACGTGAGCGAGCTGGCCGCCACCTACGACGGCCCGGACGACGAGACGGTTGCCGGTCGTTGGGCGGCCGACCGCATCCTGGCCCACATCCGACAGACTCTGGAGTCCATCGGCATCTACTTCGACGAGTGGTACAGCCAAGCCTCGATCGAGGAGAGCGGGGCTGTCGACGAGACCATCGTCCTCCTGGCCGACAAGGGCCTGGTCTTCGAACAGGACGGTGCCACCTGGTTGCGGGCCACCGAGCTGGGCGACAACCGGGATCGGGTTCTGGTGAAGTCCAACGGCGACGCGACCTACCTGGCCGGTGACCTGGCCTATCACCGGGACAAGTTCCTGATCCGTGGGTTCGACCGGGTCATCGACGTGTTCGGCGCCGACCATCACGGCCAGGTGGCCAGCCTCATGGCCGGGGTCCAGGCGCTCGGGGTTCCTCCTGGCCACCTCGAGGTCAAGCTGGGCCAGATGGTGTCCCTACTGGATGGCGATCAGAACACGAAGATGTCGAAGCGGGCCGGCAACTTCGTCTCGCTCGACTCGCTGATCGCCGACATCGGCCCCGACGCCACACGGCTGCTGAGCCTCATGTCGTCGCTCGACCAGTCGACGTCGCTCGACCTGCCCGCCGTGCGGGAGCAGTCGATGGAGAACCCGGTGTACTACGTGCAGTACGCCAATGCCCGGATTGCCGCCATCGGCCGCAAGGCGGTCGAACGCGGGGTGGTGCGCACCGATGTGTCCGAGGTGGATGTGGGCCTCTTGATCCACGAGCGCGAGCTCGAGTTGCTCCGCTGTCTCGAGGAGCTCCCCGAAGTCGTCGCCGACGCCGCCGTCGACCGCGCCCCGACCAAGGTGACGACGTGGGTCCGCCGCCTGGCCGGGAGCTTCCATGGCTTCTACCACGACTGCCCGGTGCTGGCCGAGGACGTCGATCCCGCCCTGACGCAGGCCCGTTTGTGGTTGGTCGAGGCCACCCGGATCGGCCTGGCCATCGGGCTCGGTCTCCTCGGGGTTTCTGCCCCGGAGTCCATGTAGCGTGGACGCCGCCGTGGACCGCCTGCGTTCGGGTCTCACCGGCCCGCTCCCGCGGGGCTTGTTGCCCATGACCTCATCGGTCGGTACGGAGGGGCGGTTGCGGGTGGCCGGCGTCGACACCATCGAGCTGGCCGAGGAGTACGGCACGCCTCTGTTCGTCTACGACGAGGCCCACCTGCGCCAACAGTGCCGGGAGGCTGTGGCCGAGTGGGGAGAGGGAGTGGCCTACGCCACCAAGGCCTTCTTGTGCGTGGCCATGGCCAAGCTGGCCTACGAAGAGGGCATGTGCCTCGACGTCTCCACCGGAGGCGAGCTGCACGTGGCGCGGGCCGCCGGCGTCGCCCCCGATCGGCTGGTGCTCCACGGGAACAACAAATCAGAGGCCGAGCTGGCCGCGGCGCTATCGGTGGGGGTCGGGCGCATCGTCATCGACTCCTTCGACGAGATCGACCGCATCGAGCGACTGCTGGCCGGGCCGGCCGTCAGCGCGTCGGCCCCATCGGACGGCACTATCCAATCGCGCTCAGGCCGACCCAAGGTGTTGGTCCGGGTCACGCCGGGTGTGGAGGTGCACACCCACGAGTTCGTGCGCACCGGCCAGGACGATTCCAAGTTCGGGTTCGGGCTGGCCTCCGGTGCGGCGTCCGACGCCATCGCCAGGCTGCGTCGGCTCGACGCCCAGGGCACGATCGAGCTCGTGGGCGTGCACACCCACATCGGGAGTCAGGTCTTCGCGGTCGACGCCTTCGTACAGGCGATCCAGGTCATCGCTGACTTCTTTGCCCCGCTTGGCCTCTCGGAGCTGGTGGTGGGCGGTGGCCTGGGCGTGGCCTATGTGACCGGCGAGGAAGCTCCGACCATGGCCAACTGGGCCGGATCGGTCCGCCGCGCCTGTCGGGAGTCCGGCATTCTCGATTCGGTGCGGGTCACGGCCGAGCCGGGCCGCTCCATCGTGGCCGCGGCAGGGATCACGTTGTACCGGGTCGGGACGATCAAGGACGTGCCCGGCTACCGCACCTACGTGTCCGTTGACGGTGGGATAAGCGACAACCCGCGTCCCGTTCTCTACGGCAGCGGTTACGAGGCCTTCCTGCCCCGGGCGGCCGATGCCGACCGGAAGCGGCCCATCCGGTTGGTGGGGAAGCATTGCGAGTCGGGCGACGTCGTCGTCTCGGAGGGATACGTCCCGGCCGACCTGGCCGTGGGCGACATCCTGGCCACCCCGGTGACCGGGGCCTACGGGCACTCGATGGCCTCGAATTACAACAAGGTCCCACGTGCCGCAGTGGTGTTCGTGGCTGACGGCGAGTCCCGGCTGGTTGTGCGGCGCGAGACGTTCGACGACCTGCTCCGCTACGACGTGTGACAGCCTGGCCAGGCGATAGCGTGACCGGATGACCTCGGCGCCGAAGACGGTTCTGCGCGTGGCGGTGCTGGGTTGCGGGAACGTCGGGTCCGCACTGGTCGGGCTCATCCAGACCCGGTCCGATGCGCTGGCGGTCCAGAGCGGGGCCCACCTGGAACTGGCCGGCGTCGCCGTCTCAGACCCGTCCCGGTCCCGGGGTGCCCATGTTCCGGCCGGCCTGCTCACCGGCGATGCCGCCGCCCTGGTGGCCGATCCCTCGATCGACATCGTGGTCGAGCTCATCGGCGGTCTGGAGCCGGCCGGGTCCCTCGTCCGCTCGGCGCTGGAGGCCGGGAAGGCGGTGATCACCGCGAACAAGGCGCTCCTGGCCTCGCCCGAGGGTGTCGCCCTCCGGACCCTGGCCCGTGAACGGTCCGTCGACCTTCTCTACGAGGCGGCTGTGGCCGGGGCCATCCCGCTGGTCCGGGCCCTCCGGGAATCGTTGACCGGCGAGCGCATCCATCGTGTGACCGGAATCGTGAACGGCACCACCAACTACATACTCACCAAGATGGGGGAGGACGGGTCCGACTACGACGAGGTCTTGGCCGAGGCTCAGTCGCTGGGGCTGGCCGAGCGCGACCCCACGGCTGACGTGGAGGGCCACGACTCGGCGGCCAAGGCGGCCATCCTGGCCGGGGTGGCCTTCGGCTACGACGTCGCCGGTGACGACGTGTTCCGAGAGGGCATCACCGGCATACGAGCCATCGATGTCGAGTTCGCCGATCGGTTCGGCTACGTGATCAAGCTGCTGGCCGTGGTGGAGCGGACGGCCGACGACGAGGTGTCGGTCCGTGTGCACCCGACCATGGTCCCCAAGGCCCATCCGCTGGCCGGGGTGCGGGACGCCTTCAATGCCGTCTTCATCGAGGGCGACGCGGCGGGCGAGCTCATGCTCTATGGGCTGGGTGCTGGGGGCAGGCCCACGGCCAGCGCCGTGCTCGGGGACCTCATCGACGCCACCCGGAACCGGCTGGCCGGCACCACCGGGCCGGCTCCCGAGCGGCTCCCGGCCAGTCTGCGGTCCATGGCCGAGGCTCGTTCGCCCTTCTACGTGACCCTCGAAGTGGAAGACCGCCCCGGCGTGCTCGGCACGGTGGCCGCCCTGTTCGGCGATCACGGGGTCTCGATCCGCTCCATGGAGCAGGAGGGGCTCGGTGCCGAGGCCCGCCTCATCTTCCTCACCCATGCGGCGCGGGAAGGTGACGTGCGCGCCACCCTGGACGACCTGGCCATCCTGCCGAGCGTCGGTCGCATCGGAGGCGTGCTGCGGATCATCGGGGAGGAAGAGGGGTGAGCGGAGAACGAGGCCGAGCCTGGCGGGGAGTGATCGAGGAATACCGCCAGTTCCTTCCCGTGTCGGACAGCGCACAGGTGATCACGCTGCTCGAGGGAGGCACGCCTCTGCTACCCGCCCCGCGGCTGTCGGAGCGGGTCGGCGCCCGAGTGCTGCTCAAGGTGGAAGGGGCCAACCCCACCGGGTCGTTCAAGGACCGCGGCATGACGGTGGCCATCACCAAGGCGGTCGAAGAGGGAGCGAAGGGGGTGGTGTGCGCCTCCACCGGGAACACGTCGGCGTCAGCCGCTGCCTTCGCTGCCCGGGCCGGGCTGACCTGTGCCGTCCTGATCCCCGAAGGCCATATCGCACTGGGCAAATTGGCCCAAGCCCTCGTGCACGGGGCCACGGTCCTGCAGGTGCGCGGGAACTTCGACCAGTCGCTCGAGATCGTGCGGGAGCTGGGCGAGCGAGCGCCGGTGACGGTGGTCAACTCGGTGAACCCGTACCGGATCGAAGGCCAGAAATCCGGAGCCTTCGAAATCGTCGACGAACTGGGGGATGCACCGGACGTGCACTGCATCCCGGTGGGCAACGCCGGGAATATAACCGCCTATTGGAAGGGTTATCTAGAATACAAGGAAGCGGGCCGATCGACGCGGGTACCCAAGATGTTGGGGTTCCAAGCCGCCGGGGCGGCCCCCATAGTAGAAGGACGTCCCGTCGAGCATCCCGAGACGGTTGCGACGGCGATCCGGATCGGAAATCCGGCCGGCTGGTATGGCGCGACGTCGGCGGCCAGCGAGTCCGGTGGTCGAATAGCCGCGGTCACGGACGCGGAGATCCTGGAGGCCTATCGGTTCTTGGCCAAACAAGAGTCGGTGTTCTGTGAGCCAGCCTCGGCCGCATCGGTGGCAGGGATCCTGAAGACCGGCCTCCCGGGAGACCTGGGTCCCGGTGCCACCGTGGTGTGCGTGCTCACCGGGCACGGCTTGAAGGACCCGGATATCGCCATCAGCCAGATCTCGGTTCCGACCGTGATCGACGCCGATCTGAGTGCCGTGCGGGCCGAGCTTTCGCTGTAGATTCGGCCCCCGGACGGGCCGTCACCTGGAGGTTGTTGCCGAACACGCGCTCGGCGGGTATCATGAGTACACCTTCGCTACCACGACTGGCCCGATTGGGCCCGTGGGCGGGATTCCCTGAAACGCAAAAGTTGTCGCGTGCTCAGCCCGTAGACGGCGTTGGGGGGAGTTGCTGAGGAGAGTTCTTCTCGGACCATGCACTCCCCACCCTGTTTCCCTGGCGGATGGTGCAACCCATTCGCCCACGAGGAAGTTGAAACGAGGAGGGCGATGACTGCCGAACAGCAGCTCGAGCGCTCGGTGCTGGAAAGCAAGGAGCGAGACGAGCTCCATGCCATTGCACAGGCCCTATCTGTGAAGACCACCACCAGAACGAAGAAGGCGGACATTATCGACGGCATCCTGAAGGCCACCGGTGTGGCCGTGGATGACGGCGCGACCGCCAACGGCGGCTCGCCGGGCGGGGACGCCACCGGCAACGGTGCCGGCACCGGCACAGCCCTGCCGCTGGCCGCGGCCAGGACATCGAGCCGGAAGCCGAGAGGCTCGGCCCGGTCGAACGCCGGTAGTGATGCCGCGCCGGACGCCGAACGGGGCGACGGCGACGCTCCGGCCACGGCCGGACTTGCGTCTTCGCCCGCGAACGGTGCCGACGATGAGACGGCGCCGACCGGTCGGAACGGAGCTCGCTCGCAGGCACAGGCTCGATCGAGCGCCGAGGCGACGTTCGAGGACGGCGGGGGCGCCCGCTCCGACGACGCCGACCCGAGCGAGAACGGCGCCCATGGTCGGGGTGATTCGATCGGCATCCGCCAGGCCGAAGACGGCGGGTCCGACCGGGACAGCCAGGATGACCGGAGCGGGCCTGACCAGGCCCGACGCGAGCAGGCCGACCGGGGGGACCGACAGGCCAACCAGGGCGGCCAGAGCAACAGCCAAGGCGGCCAGGGCAGCCGTCAGAACAACCAGGGCAACCGTAACCAGGGCAGCCAGACGAACCAGGGCAACCGCCAGAACAACCAGAACAACCAGGGAGGCCAGGGCAATCGCCAGGGTGGTCCCGACTCCGAGCTCGGCAACCGCAGGAGCAACCGGCGCCGGCGGGGCCGTGATCGCCAGGGCGGTGGCGAGCGGGAGCTGCAGGGCGCCGGTGGCAGCCAGGAGCAGCAGTACCAAGGCGAGCTCATCCCGGTGCGCGGTCTGCTC
The DNA here is from genome assembly GCA_036521415.1 of Acidimicrobiales bacterium. Lineage (GTDB taxonomy): Bacteria > Actinomycetota > Acidimicrobiia > Acidimicrobiales > RAAP-2 > DASXMT01. The sequence continues at coordinate 22,160 of DATDHU010000050.1, forward strand.
GACCTCCGGGACGAGGGCTACGGGTTCCTCCGCTGCGACGGCTACCTGCCCTCCAACAAGGACGTCTACGTCTCGATCAGCCAGGCCCGGCGCTTCGCCCTCCGCCGGGGCGACTACGTCGAGGGAGCGTGCCGACCGGCAGGCAATACCGAGAAGTTCCCCGCCCTGCTTCGTATCGACACGGTGTCCGGGCTCGACCCTGAAGAGGCCCGGAGTCGTCCCCGTTTCGAGGACCTGACCCCGCTGTTCCCCGACTCCCGCCTTCACTTGGAGATGCCGGGAGAGAAGGAGAACATGACGGCAAGGATCGTCGACCTTCTCTCACCGATCGGCAAGGGTCAGCGCGGGCTCATCGTGTCACCGCCCAAGGCGGGCAAGACCACGGTGATGAAGCACATCGCCCACTCGATCGAGGCGAACAATCCCGACGTGCACCTGATGGTGCTGCTGGTCGACGAGCGTCCGGAAGAGGTCACCGACATGCGCCGTTCGGTGAAGGGCGAAGTGGTGGCCTCGACCTTCGACCGGCCGGCCGACGAGCACACCACCGTGTCCGAGCTCGCCATCGAGCGGGCCAAGCGCCTGGTCGAGATGGGCAGGGACGTCGTCATCATCCTCGACGGCATCACCCGCCTGGCCCGTGCCTACAACCTGGCCGCACCGGCCACCGGCCGGATCATGTCCGGTGGTGTCGACTCGGGGGCCCTGTACCCGCCCAAGAAGTTCTTCGGCGCCGCCAGGAACATCGAAGAGGGCGGTTCGCTCACCATCCTGGCCACCGCGCTGGTGGAGACGGGCTCCAAGATGGACGAGGTCATCTTCGAAGAGTTCAAGGGAACCGGCAACATGGAGCTCCGCCTCGACCGCCGGCTGTCCGAGCGACGCCTCTACCCCTCCATCGACGTCAACGCCAGCTCCACCCGGCACGAGGAGCTCCTCTTCGACCGGTCGCAGCTCCAGCAGGTGTGGAAACTGCGCCGGGTCCTGAACGCCCTGGCCAACGAAGGCAGCGCCGCCGCCGGCCTTGAGCTGCTGATGGACAAGATCCGTACCACCAAGAGCAATGACGAGTTCCTGGCCGAGATAGCCAAGGGTCCGGCTGCGCCCAACTGAGCCGATCGGCCAGGGCGGGCGTTCCGGTACACTTGCGACGCCTCGAGACGGCCGGGAGCCCGTTCGCCGTCACCACAGGAGAGATCATGAAGACTGACATTCATCCCAAGTACGTCGAAGCCAAGGTCCATTGCTCGTGCGGCAACACCTTCACCACGCGCTCGACGAAGGACGACATCCATCTCGAGCTGTGCAACGAGTGCCACCCCTTCTTCACCGGCAAGCAGAAGCTGGTGGACTCCGGAGGGCGTGTCGAGCGCTTCCAGCGTCGTTATGCCAAGACCGGCGCCCGCAAGAAGTCCTGAGCTCGTCGACCGGGCTCCCGAGAGGGTCGACCACGTGTCCCGTTAGGGAGGCCCGGGTCGGTGGGGCCGGTACCCTGACTCCGTGAAGAACGACCGGCTTCCCCGTCTCGCCGAGGAGTACGAGTCGGTCGTTGCCCAGCTGAACGACCCGGAGACGTCGTCTGACCCGCGTCGCCTGCGCGACCTGTCTCGTCGCCACAAGGAGCTGAGCGAGGTCATCGACGCATGGCGGCAGTTGCAGGCGGCAGAGTCCGACCTGGACGCGGCGCGCGAGATGGTGGCCGACTCGGTCAGCGAGGAGCGGGACCTGGCCCGGGCCGAGGTGGACAAGGCCGAGTCGGACATCTCGCGGCTCGAGGAGTCCCTCCAGCAGTTGCTCGTGCCCCGGGACCAGAACGCCGGCCGGAACGTCATCGTCGAGATCCGCGGGGCCGAAGGGGGCGAAGAGGCCAACTTGTTCGCCAAGGACCTCTTTGACATGTACACCCGCTACGCGGCGATTCGTGGCTGGAAGGTCGACGTCATGTCGTCGAGCCCTTCCGAGCGGGACGGCCTGAACGAGGTCACGTTCCGGGTGTCGGGAGACGACGCCTGGCAACGCCTGGAGCACGAGGGTGGACCTCATCGCGTCCAGCGGGTCCCGGTCACCGAGTCCCAGGGCCGCATCCACACCTCGTCGGCCGCGGTAGCCGTGCTGCCCGAAGCAGAAGAGGTCGACGTGGCCATCGACCCGTCCGACCTGAAGGTCGACGTGTACCGGTCCACCGGGCCGGGTGGCCAGTCGGTGAACACGACCGATTCCGCCGTCCGCATCACCCACCTCCCCACCGGGATCGTGGTGGCGATGCAGGACGAGAAGAGCCAGATCCAGAACCGGGCCAAGGCCATGACCGTCCTGCGCTCGCGGCTGCTCAAGGCCGAGCAGGACCGCCAGGCCGCCGAGCAGTCCGCCCAACGCCGCAGCCAGGTCGGGGGTGGCGGGCGATCTGAGAAGATCCGGACGTACAACTACAAGGAGAACCGGGTCACCGACCACCGCATCAAGCTCACCTTGCACAAGCTCGATCGCGTCCTGATGGGGGATCTCGACGAGCTGACCGACGCGCTCATGGCCGACAAGCGGAGCAGACAGCTCGAAGAGGAGTGACGGCGGTGGTAGGGGAACCGACGCGCCGCCGGTTGGTGGAGGCGGCGACGGCGCGCCTCGGCCCGGGTCTCGAGGGACGGTGGATCGTCGAGCATGCGCTCGATCTGGACGGACCCTCACCCGATCGGTCCCCGCCCGCCCGCGGCCTCGACGAACCGGTGGCACCGGGTGTGTCCAGCCGGGTGGAGTCCATGGTGTCACGGCGCCAGGCCGGCGAGCCGTTGCAGTACATCCTCGGTCGCTGGCCGTTCCGCACCATCGAGCTCGCCGTCGATCGTCGGGTCCTGATCCCCCGTCCGGAAACGGAAGTTGTGGTCGACGTGGCCCTGGCCGAGCTTCGGAGGGCAACGAGCGAGTGGAGCGGTGCTCCATCGTCAGGGCGGAGTCCCGTGGCCGTCGACCTCGGGACCGGCTCGGGGGCGATCGCCCTGTCGTTGGCCGTCGAGGGCGGCTCCGGCGATGCCGGCCCCGACGTGTGGGCCACCGACTCGTCGGTCGAGGCCCTCGAGGTGGCTCGGGCCAACCTGCGGGCGCTGCAGGCCCTGCAGGCGCTACCGACGCCGACGGCTGCACGGGCGCGGCAGGCGCCGACGGCTGCACGGGCCGCCCGGGCCGAGGGCGAACCGATCCCACCTGACCGGGCCCCACTGGACCGGGCCCCACTGGACCGGGTCCGACTGGTGCACGGCGATTGGTTCGCCGCGCTGCCCAAGGGGCTCATGGGCGTGCTCGACCTGATCGTGTCGAACCCGCCCTATGTGTCGGCCGAGGAGTACCCCGAGCTCGATCCGGTTGTCCGCCACTGGGAGCCCGAGGGCGCACTGGTGGCGGGCGCGGCAACCGACGGGTCGAGCGGTCTGGCCGAGGTGGAGGCGATCATTGCCGGTGCCCCCCGGTGGTTGCGAAGCGGTGGGGCCCTGGTCATCGAAATGGCGCCCCATCAGGCCGACGTTGCGTCGTCCATGGCCCGGCGGGCCGGATTGGCCCACGTGCGGGTGGAACCCGATCTGGCCGGTCGTCCCCGCGCCCTGGTGGCCACCGGGCAATGACGTACATCGTCCCGGCTGACGATCCTGCTGCCCTCGAACAGACCGCCGAGGCGCTGGGGCGCGGCGAGGTGGTGGGTGTCCCCACCGACACCGTCTACGGGTTGGCGGTGGACCCCTTCCGACCCGATGCCGTCTCCCGCGTGTTCGACCTCAAGGCCCGTCCCGAGTCAGCGGCCCTCCCCGTGCTGGTCGGGGGCTGGGACCAGGTCGAGTTGATCGCCGGGACACTCCCTGTGTCGGCGCGGTTGCTGGCCGATCGGCATTGGCCGGGAGCACTGACGCTGGTGGTTCCCCGTCACCGGCGCTTCACCGCCGACCTCGGCGGCCGCGAGTCACCGCCGTACACCGTCGGTGTTCGCTGGCCGGACCACCCCGCGGTCCGGGCGCTCTGCGCCATGAGCGGTCCCTTGGCTGTCACCAGTGCCAACCGGCACGGCGAGCAGCCCTTCACGGCAGCCGAGCAGGTGGCGGCGGCATTCCCCCGGGCAGCCCCGAGAGCCCCGTCCATGGAAGGCCCGGGCGCCCCACACCTCGACGCCATGGTGGCGGGTGTCGGCGTCGGTATCGTCCTCGACGGGGGGCGATGTGAGGGGATCCCGTCGACGGTGGTCGAATGCCGGGGCCCGGCGTCGAGATGCCTGCGCGACGGGTCCATCCCCTGGTCGACCCTCTTTGAGACTGGCTGAAGGAGTACTGCTCCACGCCCAATTGGGCTCCATGACCGGCACGGCTCTACCGGGTCCGATGACCGGGCCCGGTGGTCGGGTCGAAGCACACACGGTCGCTCCGCGGCCACCCTCAGTTGACGAACACGCCATAAGCGGGGGAAACTAGCCAGCCATGGACCACACTCACCCGAACCCTTTCACCGTATTTATTATCGAGTAGGCACACAACCGAGCCCGGTGTGTGCCTCCTGACCGTCCACAAGGTGGGCGGTTTTTCAATTTCCGGCGTACCGTGAGATGCCCACCGGCTCGGGAAGCCGACCGGCGGGCCAGGCACAGACCGGGTGACGAGGGCGAGGCCGAGGGCACAGACGGCCCATCTCGACCCACGATCCGAACGAGAACGACGAATCAACGAACACAGAACGGGACATGACAGACGTGAACACGTACAAGGTAGGCCTCATCGGAGGAGACGGCATCGGCCCCGAGGTGGTCGCTGAGGCATTGAAGGTGGTCGAGGCAACGGGGGTGGCACTCGACACCACCTCTTACGATCTCGGCGCCGACCGATACCTGCGGACCGGGGAGGTGCTGCCCGACGAGACGCTCGAGGAGCTCCGGGGTCTCGACGCCGTGCTGCTCGGCGCGGTCGGGCCCCCGGTGGGCTCCACCGAGGTCCCGCCCGGCACGTTGGAGCGGGGCCTCCTGCTCCGGCTGCGCTTCGAGCTCGACCTCTACATCAACATGCGCCCGTTCATCGGTGTCCCCGGAGCGTTGGCGCCCGACTGCGACTTCGTGGTCATCCGGGAGAACACCGAGGGCACCTATGCCGGCGAGGGCGGCTTCTTGCGCAAGGGTACGCCGTTCGAGGTGGCCACCCAGGGCTCGGTCAACACCCGGCACGGCGTGGAGCGTTGCGCCCGGTTTGCTTTCGAGCTGGCCGACAAGCGTCCCCGGCACCACCTCACCCTGGTGCACAAGACGAACGTGCTGACCTTCGCCGGCGACCTCTGGCAGCGGGCCGTGACCGAGGTGGCCGCGGAGTTTCCCGAAGTGACCTGGGACTACAACCACGTCGACGCCACCTGCATCTACCTGGTCGAGAACCCGGCTCGCTACGACGTGATCGTGACCGACAACTTGTTCGGCGACATCATCACCGACCTGGCCGGGGCGGTGGCCGGAGGCATCGGCTACGCCGCTTCGGGCAACCTCAACCCGGCCCGGACCGGCCCGTCGCTCTTCGAGCCGGTGCACGGCGCCGCCCATGACATCGCCGGGACGGGCAAGGCCAATCCGGCCGCCGCCATCAGCTCCGCCGCCCTCATGCTCGACCAGCTGGGTGAGGCCGACGCCGCTGACCGGGTAGCCAAGGCCGTACGGGACTACATCGTCTCGGCCGCGTCCTCCCCCGAATCCGACCTCTCCACCGCCGCTATTGGCGACGCCATCGCAGAAAGGCTCTGAGCCGTGCCCATCGAACCGACTGACAAGATCTGGATGGACGGTGAGCTCGTCAACTGGGCCGACGCCACGGTCCACGTCCTCACCCACACCATGCACTACGGCTCCGGTGTGTTCGAGGGCATCCGGGCGTACCCCACCCCCCGCGGGGTGGCCGTGTTCCGGCTCCGTGACCACATCGATCGACTGTTCGCCTCGGCCAAGGTCTTCCTCATCGACGTACCGTTCACCGTCGACGAGGTGGTCGAGGCCACCCGGTCGCTGGTGCGGGCGAACGGCCTCGACGACGGGTGCTACATCAGACCCCTCGTCTATCTGGGCTACGGCGAGATGGGCCTGAACCCCATGCCCTGCCCGGTCAACGTGTCCATCGCCGCTTGGCCCTGGGGCACCTACCTGGGCGACGAGGGGGTCGCCAACGGCGTGTCCACCAAGATCAGTTCGTGGCGCCGCCACGACCCCAACGCCGTGCCCACCGCGGCCAAAGGCACCGGTATGTACGTCAACTCGTCGCTGGCCAAGGTCGAGGCGATCAAGGCCGGCTACGACGAGGCCATCCTATTGGCCCCGGACGGAAACGTCAGCGAGTGCACGGGCGAGAACATCTTCGTCGTCCGCGACGGGGTGATCTCTACGCCTCCCACCTCTGACGCGGGAGCGCTGCAGGGCATCACCCAGAGCTCCATCGAGACCATCGCCCGTGATTTCGGGTACGAGGTCACCTACGAACAGCTCATCCGGACCGACCTGTACACGGCGGACGAGGCGTTCCTCACCGGGACGGCGGCAGAAGTGGTGCCAATCCGGGCGGTGGACGACCGCGAAGTGGGATCGGGGAAGCCCGGACCCATCACCCGCCGGCTGCAGCAGACCTACTTCGCCACCGTGCGCGGGGAGGTCGACCAGTACAAGGACTGGTTGGACCATGTCGAATAAGTCGCGCACGTCGAACGCGCACCATCACCCCACTCCCGGCCAGCAGGCCCACGCCGATGTGAAGCGGGCCCACAGCCACTCGGGCGAGGCCGGTGGCGGGCACGACTTCCGGCTCCCGGTCATGCCTGCGGCGGTGGACGTGTTCGACACCACGTTGCGGGACGGCTCCCAGCAAGAGGGACTGTCCCTCACCGTCGACGACAAGCTGCGAGTGGCCGAGCAGCTCGACCACCTGGGGGTGAGCTTCATCGAGGGCGGCTGGCCCGGGGCCAATCCGAAGGACGAAGAATTCTTTGCCCGGGCCCCCAAGGAACTGCACCTGTCGTCGGCCACGCTGGTCGCCTTCGGTTCGACCCGGCGGGCCGGGGTCCGGGCCGAGGACGACGAGACCCTCCGCCAGATGGTCAACGCCCAGACGGCGGCGGTGTGCATCGTGGCCAAGTCTTCCGAGATGCACGTGGTCGACGCCTTGCGCACGTCGCTCGATGAGGCCGTCGCCATGGTGGCCGATTCCGTCGACTTCCTGCGCCGGAACGACCTCCGGGTATTCCTCGACGCCGAGCACTTCTTCGACGGGTACAAGGCCAATCCCGAGTTCACCATGAGGATCCTGCGTGCCGCCGAGGAAGCGGGTGCCGAGACACTCGTGCTGTGTGACACCAACGGGGGCACCCTGCCCGACGAGGTGGCCGGGATCGTCCCGAACGTGTTGGGTCGCTTCGAGACGCAGGTCGGTGTGCACTTCCACAACGACAGCGGCTGTGCCGTGGCCAACTCCCTCGCCGCCGTGGGGACGGGCGCCACCCATGTGCAGGGATGCGTGAACGGCTACGGCGAGCGGTCGGGCAACGCCGACCTGGCCGCAGCCATCCCCAACCTCTCGCTGAAGTTGCACGTGCGGACCATCCCCACCGACCGGCTCGAGCTCCTGACCCCGGTGTCCCACCACATCGCCGAGCTGGTCAACATCGCCCCCAACCCGCAGCAGCCCTACGTGGGGTCGTCGGTCTTCGCCCACAAGGCGGGACTGCACACCAGCGCCATAGCCCGGCGTTCGGACGCCTACGAGCACGTCGACCCCGAGCTGGTGGGGAACGGGACCCGCTTCGTGGTGTCCGAGATGGCCGGCCGCTCGACGCTGGCCCTCAAGGCCAAGGAGCTGGGTTTGGAGCTCGATTCCCAGGCCATGACGTCGGTGCTCGATTCGCTGAAGCGACTGGAGAACGCCGGCTACCACTTCGAGGTGGCCGACGCCTCGCTGGAGCTGTTGTTGCGGGACTCGACGGGTTGGAAGCAGGACTTCTTCGAGCTGGACGCCTACCGGGTGATCTCCGACCACACCGGCGCCCAGAGCACCGAGGCGACGGTGAAGGTGTTCGTCGGCGACCAGCGGCACGTGGCCACGGCGGAGGGGAACGGACCGGTGAACGCTCTCGACGGCGCCTTGCGGCAGGCCCTCGGTTCTCGCTTTCCGGCTCTGGAGCACATTCACCTGGTCGACTACCGGGTCCGGGTGCTCAACACGTCGCGAGGCACCGGTTCGATCACCCGGGTCCTCATTGATTCCACCGACGGCGAGACGATCTGGACCACCATCGGCGTCTCGGAGAACATCATCGAGGCGTCGTGGCAGGCTCTGTCCGATTCCATCGTCTACGGTCTGCTGCACGCCAGAGAGGCGAGCGGCTAGTACAGGCCGACAATTCGACGGACCGAACGAGGTACCAGGAGCACACGGATGACCCAACCGAGTTTCGTACCCATCGTCGAGGCCGACCAGGTCCGAGAGGCGTACCGGCTGCACGTGCCGGGTATCTGGACCCAGTCGCGCCCGTCCGAGCTCCGGGGCAGCACGCACCCCACCGGTCCGAGCCTGGGGACCCCCGGCCCTGATCAGGGATTCGCCCTGAAGCTGGCCCGGCGGTTCGAGGACCGGTTGGAGCTGGCCGAGGGCGAGTCGATCGAGGACGCCATCGCCGGCGCAACCGCGGTAGGCATGCGCCGGGCCGCGCGGTTCGGACGGGCACCGTCCATCCACGACCTGACCTTCGCCTTCACCCTGTGGGGGTTCCTGGGCGGCGCCCCGCCCGATCTGATTGCCGAGCGGACGCCGCTCTTCCGGTCGGCTTCGCACCACTACGAGGCCCAGCGGGCCATCGCCGACCGGGTCCGGGACGACACGCTGCGGCTCACTCCGGACCAGGTACGGTCCGGACTGGAGGACTGGCGGCGGCTGCTGGAGGTGCCGGCTGGGCCCGCGCCGGTTGAGGCCGCGCCGGTTGAGGCCGCGCCGGTTGAGGCCGCGCCGACCGCCACCGCGGCGGCCGGGGACTGACCTCGAGGGCCGCACTCCTCAGGGCGGTCGGGTCTCTTCGTGGTTCTCATCTAGGAAGCAGGGGTCTAAGGAAGTAGGGGCTGGGTATGGACATCGAGATCGTCGACATCGACGCCAACGGCCACACCTTCACCGCCCGGATGGCCGGCCCAGCGGACGGGCAGCCGGTGCTCCTGCTCCATGGCTTCCCCCAGACGTCTCTCTGCTGGCAGGACCAACTGTCGGCCCTCGGCGAAGCCGGCTACAGGGTGGTGGCTCCCGATCAGCGTGGCTACTCGGCCGGCGCCCGGCCGTCAGGGGTCGCC
>DATDHU010000051.1:0-8892 GCA_036521415.1 Acidimicrobiales bacterium
AGACGTACGGGACGGGATGGGTGGCCGCGGCCAGGAGGGTCACACACAGCACCAACGACCCCAGGATCAGCGACATCATGACCATGGTGATGCGAGCGTTGCGGGCCTCGGGACGCCGGAACACGCTGACCCCGTTCGAGATCGCCTCGGTGCCGGTGAGCGCCGAACCGCCCGAGGCGAACGCCTTCAGCACGATGAAGACGCTGGCGCCGAGAAGGAGGCCGGACCCGGAGTGCCCGATCGGCACCGATCCGGGGTGCCCGGTGATCGAGTGCACGCCGAGCGACCCCCGGATCTCCTTGTACGCGCCGACGATGATGAGGATGACCATGTTGACCACGAAGAAGTAGGTCGGGACGGCGAAGACCTTGCCCGCCTCCCGGATGCCGCGCAGGTTCCCGTAGGCGAGCAGGATGACCAGCCCGATAGCAATCCAGGTGGTGTACGGACTGAGCGAGGAGAAGACCGAGGTCAACGCGGCCACGCCGGCCGCCACCGACACGGCGACGGTGAGGGTGTAGTCGATGAGCAGGCTGACGGCGGCGATCTGTGCGACCTTCAGCCCGAAGTTCTCCCGGGACACCACGTAGGCCCCGCCCGCCTTGGTGTAGACCTTCACGACCTCGAGGTAGGACAGGGTCACGAAGAGGAGGACGAAGATCACCAGCAGGCTGACCGGGACCACCAGCGAGAAGGCGGCGACACCGATCACCGGTACCAGGGGCAGGAGCATCTGCTCGGTGGCGTAGGCCGACGACGAGATGACGTCCGAGGAGAGCACGGCCAGCGCCGTCGGACGGCCGAGTCGCTCGGTGGCCTGCCGTTCCGAGGCGAGCGGCGGCCCGAGCAGTCTGTTCTTCAGCCGGTAGCGGAGCGTCTCGGGGAGGTCGACCGACTCGGGGACGTACGTCGAGGGACGGACGGTCCGCTCCCGGCCCTTCGGGGGAGGCGCCACCACTGGCACCCCGACGAGCGAGTCGGTGACGCCACTACCGCTGTCCCCGGCATTCACCCCGTCAGTAAAACACGGGTGTTCGACAAACCCCATCCGGGGAGGCGGGGTGCCCGAGTTGTCAGCGGCCCCTCGTGCGTGTTGCATGGTCCGCGTGCATGTCATCGTCGTGGGTTGCGGTCGGGTCGGATCGGGCCTGGCCATCGGGCTGATCGAGGAGGGCCACTCCGTGTCGATCATCGACCGGAACGCCAAGGCCTTCCGCCGGCTCCCCACCGAGTGGCCGGGAACGGCCATCGTCGGGTCGGGGTTCGACCGGGACGACCTGGACCGGGCGAAGGCCAACAAGGCCGGCGCGCTGGCCGCCGTCACCAGCGGTGACAACTCCAACATCTTGACCGCCCGGATCGCCCGAGAGACCTACGAGATCCCCAACGTCGTGGCCCGGATCTACGATCCGCGGCGGGCCCAGATCTACCTGCGTCTGGGAATTCCCACCGTGGCCACCGTGTCGTGGACCATCGACCAGGTTCGGCGGCGCCTGATCCCGGTGTCCAAGAGCGTGGAATGGTCGGACACCACGGGTACCCTGTCCCTGGTGGAGCGGTCCCTGCCCGACCGGTGGGCGGGCAAGCGGCTCTCCGACGTCAATGCCAAGGGCGAGGTCACCCTGGTGGCGGTGACCCGGGCCGGTGTGGCCCGGTTGGACATCGACGAACTGGTGGGCCAGGACGGGGACGTCCTCCACCTCATGGTGACAAACGCCGCCCTCCGTCGCTTCGACGCCCGGACGGCGGAGGAGTCGGAGGCGGGGGCCGAACGCGACGGCGCCGACGGGCGGGACACGGTGATCGCCGGCGTCCCCGTTCCCAATGCCGATCTCGAGGGCAACGGCCGATGAGGGTGGCCATCGCCGGTGCCGGCAGCGTCGGGACGGCCATCGCCAGCGACCTGCACAATGGCGGCCACGACGTCCTGGTCATCGAGCAGGACCCCGAGCTGGTGGCCAGGCTCGAGGGTGAGCTCGCCATCACCTGGGTCGTGGCCGACGCCTGCGAGGTCAGCTCGCTCGACGCCGCCGGCCTGTCCACGGTGGACGTCGTGGTGGCGGCCACCGGCGACGACGAGGACAACCTGGTCGTCTCCCTGCTGGCCAAACAGGAGTTCGCCGTGCCCCGCGTGGTGGCACGGGTCAACCACCCGAAGAACCAGTGGCTGTTCAACGAGAGCTGGGGCGTGGACGTGTCGGTGTCGACCCCGCAATTGATGACCGCCCTGGTCGAAGAGGCGGTCTCGGTGGGATCCCTGGTCCGGCTCCTCCGGTTCGAAGGCGGCAGCGCCCACCTGGTCGAGGTCACGTTGGCCGAGGATTCGCCGGCGGCCGGGGAGTCGCTGGTCGACCTGGCCATCCCTCGGGAGGCCACGGTGGTGGCCGTCGTCCGCGGGGACCGGCTGGTCGTCCCCCGTGGCGACACCCGATTGTCGGCCGGCGACGAGGTGCTCGTGCTGGTGACCGAAGAGGCAGAGGACAGCGTCCAGCAGCTGCTGGTCGGGCACTAACCCGGTGGAAGCGGCCTTCTTCGACCTGGACAAGACTGTCATCGCCAAGGCCTCCATCGCCGCGTTCGGGGGCCCCTTCTACCGGGGGGGACTCATCAATCGGCGGCTGATCATCCGGGCCCTCGTGTCCCAGCTGGTCTACCTCCATCTCGGGGCGAGCGAGCAGAAGCTGGCCCGGGTCCGGGAGTCGATGTTGACGTTGACCAAGGGATGGGACCAGACCCTGATCCGACAGATCGTGCGCGAGGCGCTCGAGGACACGGTGGAGCCGATCATCTACGCCGAGGCGCTCGACCTGATCGAGGAGCACCGAGCCGCCGGCCATCGCGTCTACCTGGTGTCGGCATCCCCCGAGGAGATCGTCGAGCCGCTGGCCGAGCACCTGGGCGTCGACGGCTGCATCGCCACCCGGGCCGTGGTCGACGAGGAGGGTCGCTATGCCGGCGAGATGGACTTCTACGCCTACGGACCCTTCAAAGCCGACGCCATGCGCTCGTTGGCCGAGACCGACGGGCTGGACCTGTCCGCCTCGTACGCCTACTCGGACTCCTACACCGACCTGCCCATGCTCGAGGCCGTCGGCCACCCTGTGGTGGTCAACCCGGACCGGGTGCTGGCCAAGGTGGCCAAGGAGCGGGATTGGGAGGTGCGGCAGTTCACCAAGCCGGTACGGCTCCGCGACCGGGTGAGCGTGCCCAGCCTGCCGGCCACGGCCATGGTCGCCGGCATCACCGTGGCTACCAGTGCCGCCGGCCTGGTGGCGTGGCGACTGGCCCGCGGCCGCTTCCGGGCACACGCCTAGCGCTGGAGCCGCGCGCGATCCGGTGATGGCGCCCGTGGCGCAGGTGGGACCGGAGCGATCTGGACCGGCGCGCCCCAGACGAGCCGGGGCTGGCTCAGGAGGTACGGAGTCGCTTGGCGGCGACGACGCCCAACGCAACGAGGATGGCGAGGATCAGCAGCTTCTTCATGGTCGGGGATCGTATACGGTCCGCCGCCATCGCGCCCAGACGACCCGGGCGCCGGCCGTTCAGACGCTCAGGAGGTCCCGGGCCCCGGTGTCCGATGACGGGTGCCGGAGCTTGGACATGGCCCGGGCCTCGATCTGGCGGATGCGCTCCCGGGTCAGGTTGAAGTGCTCCCCGACCTCCTCGAGGGTGCGGGGCTCGCCCCGGTCGAGACCGAACCGGAGGCGCAGGATCTCGCGCTCTCGCTCGTCCAACGGGGCCAGTAACCGGCCGATCTCGTCGGGGAGCAGCCCGATCGCCGCCAGCTCGAAGGGCGACTCGACAGAGCGGTCCTCCACCACGTCGCCCAGCTCGGCGTCCCCGTCCTCGCGGAGGGGCTCCGAGAGCGAGAGCGGCTCGGCCCGGAACCGCAGTGCCTCCACCAACTTGTCCTCGGGCAGCTCCACCTCCTCGCCCAGCTCGGCCAGGGTCGCCGGACGGCCGTACTTGAGCTCCAGCCGGGCCTGGGCCTTCTGCACCCGGGCCAGGGTGTCGCCGGCGTGCACGGGCAAGCGGATGGTCCGCCCGGTGTTGGCGATGCCCCGAGTGATGGCCTGGCGGATCCACCACGTGGCGTAGGTCGAGAACTTGAAGCCCTTGCGCCAGTCGAATTTCTCGACGGCATGCATGAGCCCGAGGTTCCCCTCTTGGATCAGGTCGAGCAGAGGGAGCCCCGACGCCTGGTACTTCTTGGCGATCGAGACGACCAGGCGGAGGTTCGACTGCACGAACGTCTGCACGGCCTGCTCGCCGCGGAGCACGCAACGCCGGAGCTCCCGGCGCTTGGCCTGGCTCAGGCCCTTGGGCGGCGACGCCAGGATGGCCTCCGCCTCCTGGCCCGCCTCGATGATCTGGGACAACGAGACCTCGTCGTCCTTGGTCAAGAGCGGGTACTGGCCGATATCGGTCAGGTACAGTCTGACCAGGTCCTCCTCATCTCGCTCGAGGCGCTCCTTACCCAAGCTTCACCGAGTCTTTCGTACGACCCCACCATCGGAGCCCGGCCGATCAGGCGACCCGGGCTCCTCGGAGAGGGTGAGTGATGAGCTGAGGCGCCCAAAAGGCGCGATGTACGTTCCAATTTCCAACTTTAGTGGACACGTCAAGTCCCCCACTGGACGCGGCCGGACCACCACAGGATGACGCGCAAGCCGCGATCAGGCCGGCCACTCCGTCAGTCCCTCGCCGACGCCCGCGTCGACGACGATCGACTCCAGCTCGCGGCAGGCGGACGAGGCCGCGGCGACTTCGTTCGGACCGGTGAGCAAACGCTGGACCAGTCGCTCGCCCGCATGCCAGTCCTCGACCTCGTCGCGCATCACTAGCCGCAGTGACCGAACGACCGGACCGTCGGCGACCGGCGCCGCCGCCCGGAGGTGACTGGCGTAGCCGGTCACCAGCCGGGGCAGGACGACCCGGTACAGGCCGGCCAGGAGGGGAACAGCGGACCCTCCGCTCCGATCAAGGGCAGCGAGCACCTCGGCGGCAACCGGCGGCCCCACGGTCAGGTCGTCGGCCGACACCCCGTCGCGGACGGGGAGCCGGTCCGCCCACAGCGAGGCGTGCCAGGCGTGCCGGGCGCTTTGACCGTCGAGGTGCACCCGGAGCTCGGGATGGAGGGCACTGGCCGACCGGCTCCCGAGCAGCTCGAACAGACGCTGCTCGATCCACCGGTAGCCGCCGACCAGCGACGCGGTGACCGAGAGGGGAAGCGACGGCCGCGCTGCCCCCGGGTCACCGGGCTCCGGATCGCCCAGAGCCGGCCCCAAGGGGTCGAGGAGCTCAGGCACGGGCCGTCTTCACCGTCTGGCTCAGCGGCTCGGTCGGCCGGTCCCCGTCGGGCCGGTCCACGTGCGACCGGTAGTGGTTGGTGATGGGCATACGCCGATCCTTGCCGAACGCCTTGGCCGTGATGCGGACCCCGGGCGGCATCTGGCGGCGCTTGTACTCGGCCCGGTCGACCAGCGAGATCACCTGGTCGACCACGTCGGGGTCGAACCCCTCGTCGACCAGGTCCTCGGCCGAACGGTCACTCTCGACGTACCCGGCCAGGACGGGGTCGAGCACCTCGTAGGGCGGGAGGGACTCGTCGTCGCGCTGCTCGGGCCGGAGCTCGGCCGACGGCGGCTTGGCCAGCACCGCCTCGGGGATGAGGTCGGTACCGGCGCGGCGGTTCAGGTCGCGGCACAGTTCGTAGACGAGGGTCTTGGGGACGTCCTTGATCACGGCGAAGCCGCCGGCCGAGTCCCCGTACAGCGTCGAGTACCCGGTGGCCATCTCGCTCTTGTTGCCGGTGGTCAGGACGATCCATCCGTTCTCGTTGGAGAGAGCCATCAACAGCACGCCTCGGATCCTGGATTGCAGGTTCTCGTCGGTCAGGCCGAGCGGTTCCCCGCCCACGAGCGGGGCCACCAACCCGGCCATGGCCCGGTGGGCCTGGTCGATGGGAGCGGTCTGGATGTCGATCCCCAACTTCGTGGCCAGGGAGTACGCATCGTCGATCGAGCCCGAGCTCGAGTACCGCGACGGCATGGCCACCCCGTGGACGTGGTCGGCCCCCAGTGCGTCGACGGCAATGGCGGCCACCAGGGAGGAGTCGATCCCCCCCGACAGCCCGATCACCGCGTCGCTGAACCCGTTCTTCCGCACGTAGTCCCCCGTGCCGAGGACCAAGGCCTCGTAGACCTCCCGGACCGGGTCGAGTACTGGGGCCAGCGTGGCCGTCGCCGCTGGTGGCGAGCCGTCGGCGGCGGACCGGCTCACCGCACTGACCATCACCCGGCCGCCCGGGCCGCCCGCCGCCGGTTCTTCCCCCTCGAGGTCCAGGTCCACCACCAGGGCCTCCTCGACGTACTGGCGGGCCGCGGCCACGATCTGGCCGGTCGGGCCCATCACCAGGGAGGCGCCGTCGAAGACCAGCTCGTCCTGTCCGCCCACCTGGTTGACGTAGGCAATGGCACACCCGGACTCGGTCACCCGTTGGGTGAGCACGGCAAGGCGGTCGTCGCGGCGCCCGATCGAGTAGGGCGAGGCGTTGAGGTTCACCACCAGCTTCGCCCCGGCCCCCCCCTGATCGGCCACCGGGCCGGCGGCGAACCAGAGGTCCTCGCAGACGGACATGCCCACAGGCACGCCGCCGATCACATAGCGGGTGTACGGCTCGGTGCCGGGGGCGAACCAGCGCTGCTCGTCGAAGACGCTGTAGTTGGGCAGCAGTCGCTTGTGGTAGGTCCCGACCAGCGCGCCGTTGACGCTCAGCGCCGCCGCGTTGAACAGCCGGCCCTCCCGGTCGATGTCCACGAACCCGAAGGCGGCGGCGCAGGCTCCGGTGGCGGCAACGACCCGGTCTACTGCGGCCAGGTTGTCGGCGATGAACCCGGGCCGGCTCAAGAGGTCCTCGGGGGGATAGCCGGTCACGGCCAGCTCGGGAAAGATGGCCAGGTCACCCCCGGCCCGTTCGGCGTGGCCGAGGGCGCGAACAATCCGATCGGCATTCCCGTCGAGGTCGCCGACGACCGTGTTGAGCTGGCAGGCCACCAGCCTCAGTCGGGGCATGCGCCCAGCTTACTTGGGGGGTCCGGGCCGTTCGCCCGGCTGCAGGTCGGCGGCTACCGTGGCGGGCCGTCAGGTCACCTACCCCTACCCCAAGCCGGGTGTCGGTGGGGCCGCCGTTCCGGCGGAGTGTTCATGGAGCATTCACAGTCGGGAAACGGTGGTGAAATGGTGGCCTGCGAGAGTACGACCGCCGCAGCACAGGGACCGACGGTCGGCGCGAAGCGACGATCCGAGCGCTCGGCGCAGCAGGTAGCGTCCCTGGTCGGAGCCCGTCCCCGGTCGAGCACCACGCCCCACCGGGCAGCAGACCCACAGAGCAGCAGAGGAGCAGGAGTGCCTTACCAAGCCGAGTACATCTGGATCGACGGGACCAATCCGTCGCCGTTGATCCGCAGCAAGACGAAGATCGTCGCGGACGGGAAGGAGCCGGGCATCTGGGGCTTCGATGGGTCGAGCACCAACCAGGCCGTGGGCAACGACTCCGACTGCGTGCTGCAGCCAGTGTTCGTCTGTGACGACCCGCTGCGGAGCGCCGGAGACAAGTTGGTGATGTGCGAGGTGCTCCTCACCGATTTCACCCCCCATGAGACCAACACCCGGTCCGCCTGCCTGGCCACGGCCGAGAAGTACGCCGACCAGGAGCCGGTCTTCGGCGTGGAGCAGGAGTACACCTTTTTGAAGGACGGTCGCCCCCTGGGCTGGCCCCTCACCGGTTACCCGGCCCCCCAGGGCCCCTACTACTGCGGGGTCGGCGGGGACAAGATGCCCGGCCGGGACATCGTCGAGCGGCACACGGCCGCCTGCATCCGCGCGGGCCTGGGCATCGAGGGCACCAACGCCGAGGTGATGATGGGCCAGTGGGAGTTCCAGATCGGCATCCTCCCGCCGCCGCTCATCGGCGACCAGCTCTGGGTGGCCCGTTGGCTCCTGTTCCGCATCGCCGAGGACTTCGGCGTCTACGCCACCTTGGAGCCCAAGCCCATCATGGGCGACTGGAACGGGGCCGGCGCCCACACCAACTTCTCGACCAAGGCCATGCGGGAGGACGGTGGCTGGGACGCCATCATCGCCGGGTGCGAGGCCCTGGGGAAGAACGTCGAGGAGCACGTGGAGAATTACGGCGTGGGGATCGAGACCCGCCTGACCGGGGCGCACGAGACGGCCCACTTCACCAAGTTCACCTACGGCACGTCCGATCGTGGCGCATCGATCCGCATCCCCTGGCAGGTGGCTAAGAACAAGAAGGGCTACATCGAGGACCGCCGCCCCAACGCCAACATGGACCCCTACGTGGTGAGCAGGCTTATCACCGACACCGTCTGCGGAGCGGCGGCAGGGAACTGAGACACCCCCGCACCTGGCCCGGTCCCGGCGCGCTCGTCATCGTGGCACCACGAGCAGCCGCCGGGCGTCGCCGTCGAGGAAGCCCATGAGGAGTCAAGAGGAATACGTGCTGCGCACGGTGGAGGAGCGCGGCATCCGCTTCGTCCAGCTCTGGTTCACCGATGTGCTGGGTACCCCCAAGACGTTCAGCATCACTCCGGCCGAGCTCGAGAACGCGCTCGAGGAGGGGATGACGTTCGACGGGTCGGCCATCGACGGGTTCAGCCGCGTCCAGGAGAGCGACGTCCTCGCCCGCCCCGATGCCAAGACCTTCCAACTACTCCCCTGGCACAGCCACGGTCCCCTGTCGGGCTCGGGCGCACCGCATGTCGACGCCCCCGCCGGGGCCGTGGCCCGGGTGTTCTGCGACATCTTCGACCTGGACGGCTCGCCCTTCCAGGGCGATCCCCGTCACGTCCTCCGGCGAACCCTCGA
>DATDHU010000052.1:0-13168 GCA_036521415.1 Acidimicrobiales bacterium
GACGGCTTCACGGGCAACGGACTCCGTGGCGGCATGATGTCGTCGACCGAGCTCCAAGAGGGACGAGAGCGGCACGCCCCACTCCAAAAGGGCCAGTCCGGCCCGGGCGGCATCGACGTCCTCGGTGGTATATCGCTCCTCGGAGCCCACTCTTCGAGGAACGAGCAATCCCTCTGATTCGACCGCTCGGAGGAGCGGCAACGGGACCCCGGTGCGAAGTGCAAGTGCCTCGATGGTGAACAGCTCTGGCTCGCCCGACTGCGGCGCTGAATGGGTCGCCTGATTGGACGACGGTTTGGCCTCCGGGCCGGTATCTCCAGTGATGGGCGAGACACCCCCGGCCTCGGTCTCAGCCGAGGCAGAGAGCCCGGCCCCGGCCAGTTCGCCGAGCAGAGCCTCGTCAGCTGCGTCGAGCTCGCCGTTCACCAATCGGACGATGGTGGCCAAGGTGAAGCCTCGGGACTGGAGGGAACGAATCCGGGCGATGCGCTGCAGATGGTCGGTGTCGTACCAAGCGACGCGCCCTTGGCGCCGAGGAGGCGCTAGGAGCCCCTTGGACTGGTAGTACCGGATCGTGTCGACCGAGACTCCCGCCCTGGCCGACAGATCCTCGACGCGCATCTCCACAGGACCACTCTAGGAGTAATCACTCATACAGTTGGAGCAGCGCCACCACCTGGGCCGAAGCAGTCGTGGAGGCGCTGGGGAGAGCAGGAACTCAGGAGTCGAGGAGGCCCGAGGAGTCGAGTTGGGAGCGGTCGAAGCAGAGCCGACGGCCCAGTAGCCGAGCGTCTAGTGGGAGGCCCTAGGAGAAGTAGCGATACACCACCTGGGCTACCAAGCTGGGCTTGGCCACGCCCTCGACCTCCATGGTCACGTCCAGGTTGGTCTGGACGCCTCCCTTGACGTCTTCCACTTCGCCTATCGCAACACCCATTCTGAGCCTGCTGTCCACCACCACGGGCGCCGGGAAGCGCACCTTGTTGCAGCCGTAATTGATGCCCATGGACATCCCTTGGACGTCGAGGACCTCGGGCATGTAGACGGGGACGAGCGAGAGGGTCAGGTACCCATGGGCGATGGCCGCTCCGAACGGCCCGTCTTTGACCCGATCGAGGTCGACATGGATCCACTGGTGGTCACCGGTTGCATCGGCGAACCGGTTGATCATGTCCTGGTCAATGAGGTGCCAATCGCTGTAGCCGATGTGCTGTCCCACGAGGTCGTGAAACTTGTCGATGCCCTGCACGGTGGTAGTCATGGCACCGAACCTTATTGGAGCGCAAGGGTAAGGACCACCAGAGGTTGCCGGTGCCTGCCCGGCCCTCGTCGCGGGCCGCCAGGACCCCCTTTGGCCCGGCCACCAGGGGTCCCTTCGACCCGAGGTCAGTTCATCCTCACGAGGCATGTGTCGGTACGCTCGCTTGCGTGGCCGACGACCATTCTCACCATCACCGGAGCCTGCAGGGCGGCGGCGCCCGGGCGGCGGTGTTCGGCATCAGCGACGGGCTGGTCTCAAACGTGGCCCTCATCCTGGGGGTGGCCGGCGCACATAGCTCGGCGACCACGGTCCGGCTGGCCGGCCTCGCCGGCCTGGTCGGCGGCGCATTCTCGATGGCCGCCGGCGAGTACGTGTCGATGCGAGCACAGACCGAATTGATGCAGCGTGAACTGCGAGTGGAGCGGGACGCCCTGCACCGTCAGCCCGAGGGAGAGCGACGGGAGCTCACCGCCATCTACGAGCGGCGAGGGCTCGAGCGCGAGCTGGCCTCGGAGCTGGCCACGGAGATGATGCGGGACCCGGAGACGGCTCTCGAGACGCACGCCCGGGAGGAATTGGGCATCAATCCGAATCAGCTCGGTAGCCCCTGGCAGGCCGCGGGCTCGTCGTTCGTGATGTTCGCCCTGGGCGCCTTCTTGCCCCTGGTGCCGTGGTTGATTGCGTCGGGGACCGCTGCCATCTGGGCTTCGGTGATCGTCGCCGGGATCTCGTCCCTCGTGGTTGGCGCGGCCCTGTCCTACTTCACCGGGAAGTCATGGCTCTGGTCGGCCTGTCGGCAGCTTCTGATCGCGGGCGCGGCGGCGGGCGTGACGTTCACCATCGGCCGGATCATCGGGTAGGCGTCCCGCGCCATTGAGCGCAGGTCCCCAGGAATCCGTTCAGGAGGTCGGGGCGACCTTCCCCCCGTAGGCCCGGTCCACGTGGTCGACGGTGAATCCCATGGAGCGGTACAGCCCCACGGCGGCGACGTTGTCACCGTCCACATAGAGCATCCCTACGGTTATCCCCGCGTCAGTCAGCCAGTTCAGCCCGGCCGTGGTCAACGATCGGCCCAAGCCGCGGCCCTGGAAATCCGGATCGACTGAGATGACGTAGATCTCACCGAGGGGCGGGTCCTCGTCACGGTGGACCTTCGTCCAGCACGAGCCGGCGAGCCGGCCGCCGACCTCGTGCAGCAAGAAGCCGGCCGGATCGAACCAGGGCTCCTCCTCGCGCCTCACAAGCTCGTCGATCGTCCATCCGCCCTGCTCGGGATGGGTGGCAAAGGCTCGATTGTTCACTTCGAGCCAGGCAAGCTCGTCGTGGCCGGGGCGGAAGGCCCGGGTCGCGGGCGGTCTTGCCGGCTGGCCGGGTTGTGCGGTCAGTGGCAGGGGGACCCGCATCTGGATGAGCTCGCGCCCTGGGCGCAGGCCGTTGGCCTCGGCGATCCGGTCGTGGACGGCGGAAGCCCGGGGTGCCCAGAAATAGACCTGGCCGCCTCCTTGGCGGCCGACCTCATCGAGCAGGGGGGCGAGGAGGGCAGAGCCGAGAGCCTCAGCCACTCCGCCGGCCCGGTGTTCAGGGTGCACCACGATCTCGATGCCCCAGCTGTCGTTCCCTCGGCTCAGGTGTCCGTATCCGACGAGGAGGCCAGAGCTGCGGAGCCGGGCCAGGGACCGTCCAGCAGGCGCGCTGGCCGAGCTGTCGGCCACCTCGATCCGTTTCTGCTCGCTGAGGGCCGGGTACCCGTCGACGGCGCCAACAGTTCCGAGAAGTTCGCTGACGTCGGCCAGGTCGGGCTGGGCCAAGTCACGATGTACCTCGACGTCGGTTCCGTCCACGGGCACAAGCTAGCGGTCCGCGCCGGACGAGCTACCGGTAGAGTCCGCCACCATGGCCCGCCCCCGATCCGCCGCCGGCCGAGCCCGTGTGGCCGCCGAACGATTGGCGGTTGAATTCCCGGGCACGGCCGAGCAGCTGTGCGCACTGCGCCACGAGAACCCCTTCGAGCTCTTGGTGGCCACCATCCTCTCCGCTCAGTGCACCGATGAGCGGGTGAACATGGTGACGCCCATCCTGTTCGCCCGGTACCCCGACGCAGCCGCCATGGCCGTCGCCGACCCGGAAGTCATCGAGGGGATCATCCACTCCACCGGCTTCTTCCGATCCAAGGCCCGCAACCTGATCGGTATGGCCGGCGCCCTCACCGACCGGTTCGGCGGGGAGGTGCCCACCCGACGCGAGGACCTGGTCACCCTGCCTGGGGTGGGCCGCAAGACGGCGAACGTGATCCGGAGCGTGGCCTTCGGGCTCCCCGGGCTCCCCGTTGACACCCACGTCGGCCGGCTGGCCTTGCGGCTGGGTCTGACCGACGAGACGGATCCCGTCAAGGTGGAACTGGCCCTCAACGCGCTGGTGCCAGCGGGGGAGCGAGGTGTATTCAGCCTTCGGTTGATCCTTCATGGCCGAAAAACCTGTGTCGCCCGATCGCCGCGCTGCGTCACCTGCGTCCTGTCCGACTTCTGCCCTTCATCGACGGCACCCACGAGGACGGGCTCAGCAAAGGGCGCCGCACCGGTGACATCCGTCGGCCAGTAGCGATCACGCTGCTGGCGTCGGGGGCCGCCGCGGTACCGTGATCCCATGGTCATCAAACGCTCGGTGTCGATCTCCGAGGCGGTGGCAAGCGCGGTCCAGCACGCGGCGGACGAGGACGGGATGTCCTTCTCGGCGTGGCTTTCGCTCGCGGCCGAGCACCAGCTCAGGATCCGCGAGGGCCTCCGGGGAGTGGCTGCCTGGGAGGAGCGAGCCGGCGACCTGACCCCCGAGGAGATCGCAGCCGGCGAGGCACTCCTTGCCCGCCTGCTCTCGGGCGTTGTCGCCAAGGTCCGCCCGGGGGTGGCTGCCATGGTCCGTCCGGTGGGCGCGGCGGCAAAGAGGCAGAGGCGGTGAGTCCTGCAGGCAACAACTCGCCTCGTTCGCCCCGGAGCGGCCTCGTCTATGGGACGGCCGCACTGAGTGCGGCGTCCAAGGACGATCGTCTTTTGTGGGCCTTGCATCGAGCTGCGCTGGTCCGGGGCCTGGTACCCGTCGTGCCTGCTCTCGTCGTTGCCGAGGCCATCAGGACTGTCGAGGAGCGAGACGCACTCGGCGATCTGCTGATGGGAACGGACGTCGAGCCACTCGACGTCGGTCGAGCGGAACGGTTGGGGGCACTCGCCGGCTCCACCGGGACCGACAACCTGGCCACGGTGGCGGTGGTCGAGAGTGCTTCCCGACTCAACCACGCCGTCGTGACCGGGCGGTCACCCCGATTGGCCCACCTCGCCAACGAGCTCGACCACCAGTTGATCCTGCACGCCATCTGACCGGAGCGAGCCGCGCCGCTCGCGCTGGGGCGCCCGGCGCCACTCTCCGACCAGGCCTGTGGGTCCGTTCAGCGTGGGCCTGCCCTCAGCGTCGTGCCTTTCGGTCCTGGGAGACGCTGAGACGGGACAAACGCCGCGAGGCGCCCCCGAGGGCTCGCTCGATGGCGAACAGCTCCGAAGCCACCTCCTCGTCGTGGGCCGCCGCCGCAGCCTCGGCATTGTGGGTGACCCGGCGGGTCAACTCGTCGAGCACGGTGGCGAGGGACGACAGCTCTGCGTTGCTCTCGGGCATGAACCGATCTTGTCACCCTCGGAACGCAACGTACGACCACCGGTGTCGAGCGCCGCCCGCGGGCCAGGGATGTGCCGGTGACGAGCGCCACCCACGGGGTAGGGCCGAGGGCGGCCACGGGCCAGCGATGTTGACCGGCCGAGTACGATTGACGGGCTATGTCCCTTCGCCGAATCGATCTTCGCGGCTGTACCGGCGACCTTCGATCGGCGCTGCCTCGTCCCGCAGACGAGCAAGAGCGGTCCTCGGATGCCGTCGCCGGCATCCTCGCCGAGGTCAAGGCGGGCGGTGACTCGGCCGTCCGCCGACTGACCGAGCGCTTCGACCACGTGTCGCTCGACGATCTCCGTGTCCCCTCCGGCGAGATCCAGGCCGCGCTGGAGCGGGTCCCCTCCGAGCTCACGGCCGCTCTGCGCGTGGCCCACGACAGGATCCTCGCCTACCACGCCCACGAAGCGGCGCCGGTCGACGACTTCGAGTCAGCCGGCATCACCGTGCGCCATGTCACCCGGCCCGTCGAACGTGCCGGGTGCTACGCCCCTGGCGGTCGCGCCCGCTACCCCTCCACCGTCCTCATGTGTGCCGTCCCCGCTCGAGTGGCTGGGGTGGCCGAGGTGATCCTGTGCGTCCCTCCGGGTGGGGACGGAAGGGTCGACGACGCCACCTTGGCCGCGGCGTCCATTGCCGGCGTCGACGAGGTCTACCGGATCGGCGGCGCCCAGGCCATAGCGGCCATGGCCTTCGGGACCGAGTCGATCGCGCCGGTCGACGTGATCGTGGGGCCCGGGAACCGCTATGTGGCCGAGGCCAAGCGCCAGGTCTCTGGGGTGGTCGGCGTGGCATCGGCTTTCGCCGGGCCATCCGAGGTCGTGGTCATCGCCGACGCGGACACGCCGCCGGAGTTGGCCGCCATCGACCTGGTCGTCCAGGCCGAGCACGGCCCCGACGGGCTGGCCTGGCTGGTCACCTGGTCGGATGCGGTGGCCGATCGGGTCGCAACCGAGGTCGATCGCCTGGTTGCCGCCTCGCCCCGGCGCGGCGATCTCGAGGCAACCCTGCGTGATGGCGGGTACGTCGTGTTGGTCGACGGGCCGGCCCAGGCGCTCGACGTGTCCAACGTGGTTGCCCCCGAGCACCTCGAGCTCTTGGTGGACGACGCCGCCAGCCTCTTGCCGATGGTCAAGGCGGCAGGTGCCGTGTTCCTCGGTACGTCCTCGCCGGCCAGCGTGGGCGACTATCTGGCCGGGCCCAACCACGTGCTGCCCACCAACCGGACGGCCCGGTTCGCCAGCGCCCTCCGGGTGGATGACTTCCGCCGCCACATCCATGCCGTCTCCGTCGAGGAGAAGGCGCTGACCGAGCTCGGGCCGCACGTCGTCACCCTGGCCGAGACCGAGGGCCTGCCCGCCCACGCCGAGTCGGTGCGTCTCCGATGGCTGACCTAGACGCCCCTGGGGCCCCGATGGCCGACTTGGATGAGCCCAAGGCCCCGACCGGGACCCCGACGGATACCGATACCGGGGCCAAGGCCGGGGTGAGGACCAACACCGGGACCGAGGCCGAGCCACCGGCCGTCCCCATCCGGCCCGACCTGGACAGCCTGGACGGCTATCACTCGGCCCAGGTCGACGTGGATGTGCGGCTGAATACCAACGAGTCGCCCCTTCCGCCGCCCGACGCGTGGTTCGAGGCACTCCGGGACGAACTGGGTCGCATCGAATTCAATCGGTACCCCGATCGCCAGGCGACCGAGCTGCGGGCCGCGGTGGCCCGGTCTCACGGGGTCCGACCCGAGCAGGTGTTCTGCGCCAACGGGTCCAACGAGGTACTGCAATGCCTGCTGCTGGCCTACGGCGGCCCGGGTCGGACCGTGGCACTCTTCGAGCCCACCTACACGCTGCACCGCCACATCGCCATGATCACCGGCACCCAGGTGGCCGCCGGGAGCCGCACCGACGACTTCGAGCTCGATCCCGAGGAGGTCGGTCGGGTCCTCACCACGGCGCAGCCGGTCATCACCTTCCTCTGCTCGCCCAACAACCCGACAGGGCGGGCCGACTCCCCCGAGACCGTTGCCCAGGTGGTGGCCTCGACCACCGGCCTGGTGGTGGTGGACGAGGCCTACGGCCAGTTCGCGCCGTCGTCCGCGCTCGAGCTGGTGCGCGCCGGGGGCCCCGGCAGCGATCGGGTGGCCGTGGTCCGGACCTTCTCCAAGACATGGTCGATGGCCGCCGGCCGGCTCGGGTACCTGGTGGCCTCGCCGGCGGTGGTGGCCGCCTGCGAGCTGGTCACGCTGCCCTACCACCTGGACTCGGTCAAGCAGGTGGCCGGACGGCTGGCGCTGCAGTTCGACGAGGCCATGCAAGCCCGGGTGGCCGTGCTGCGCGAGGAGCGGGGCCGGATCGCCGCTGCCTTCGCAGAGATGGCGCTCGAGACATGGCCGTCGGATGCCAACTTCATCCTCTTCCGGCCGACCGACCGCCCAGCCCGTCAGGTCTGGCAGTACCTCCTCGACCAGTCGATCCTCGTGCGAGACTGTTCGGAGTGGCCGGGTCTCTCCGGGTGCCTGCGGGTCACCGTGGGCCTCCCCGAGGAGAACGATCGGTTCCTGGCCGCGTTGCACGCCGCCCTGGAGGGTCCCCAGGATCACGGAGAAGAGAGCCGGACATGACTGCCACCGCCATATCGGGCCCGCGGGTCGCCACCCGCAAGCGCTCGACCAAGGAGACCTCGATCGAGGTGGCCGTGGACATCGACGGCAGCGGGACCATCGAGGTCTCGACCGGCCTCCCCTTCTTCGACCATATGGTCAGCCAACTGGGCAAGCACGGCGGGTTCGATCTCACCGTGCGGGCCGCCGGCGACCTCGACGTGGACGCCCACCACACGGTCGAGGACGTGGGCATCACCCTCGGCGAGGTCGTGCGTGAGGCGCTGGGGGACAAGGCGGGGATCCGTCGGTTCGCGTCCATCAACGTTCCGCTCGACGAGGCGTTGGTCGAGGTGGCCCTCGACCTGTCGGGCCGTCCGTTCATCCTCTACGACGTGGCGCTCCCGCCTGACGCCACCCCGCTCGGCAACCCCGGGTTCGACCCGCAGCTGGCCGAGGAGTTCTGGCGCGCCTTCGTCACCTCGGCGGCCATGACGCTGCACGTCCGGCTGAAGACGGGCAAGAACACCCACCACATCCTGGAGGCGTCGTTCAAGGGGGTGGCCCGGGCGCTCCGTGACGCGGTTCGCCACGATGGCTCCGGTGTCCCTTCGACCAAGGGGACCCTGTGACTCGCCTCTGCCCCGCGTCCCTTCCGGGCGCCCCCGGCAATCCGTCAGCGCTGTGATCGCCGTCCTTGACTACGGCATCGGCAATCTCCGCTCGGCCGAGAAGGCCCTCCAGCACCTGGGCGCCGACGCCCGCCTGGTGGACGACCCGATCGAGGCGGCCACGGCTACGGGCATGGTGCTGCCGGGGGTCGGCGCCTTCGGGCCCTGTGCCAACGCCCTTCACGCCACCGGCCTCGACCAGGTGGCCCGGGAAGCCATCGTCCGGGGGCTGCCCTTCCTCGGCATCTGCATCGGGTTCCAGCTGCTCTACGAGGGGTCCGACGAGGACCCCGGTCACGCCGGCTTGGGCGTACTTCCCGGTAGGGTCCGGGCGCTCCCCGCCGGGGTCAAGCACCCCCAGATGCAGTGGAACCAGCTCGACCCCCGGCCCGGGGTGGAGTCGGGCCTCCTTCGGGGCCTGGACGCGGGCTCGTGGGTGTACTTCGTGCACTCCTTTGCCCCCGAGGTGACCGATGCCACCACCTCGACCTGCGACTACGGCGGCACCGTCGCCGCCTCGGCCGAGCGGGGACCACTGTGGGGCACCCAATTCCACCCGGAGAAGTCGGGTGCGGTCGGGCTGGCCATCCTGGCCAACTTCGTGGCTGCCTGCCACGACAGCCCGGTCGCCTCACGCGTCAGCTCGTGATGGACCTGTACCCGGCCATCGACATCCGGGACGGCGGTGCAGTGCGGCTGACCCAGGGTGACTTCGATCGCCAGAGCGAGTACGGGGACCCCGTCGCCCTGGCCCGGTCCTTTGCCGCCGCTGGCGCGCCGTGGCTGCACGTGGTGGACCTCGACGCCGCCCGTTCGGGAGAGCCCACCAATCGGGCCACCGTGCTGGCCATCGCCAAGGCGGTGGGCATCCCGGTGGAGACGGGCGGGGGCATCCGCAGCCAGGCCGACGTGACCGAGCTGCTCCACGGTGGTGTAGCCCGGGTCATCCTGGGCACGGCCATCCTCGACGACCCCGACCTGGTCCGGCGCTCGGCGGCCCGATTCCCCGGCCAGGTGGCCGTTGGACTGGACTACCGGCTCGGGCCCGACGGCCGAGCCGACATCGCCGTCCGCGGCTGGGAGGAGGGGAGCGGCCGGACGGTGGTCGAGGTGTTGGAGGAGCTCGACGACGTGAAGCTGGCCGCGGTCATCGTGACCGCCATCGAGCGAGACGGCACGCTGCGCGGCCCCGACCTCGACGGCCTGGCTGCCGTTCTGGCTGCGACCGGACTCCCGGTGATCGCCTCGGGGGGTGTGGGGTCGGCGACCGACTTGGCCACGCTGGCCCGGATCTCGGTCGACGTCGACGGCGACGCCCGGCGGCTGTCCGGTGCCATCACCGGCAAGGCTCTGGTCGACGGACGGATGACGGTGGAGGAGGCGATGGCCGCGTGCGCACCGTCCGTGTGATCCCGTGCCTCGACGTCAACGCCGGGCGGGTGGTGAAAGGGGTGCAGTTCGTCGACCTGGTCGACGCCGGTGATCCGGTTGAGCTGGCCGCCCGCTATGACGCCGAGGGTGCCGACGAGTTGGTCTTCTTGGACATCACCGCGTCGTCGGACGGACGGGAGACCATGGTCGATGTCGTCTCCCGGACGGCGGAGCAGGTGTTCATACCGTTCACGGTGGGGGGCGGTGTCCGCTCGGTCGAGGATGCTCGGCGACTGTTGCGGGCCGGGGCCGACAAGGTGGGGCTCAACACGGCGGCGGTGGACCGACCGGAGCTGGTGGCTGAGCTGGCTGCTGAGTTCGGCGCCCAGTGTGTGGTGGTGGCGATCGACGCCAGGGCCCGGGACCGGGCCGCCAACGCGGCGCCCGGTTGGCAGGTGTACACCCACGGTGGGCGCACCGAGACGTTCCTGGACGCGGTCACGTGGGCCGAGCAGTGCGCAGCACTGGGGGCGGGGGAGATCCTGCTCACCTCCATGGACAGAGACGGGACCCGGGACGGCTTTGACCTGGAGCTGACCCGAACCGTGTCCGAGCGGTCGGCGGTACCTGTCATCGCATCGGGCGGCGTCGGCGAGCTCGATGACCTGGTTGCCGGAGCCCTCGAGGGTGCAGCGGACGCCGTATTGGCTGCGTCCATCTTCCATCGTCGTGAGTTCACCATCGGCCAGGCCAAGGACCACCTCGCCGCCGCCGGGGTACCGGTCCGCCCCGCCTGAGGCGGCCGCTCGATCCGGCCGACCGCCCAACGTCCGCCTGAGGCGGTCGCTCGATCCGGCACGCCGCCCAACGGCCGGATGAGGCCGTAGCTCGATCCGGCGCGCCGCCCAAGTGCCATCAGCGGCGGTCGGTCGGTCCATCGCCCCGCAGCGGGGGGCCACTCCCGCCGGCGCCAGCGGCGGTGCCACCGGCAGCTGGGTATGGCCTGCGGGAGACACGCGATACCGTGGACGGGTGGCATCCTCCTCCCCCGAAGCGCCGACGACCAGCCGAAACGGCTCGCCCGGCGACCCCCAAGTCCCCATCACCGTCCTGGCCGATCGTGTCCTGGTCCAGGTCAGTCAGGCCGACGGCGAACGTCGATCGAAGGCCGGCATCCTGATTCCGGCCACGGCCCAGGTTTCT
This sequence comes from Acidimicrobiales bacterium, assembly GCA_036521415.1. Classification (GTDB taxonomy): domain Bacteria; phylum Actinomycetota; class Acidimicrobiia; order Acidimicrobiales; family RAAP-2; genus DASXMT01. The sequence continues at coordinate 10,817 of DATDHU010000052.1, forward strand.
CGTCGCCTGGCCTGGGCCGAAGCGGTGGCCGTCGGACCCCACGTCCGGACGGTGAAGGTCAGGGACAAGGTCCTCTTCAACCCGGAGGACCGGTTCGAGGTCGAGGTGCAAGGCGAGGAGTACGTCATCTTGCGCGAGCGGGACATCCATGCGGTGGCTTCCGACCGGATCGACGGCGGCACCGGCCTCTACCTCTGATCCGCCTGCACCCTCTCCACCGAGTGCAACCCGCTACCCATTCCACCGCTCCGACCGACCGCACCGCTCACACCGCGCCCAACGACCGCACCGCATGCAGGAGTTCGACCCGTGACCACCGCCTTCACAGCCACCCCCATCCGATTCAGCGACGACGAGCTGGCCCAGGTGACCTACAACGCTGATGGTCTGGTGCCCGCCATCGTGCAGGATGCCACCGACCGGGCCGTCCTGATGCTGGCCTGGATGAACGAGGACTCGTTGCGCAAGACGCTCGAGACCGGCCGCACCTGGTTCTGGAGCCGTAGCCGCCAGGAGTACTGGTGCAAGGGCGAGACCTCCGGTGACCGCCAATGGGTGCGCAAGGTCAGCTACGACTGCGACGGCGACACGCTGCTGGTCGTCGTCGACCAAGAGGGTGCCGGCGCATGCCACACCGGCGAGCGCACCTGCTTCTACCGAGACCTCGGCATGTCGCCGTCGAACCCCCCCTCGCCGGGCGACCGTTCCGGACATGACGAGTAGAGCTGGGGGACCGGCTCCTGCGGGCAGCCCTGGGCGGTCCGAGTTCCGCGTCTTGGCGTCCAAGCATCGCATCGTCCCGGTCTGGCGGGAGCTGGTGGCGGACACACTGACTCCGGTCGGGGCCTTTTTGCGGATCGTGGGCGAAGGACCCGGGTTCCTCCTCGAGTCCGTGGAAGGAGGCGAGCGTTGGGGACGGTACTCCTTCATCGGCCGCAACCCGTTGGCCGTCGTCACCGCCAGGGGGCGCATGGTCAGCACCACCGGCTCGCTCGACCTGGACGCCAGCATCGGCGCCGGGGTGACCGGCCAGCAGGGCATCCTGTCGGCGCTCGAGTCGATCCTCGAGGCCTTCGAGTCGCCTGAGTTGCCCGACCTGCCGCCCTTGCATGTGGGCCTGGTCGGCTACCTGGGCTATGACGTCGTGCGAGAGGTGGAGCACCTCCCCTACGTCCCCGAGGACGATCTCGGCCATCCCGACGCCATCGTGGCCCTGATCGGCGAGCTGGCCGCCTTTGACCACTGGCGCCAGCGAGTCGTCCTCATCGAGAATGTGGTCCTGGACCCGTCCTGGGGCACCGATCAGGTCGACGCCGCCTTCGACACGGCATGCGCGCGGCTCGATAGCCTCACCGCCGACTGCTTCCGTCCCGTCGACGACGTGGCTCGTCCCCTGCCCGAACGAGGCGACATTCCCGACGACGTCGAGCCAACCATGTCTGCCCGCCTGTACATGGACGGCGTCGAAGCGGCCAAGGAGCACGTTGCGGCCGGGGACATCTTCCAGGTGGTCCTGTCGCAGCGGTTCGACCTGCCCGACCTGGGAGCCCACCCGTTCGATGTCTACCGGGTGCTCCGGTTGGTGAACCCGAGCCCGTACCTGTACTTCCTCCGCTTCCCCGAGGTCACCGTGGTGGGCGCCTCCCCGGAGCCGATGGTTCGCCTGCGGGACGGCGTGGTCGTCTCTCGTCCCATCGCCGGTTCTCGGCCCCGGGGTCGCACGAGCGAAGAGGACGGCCGGCTGGCTGGCGAGTTGGTCGAGGACCCTAAGGAGCGCGCCGAGCACGTCATGTTGGTCGACCTGGCCCGCAATGACGTCGGGCGCGTCGTCTCCTTTGGCACCGAGAAGATCGACGAGATGATGATCGTCGAGCGCTACAGCCACATCATGCACATGACCTCGCAGGTCTCGGGCCGATTGGCGCCCGGCAAGGGGCCGATCGACGTGCTGCGGGCCACGCTGCCGGCGGGAACCCTCTCGGGCGCTCCCAAGGTGCGGGCCATGCAGATCATCGACGATCTGGAGCCGACCAAGCGTGGCGTCTACGGCGGCGTGGTCGGCTACCTCGACTTCTCCGGCAACCTGGATACGGCCATCGCCATCCGCACCATGACGGTCAGCCCGGACGGACGAGCGTCGGTGCAGGCTGGCGCAGGAATCGTGGCCGACAGCGACCCGACGATGGAGAACGAGGAATGTGCCCACAAGGCCGCAGCAATGCTCTCGGCCGTGGCCATGGCCCGAGCGGCCGGTGCGGCCGGAGCGGGGAGCACAGCCCGAGCGGCCGGAGCGGGGAGCACAGCCCGAGCGGCCGGAGCGGGGAGCACAGCCCGAGCGGCCGGAGCGGGGAG
>DATDHU010000053.1:0-18599 GCA_036521415.1 Acidimicrobiales bacterium
GCCTCCCACCACAGGGTCCCACGATGGAAGTCCGGATCCTCCCCCTGGGCGGCATGGCTGTTGAACCGATCGAGCGTCCGCTGGAGCGCACCAGGGTCGACGTCGATCTTCTCGGCCAACTCCCCCACCGTGGGTGCCGAGACGACCCATTCGGGGACGGGGCCGCCGGGCACGAGGGAGAGGATCATGGTCGACTCCCGCAGTCGGTGATCGAACACCATCCAGACCGGCGCCTCGTTGGGATAATCGATGGCGACGGGGTCGTAGGTGCCGAACGCACGCGGCATGTCCTGGTAGGACGCGCCCTCGTTGACGAACCGCTCACCCCGCTTGTTCACGATGATGGAGCCGGGAAGGTTTCGACCGGTGGAGAATTGCAACGCAGGGCGCCCCTCGTAGGTCACGGCCGGGTCGAGCATGGCCGGCTGTCCCCAGTAGGTCCACATGTTGGCCAGCACGGCCCCGGCTTCCATGGCCATGAGGTGCCCGTCTCCCTCGTTGCCCGGAGGGCTGAGCGGTTCCACGGCGTGGCCGATGAAGGCCTGGACCATCTGGGCGTTCCATTCGAACCCGCCACAAGCCAGGACCACCCCCCGGCGCGCCCCCACCGACAGCGGCTCGTCGCCAACCTCGGCCCGGACGCCGACGATCACGTCCCCCCGGGACACGAGCTCCCGGGCCCGGACGCCGGTGCGGACGGCCACCCCCCTGTCCAAGACGCCCTTGAGCAGTGCGGCGGCCAGCGCGCTGCCCAGCACACGGATGTCGTCGCCCTCGCGCCGGGCCACGAGATCGAGGTCAGGAGCCTCGCCGTAGGCGAGATAGCGGCCCCCTTCCTCCATGGTGAGCCGGGGCATGATCGGGCTCGTCCGCACCAGGGCAGCCCACGACCCGAGCTCGGCGGCAGCCGGGAAGGGCAGGGGCTCGATGGAACGACCACACGGCTTCCCCCCGGGCAGATCGGCGTAGTAATCGGCAAACATGGGCGGGGCGGAGAACCGGACCGGGGTGTGGTCCTCCAGGTAGTCGATGGCCCGCCAGGCATTGTCCACGTAGGTCTCCACCAGGTCGGCCGAGGGCTCGCGGTCGACCGTCAGCCGTCGGATGTAGGCCAGAGCCTCCTCCCGGCTGTCGCTGACATCCACGTCCGCCATGTGGCGATTGAGCGGGACCCAGGGCATCCCGCCCGACACGCCGGTGGTGCCCCCCACCCGGTCGGCCCGTTCGAGGATGACCACACTCGACCCGCCATCGGCGGCCAGGGTTGCCGCGGCGAGGCCGGCCGCGCCCGAGCCGATGACAACGACGTCGACCACCTGGTCCCACTGCTCCTGACCTGATTGCTCGGCATCCGACTGCTGGGCATCCGACTGCCCGGCATCCCACTGCTGAGTGTGGCTCACCGTTGGATCCTCCTCGTCATCCCCGACGCCGTCTTCCCGGAGGCGACGTCATCCCAGATATGCAGTCATCCCAGATATGCCGATCGAACCGCCTCGTCGGCCCGAACCACCTCGGGGGTGCCGTCGGCGATCACCCCGCCCAGGTTGAGCACGATCACCCGGTGGCACTCGCGCATGACGAACCCGACGTCGTGCTCGACCAGCACGATCGCGCAACCCTCTTCCTGGCACAGCCGCCGGACCACCACGGCCAGGTTCTCGACCTCGGACTCCTCGAGACCGGAGGTGGGCTCGTCGAGCAACAGGACACGAGGGCGATCGACCACCGCCCGGGCCAGCTCGACCATGCGGGCCCGGCCGATGGGCAGGTTGGCGGCCGGCTGATCGCGGAGCATCTCGAGGCCGCACAGCTCGAGCACCTCGTCCACCCGGGATCGGCGTGTCCGTTCGCGGGACCGCCGCGTCGGGAGGGAGAGGAGGTCTGCCACCATCCCACCGCCGCCGCCCTGCCACTCCAGGGCGACGAGCACGTTGTCCTCGACCGGAAGCCATCCGAAGATCTGCTGGCGTTGGAACGTCCGCCGGATCCCCTGGCGGGCGCACCAGGTCGCGCTGCGACCGGTGACGTCGGCCCCGTCGAAATGGATCGAGCCGGCCGTGGGCCGACGAATCCCGGTGAGGCAGTCGAACAACGTGGTCTTGCCGGCGCCGTTCGGGCCGATGAGCCCGCACAGCTCGCCGCCGGCGAACGAGGCGTTGACATCGGACAGCGCCTGGACGCCTCCGAAGGTCATGGTCACCTGGCGGGCTTCGAGAACGGGCATCGCTACAGCTTCGCGCCCAGGTAGGCACCGACCAGCTGCTCGTCATCCAGGCTTTCCCGTTGGCCCGACCACACGATCCGGCCGAGCTCGATGAAGGCGACCCGGTCCGCCACCTGGAGGACGTCCCGGATCTTCTCCTCGACCAGCAGGATGGTCGTCCCCAGCTCGCGCAGTTCCCGGAAGACGTCGAGCACCTGGGCGATGACCATCGGTGCCAGCCCGAGGGTGGGCTCGTCGGCGATCACCACCTTGGGCGGTCGGACCAGGACCGGGGCCAGCGCCAGCATCTGCTGCTCCCCGCCAGACAGGCTCCCGGCATGGAGTCGCCGACGCTCGTTCAACTGCGGGAACCGCTCATAGACGTCGGACCGGTGCCCGGCATCGAGCCGCAGCTGAAGGTTCTCCTCAACGGTCAGGCCCGGGAACACGCCACGGGACTCCGGTGCGACCAGCACGCCCTGGCCGACGCGGCGGTAGGCGTGCATCCGGGTCACATCCACCCCATCGAGCGTGATCGATCCCTCGGTCGCCCGCACCAGGCCCGCCACCGTCGAGCACAACGTCGACTTTCCGCTGCCATTCACCCCGAACAGCCCGGTGATCTGCCCCGTGGCCAGGGTGAGGTCGATGCGGTGGAGGACTTCCACGTCCCCGTAGGAGACCCGGAGGCCATGGATTTCCAGGATCCCCGGCGGCTGGTTCTCCACGTCGCTCGGGCCTTGAATGGCGCCCGAGGACACAAGCTCTTCCTCATGGCGACGGACCTCGGCCGAGATGGCCATGGCCTCGGCCACGACGGCCTCTCCGGCGGTGGCGAGCTCCGTGTCGGCGGCAGCGATGGCTGGGCCGATGGGCGTGGGCGCGACGCCCTCGGTGGGGCCGGCGGCTCCAGCGTGGCCGCCGGTCTCGCCCGCCGCAGCTGCGTCGCCGGCGGCGGCCGAAGCCGCCCGGAGCGCGGCCCGGCGCATGCGCCGTTCGTGGTTGCGACGCGAGGTCTGGGACAGAAACCCGTCGGGATCGCGGGCCAGCCCGACTGCGCCCAGCCCGAACAGGATCAGGGGAATCTCGGTGGACTGCGTCCCGTTCCAGCTCAGCCAGGACGGCACCCAGGACCACCAGTGGAAGCCCGACTGGATGATCACCGGAGTCGCCGCCGAGGCGATGCCGGCGAGCACGGCGGCGGCAGGACGTCTGATGCCGAACAGCACCACGGTGGCCAACCACAGCAGGCCGTCGATGGCCGGCGTGGTCGAATTGGAGACGCTCGACTGGAACGAGACATAGAAGATGCCGCCCAACCCGGCGATGACGGCGGAGAGGGCGAACAGGCCCAGCTTGACCCGGAGGGGCGCCACCCCGGACGTCGAGGCGGCAACCTCCGACGACCGGACCGCGGCGATGCTTCGCCCCCATGACGACTTCTTCAGGTTGGTGATCAACACCATGACCACCAAGCACAAGACCAGGAGACAGATGGCCATGGTCCGGTTGCTAGTGAGATCGAGCGGACCGATCTTGGGGCGCGGGATGGTCCACCCGGTCGTGTTGTTGTCGAACCAGTTCCACTGGAAGAGCACGTTGTCGCCGAGGAGGGCCAACGCCAACGTGGCCAGGGCCAGCGGCAGCCCGCCCAGGCGCAGGGCGGGCAGGGCCACGATGAAACCGAGCAAGCCGGTGACGATCAAGGCGATGAGGATGGCCAGGAAGAAGGGCACCCCGTACTGGTTGAACAGCAGTCCGGTGGTGAGCCCGGCCATGGTCGAGAAGGTGGCCTGGGCCAGGCTCACCATGCCACCCATGCCGGTGACGACGACGAAGGACAGGAAGATCAGCGAGAGGGCCAGGCCCTGGGCCATCGTCCCCGCCCAGAAGTCATCGGCCAGAAAGAGGACGTAGACGACGAGGAAGGCGGTGGCCACGACCCAGGGTGCGGCCCGGCGCCACATGGGCAGCAGCGTGAGGTACTCAGGCGGGGGCACGTCGTCAGCCGCCGATCCCCCCAGGCGGCTGCGGTCCCGGGCCAGGATCAACAGGGCGATGATCAGTACGACGATGGGCACCGAATCGGCGAACCCGGCGATGTTCACCTTGACGTAGCCGGCCGCCAGGTTCTGGAAGATGCCCAGGGCCAGGCCACCGATGAAGGTCAATGGGATCGACCGGAGCCCTCCGATGACGGCGGCTGCGGAGGCGACGATCATGATCGTGATGTAGCCGCTGGTGCTGATGGCCCCGATGATCGGGGCGGCGACCACGCCGGCCAGGGCGGCCAGGACGTTGCCGATCACCCAGGCGTACCGGGACGTCTTGGCGTCGTCGACCCCGCGAATCCGGGCCAGGCTGTGCCGGTCGACCACGGCCCGCATCTGCAGGCCCAACGGGGTCCGGCGCATGAGGAACCAAAGCCCGACGGCGCACACCGCAGCGGCGATCACCACGACCAACTCGTTCGACGTGATGGGGATCTTGGGTGGGATGTGCCACGTCTTCTGAGGAACAGGGCCCAAGCCCGGCGGAAACCCGACTTGGAGGACGGCGGTGCTGTTGGGGATGTGGACGTGGAAGATGTCGATGATCCCGTCCGTGATCCACTCGGTCAGGGCCGGGATGGCGAGCAAAAGCCCGACGGTGGCCATGATCTTCGCCGACTCGTTGGCTCGGGCCAGCGGCTTGAAGACGGCCGCGTTCAAGACGATGCCGAGCAGCGGGGCGAACACGCCGATGACGATCAGGGCGGCCCAGACGACGGGCCAGTGCATCCCGGAGTGGAAGATGTAGAACAGGTAGGCGCTCGAGAAGGCCACGGCGCCATAGGAGAAGTTGAAGATGCCGGTGGCCGAGTACGACAGGGTCAGGCCCGACCCGACCAGCGAGTAGATCGCTCCTGAGATGGCCCCGCTGACCACCAACGCCAAGAACGTGTCCACCGTTATCCGTCTCTCCCCGCGCCCGCGGCGGCGAGCATGAGTTGTCTATCCCGCTTGGCCGACCGGCCGGGGGCGAGCAGGTGGCGTCGTCCCCAGCCGGTCATGTGGTCACTCCTTCTCACGGGCGACGGTTCTCACAGGCGACTGTCCCCGTCCTCGCCGCGCTCAACCCTGGAGGTTGTAGCTCGAGTAGCACTTGAACGGCTCGGACGTCGTGTAGTTGGTGCCCGATACCTTGAGGACGGCCGCGCAATCGGCGGGGATGAAGTGCGCCGCCGGCCAGAGCAGCTTCCCCGGCGACCCGGATGGAGCCGTCTTGTAGCTGGTGAACGAGCCACTGTTGACCTTCTGGTCGAACGTCTTCGTGTTCAGGTTCTTGCCCACGGCCTGCAGCATCTCCACCAACGTGTTGGCCTCGGCGTAGCCGATCGACGCACCCAAGGTGAGGAAGGCCGGCTTCCCGATGGCCTTGAGCCCGGCCAACTCCTGGTTCACCCAGGCGCCGCCACCTTCTTGGGGAACCACCTGGCTATTGGTGAACTGACCTTGCAGGGCCGAGGCCAGCTGGGCCGACGAGGCCAGTAGGCCCGGGTTGTACGTCACGAAGTCCATGATGTCGCCCGTGTAGCCGCCCGCCTTCAGGGCCGCGGCCATCGGAGCGACGTCGGCGAACGGCGTCGAAATGTAGACGAGGTTGGGCTTAGCGGCCGTGATCGCCTGCACGTACGGCGTGTAGTCGATGCCGGTCGACGTGGTCGGGAAGTTGGCCTCGTTGTACACCACCTTGGCGCCCAGCTTCTTGAACAGGGCGACATATTGCGCGTTGCCGCTGGTGCCCGAGGGCGAGTTCTCCGCCTGAACGGCAAAGCGAATGCTGCTGGCGCTCATGCCGCTGGCCGCGATCATGGCGTCGGCCAGGCTACCGGCCACCACATTGTGCAGTGGGCTCGACGTGGGCAGCAGGATCGGGGACAGGCAACCGTTCCAGCCGAAGCCCCATCGATAGCCGCAGAACCCTGGGTTGAAGCCCCAACCGAAGTACGGCACCTGATGGGTGCTCATGTAGTTGGTCGAGCCACTCAGCATGAACTCGGTGAGCGACAGCACCGAGAAGACCTGGCTCTGGTTCACCAACTGCTGGGTCTCTTGGACGTCGGACTGCACCCCGCCCGTGTCGTCAGCGCACGGGACCAGGGTGAGCTTCCGGCCGGCAATGCCCTTCTTGTTGGCTTGGGCGAAGCGAGCGTTGATCCCGTCGATGTACCCGGCATAGTTCCCCGACGTGTAGATGCAGCCCACCTTGATCTGGGTGGAGGTAACGCCCTGGGTGAGGCCGCTGCCCTTGGGACCGATGAGGCTCTGCTTGTTGGCCGTGTTGGCCAGCGATCCTCCGCTGGCATTGCCGCCGCCCGGCGGCGGGGTGGACGTTGCCGCCGAAGCGGGCACGACCGAACCGGCCACGAGGGCCATGGTGGCCATCAGTAGCAGGCAGAGGGCAACCATGAGGCTGCCCCTCGCTTGATGTCGGTACCTTCCGGACATGTGATTCCCCCTCCTGAACATGTGATTCCCCCTCTGTTTGTTTCTATCTGTTTCCTTCCCCACGACTTCGTCGTCGGGTTGCTGCCGATCAGCTCATGGCCGGCTGACGTCCACCGGCTCGGCGCGCTCCTGCCCGCCTGCGCTCTGCGCTCCGTCGATGTCGACCCAGGTGTGGTTGCGCGCCGAGGACCGGATGGCATCCATGACGACCATGCTGGCCAAGCCGTCAGTGAATGTGGCCGGGGCGGGATCGTCAGGCAGCGGTTGGCCCGACAGGCGGGCGTCGAGCGCCTGGAAGAGGCGGGTGTAGGGGGCCAAGTCGATCCCGGTGGCATGCATACGGTCGTAGGCGGTGACCATCAGGTCGGCCGGAGGCGGGTCCGGCGGGGCGTTCACCAGGTCATGAGGGACGGGAACCAGCTCGGCCCCCCGCCCGTTTCCCGTCCACACAACATCGCCCTCGAGCCAGGCCGTCCCCTTGGTGCCGACGATGCGGGTGGCCATCAGGGGCGGTCCCCAGGCGGCCGCCGAGCTGGCCATGATGCCCTCGGTTCCCGAGGCCAGCCGGAAGTGGACGACATAGCTGTCCTCCGCCGTCATCGGCCGGGGGGCGACGTTCGCCAACGTGGCGGAGACCCCGCTGAACTCGCCCAGGGTCACGCGGATCTGGTCGATGACGTGGGACCCGTGCGCGCCCAACCACCCGCCGCCCTGGCCGGCATCGGACCACCACACAGGCAGCTCGCCGGTGGGATCGGCCAGCAGCGGCAGCTCGAGGGCGAACGTGGCCAGCACCGGGTCACCGATCGAACCGTTGCGTACGGTCCGGGTCAGCAGGGCTTGGCCGGTGGAGAACCGGAACTCCGTTCCGAGCAGGTGCACGACGCCAGCGGCCTCGGCCGGGCCCAGCATCGACCGGGCCTCGTCGGCGTCGCGGGCGAACGGCTTCTCGCACACGACGTGACGCCCAGCCGACACCGCCTCCAACACGAGCTCCGCATGCGTGTGCGGAGGTGTGGCCACGCTCACGACCTCAACCCCGGGGATGGTGAGCACTTCGGCGAGCGACGTCGACGGATGCGGTATCCCGAATCGCCCTGCCCGTTCCCGGGTCCGGTCGGGGTTCCGGCCGACCAGCCCTTGCACGTCGAAACCGGCGGCCTGCAGCGCCCGCACGTGGGTGAGGCAACCGAACCCGGTGCCCACCACCACCGCTCCCCGTCGACCCACCTCGGTCATCGCCTACCGGGAAGGGCGCCGGACACGACCGAGCCGTCCTTGATGACGGTCAGGGCAGCCGCGTCGGCGAGCAGGCTCGGAGCGATCAGAGGGTCGCCATCCACCACCACCAGGTCGGCGGTCGCCCCTTCAGCCACCGTGCCGAGATCGGGACGGCCGAGCAGATCGGCCGCGTGCCGGGTGGCCCAGCGCATGACGTCCAGCGCCGGGATGCCGACCTCGTCGGCGTAGAGGGTGAATTCGTGGCCGTAGAGGCCGTGGGGGAACCCGACCGCCCCGTAATCGTCGCCGACGAGGATCCGGACCCCGGCAGCGTTTGCCTTGGGCAAGACCTCGTAGGAGTAGTCGAGGTCGGCCTTCATGGCCTCGGTGAAGCCCAGGCCGGTGCCCATCGTCTCGATGAAGTGCTTGGGGAAGTAGAGACTCGGTACCAGGTAGGTACCGGTTTCGACCATCGCGGCGATGCACTCGTCGTCCATGTCGTCGCCGTGGTCGACGATGTCGATGCCCAGCTCCACGGCCAGGAGCAGCGCCGGCTTGTTGGCGATGTGGCCGCGGATGAGCGCGTCCCGGTCGTGGGCGGTGTCGATGGCGGCAGCCAACTCGTCTCGGGTGAGCTCCGTCCGCTCCTTGGGGGCTGTCGTCCCGTGCCCACCGGTCACGAAGAGCTTGATGATCTCGGCGCCCCGCTTGATCTCGTCCCGCACACCCAGGCGAAAGCCTTCAGCGCCGTTGCAGATCCTGATGGCGCCCGGCGCCCCCACGTTCCAGTACCACGGCGTGCTGTCGTTGCTGTGCCCGGTGGTACTGAGCTCGCGGCTGCCGGGCAGAAAGCGCGGTCCGGGGATGAGGCCGTCGTTGACGGCGCGCTTGAGCGACGGATCCACGTCGTTGGCCGCGCCGGCACTGACCGCACCGGTATAGCCACACTCCAGCGCCGTGCGCAGGTTCCTGGCACCGAGCAATGCCTGATAAGCCGGTGGATGCTCGAAGCCGAACGGTGTGGGCACCGAACCGAGCTCGTGGTACGTCGAATGGAAGTGACAGGTGATCAAGCCCGGCATCACGGTTCGCCCGGCCAGGTCGTGCCGTTGATCGGCAGGACCCGGCTCGACCGAGGACCCGGTCCCGGCGACGGTGGTGATGGTCGACCCTTCGACCACCACCGTGCAATCCGGGCCGATGGCGCTCTCGCCATCGAGCACGGTCGAGTTGGTCAAGACGAGGCGCTGGGGCGCACTCATGGCACCCACCAGGAAGGCTCTCGCCGCTCTCTCGGGGACCACACGTCGGGGCAGCCCGATCGCCGTGCCCTGGGCCTGGCTGGAGTCGATGGGCATGCACCAACTCGTTCGTTACGCACGGAACGCCCCCTTCGTGTCTCAGCCTGCCCCTGGCCATCGGCGGGTCACGACCTCGCCTTACCTACGATCCCACTTTAGATTTCGAACACAATTTTCGAATTGTCGAAACTCTCACAGTAGGGTGGGCGCAGGAGACTGTCAAGAGAAATCGCGCGCAGAGTGAGGGGAACCGTGGGTCAGTTCGAGGGGCTCGAGGGACGGGTTGCAATGGTCACCGGTGCGGCACGGGGCCAGGGAAGGTCGCACGCTGTCGCCCTCGCCGAGCAGGGGGTCGACATCATCGCCGTGGACCTGTGCGAGGACATCGACACGGTCTCGTACTCACTGGCCACCTCGGCCGAGCTGGACGAGACGGCGCGTCTGGTCGAAGCGCAAGATCGCCGGATCGTCGCCTGCAAGGCCGACGTTCGGGACCTGGACGCCCTGTCGACCGCACTCGAACGCGGGCTGACCGAGCTCGGCCGGCTCGACATAGTCATCGCCAACGCCGGCATTGCCCCGTCATCAATTCCAGTTGCCGACCCCGCACTGTCGTGGGGAAACGTACTCGGCGTGAACCTCACCGGTGTGTGGAATACCACGCACCTGACCAAGCGGGTGCTCAAGGCGGGCAAGCGCGGTGGCTCGATCGTCATCACCAGCTCGACCGCCGGCCTCAAGGGCCTGGGCGACGGCACGCCCGGAGGAGAGGCCTACGTGGCCAGCAAGCACGGACTGGTCGGCCTGATGCGGGCGCTGGCCCTCGAGCTGGCGCCGCACTCCATCCGCGTCAACACCGTCCACCCCACGGGGACCAACACGTACATGGTCATGAATCCCGTGATGCAGGACTGGATCGCCGAGAACGCCGAGATCGCCGCGGCCGGCATGCAGAACGCGCTTCCGGTCGGACTCATCGAGGCATCTGATGTGACCAATGCCATCGTGTGGCTCGTCTCGGACATGGCTCGGTATGTGACCGGTGTGACCCTGCCCGTGGACGCCGGCTTCACCGCTCGATAGCCAGCCAGGATGACTGCGGAGTCCCAGTTCGACCTGCGGATCGGCTCCGTGTTCGTCAACGCCGCCCGGGCGGTGCCCGACCGAACGGCGGCGATCCTCGGCGACGAGTCGCTCACCTTCGGCCAGCTCAACCGGCGCGCCAACCAGGTCGCAGCCGTGCTCGTCGCCCGAGGACTCAGCCACGGGGACCGGCTGGTGTCGTGGAGCCCGACCGCGCTGGACCTGGTGCCAGTGTTCGCGGCAGCCTCAAAGCTGGGTGTCGTGTTCGCTCCCACCAATGCCTCCCTGGGTGTCGACGAGGCCATGGCCGTCATCGAACCGGCCCGACCGGCCATGCTCGTGGTCGGGGACGAACAGCTCTCCGATGGCTCCAGGTTGGCCGAGCGACTGGGCACCCAGGTGCTCGGCCTGTCCGAGCTGACCGGGCTGGCCGGCAACGAGGAGTCCATGGAGCCGCACGCCCCTCGACCATCGGAGCGCGATCCTCACGTCATCTTCTTCACCAGCGGCAGCACCGGCCGGCCGAAGGGGGCGATCCTCAGCCACCGGGTCAACTTTCTCCGGACCCACCCGGGCGCCCTCCTGGAGCACCGGGGGCCGATGGTGTCCCCCTTTCCGTTGTTCCATATGGGGGCGTGGACGATCGCCCTCCAACAGTGGCAGGGCCGCGATGCGGTGATTTTGCTGGCGTCGGCCGACGCCGTCTCCATCTGCGATGCCATCGTCACCCACCGGGCCGAACGCCTCAATTGCGTCCCTGCCGTCTGGCGCCGCATCCTCGGCCACCTCGGCACGCCACAGGGGCGGGGTCTCGATGTGTCGTCGGTCCGGTTCGCCGACACCGGGACCTCGGCCACGCCGCTCGCGCTCCTCACCGCCATCGACGAGGCGTTCCCCGAAGCAGCCGTGCGCGTGTTCTACGGTTCGACCGAGGCAGGGAGCGTGTCGAGCCTGGACTACCGAGACCTGCGCCGCAAACCGGGGAGCTGCGGGGTCCCGGCCCCGTCGTGCCAGGTCCGCATCGAGGCCGACGGCGAGTTGTGGGTCCGCGGTCCCCTGGTGTTCGACGGGTACTTCGAGGACGTCGAGGCAACCGCTGCTGCGCTGGTCGACGGGTGGTACCGCACCGGGGACCTGGCCGAGGAGGACGAGGACGGCTACCTCAGCATCGTGGGCCGCGCTCAGGACGTGCTGCGGACCGGGGGCGAGACCGTGGTCCCCACCGAGGTGGAGGCGGTGTTGGCCGAGCATCCGGCCGTGGCCGACGTCGCCGTGATCGGGTGGCCCGACACCCAGTGGGGGGAGATCGTCTGCGCCGTGGTGGTGGGACGACCCGGCGTCCCCACTCCGACGATCGACGAGCTCCGGGCCCATTGCGGTTCCCGCTTGGCCACCTTCAAGCATCCCCGGCGATTGGCGATGGTGGGGTCGATCCCCCGCACGCCGTCGACCCAGCAGGTGCAGCGCCGGATCTTGGTCGAGCAGCTGACCGCCTCCGACGACGGCTGACCCTCAGAGGGCGCGCTCGGATTCCGAGGGGACCACCCGGAATCCCGAGGGCACACCCGGAATCCCGTGGAGTCGCCTGTACCATGGCCGTCGGCTCCGCGGAGCCGACGGTTCCCAGAAAGGCAGGCGTGACTCCACCAACTTCCGGAACGGACGCGGGGGACGACCCGAGCACCTACAGGCCTGCGTCGTCCCGACACGACCAGCCGCTTGTGCAACGTGCTATCAGCCGGGCTGTCTCCGACCGGTACAAGGCAGCGGCCGAGGACGTCGACCGCATCATCGAGGCCGCCTACCGGGTCGTGGAGCGGATGGGCAAAGTCGACCCGCGGCTTCGGGACATCCTCGACGAGGCCGGACTGTCGACCGAGGCCTTCTACCGCCATTTCGAATCCAAGGACGAGCTGCTGCTCGTGCTGCTGGCCGATGGTCGCCACCGGATGGCCGGCTACCTGGTTCATCGGATGGACAAGGCCACCGATCCGGTCGGCCGCGTGAGGGCCTGGATCGAAGGGGTACTGGCCCAGGCTGTGGACCCGGCCGCTGCGTCCCGGACCCGCCCCTTTTTGACCAGCCTCAACCGTCTGGCCGAGCAGTACCCCGACGAGCAACGGAACTCCTTCCAAGTACTGGTGCAGCTGCTCCAGGACTCGCTGGTCGCCGGGCACGAGGCCGGTCTGGTGTCCAGCACCGACCCCGGCCGCGACGCGCTGGCCATCTACCAACTGGTCATTTCGGTCATGGAGGCCCACATCCTGGCCGGCACTCGTCCGAGCGCGGCCGATAGGCAGCACTTGGTGGGGTTCAGCCTCCGAGCGATCGGCGCCGAGCTCCCGTTCCCGGCCAACGACTGAACGGAGCGCCGTCGGGACTGCGCCGGAGTCAGTCCTTCAGCTCCACCACGATCTCGTGGAAGGTCTGCTTCCCGTTGTTGTAGGCCGCTTCGATCCCGCCGCGCTCGGCATAGATGACATTGCCGGGCGCGATGTCCCCTTCCACCGTGCCGAGATGACCCCAGGGTCCGCCCGAGTCCGGCTCCATCTCCGCGGCCATGCTGTCTCCGGAGACCTGGATCATCACGTAGTCGAGCTTGTGCTCGTGAATAGGGCTCCGTTCCCCCGGGTCGAGACGCATCTCCCACACCCGCACCCGGTCGTTCTCGAACAGCACACTGGTGGCGATGTCTCCCAGTACCCGTTCTGCCATGTCCTCCCCCTTCTGCTCAGCCACCTTCGTCCTTTACCACCCCGATGGCGTGCACCGCAGCCAGATTGTCCGTGAGGTAATCGGGAGCCTCCGTGGTTTCGATGAACCAACCGGTCGGGCACATGGTCAGGATCTCCACGAATGAGAACCCGCCACCCTGAACCTGTACTTCGAGGGCGCGCGTGATCATGCGCTTGGCCTTGGCCACGTTGCCGGCGCTGTTGACCGCAGCCCGGGCTACGTAGGTGGCTCCCTGGAGCTGGGCCAACAGGTTGCTGACCAGTATGGGGTACCCATGGTCCTCGGCGTTCCGACCGTCGAGGGTGTTCTTGGTGCGCTGGCCGAGGACAGTGGTGGCGGTGAGATGGCCCCCGGTCTCCCCGAACACACCGTTGTTGAGCATGAAACAGGTGATGTTCTCACCCCGAGCTGCGGCGTGAATCACCTCTTGGAGCCCCTCGTTGACCATGTCCCCGTCGCCTTGGAC
This sequence comes from Acidimicrobiales bacterium, assembly GCA_036521415.1. GTDB lineage: Bacteria > Actinomycetota > Acidimicrobiia > Acidimicrobiales > RAAP-2 > DASXMT01. Next base: position 13,504 of record DATDHU010000053.1, read on the forward strand.
AGTGAAGGCCAGCGTGGCCGGCTTGGCCCGCTTCACCCCGGTGGCCAGCGATGGAGCCCGCCCGTGCAGGGCCTGGAGCACCTCGCAGTCCAGGTTGTTGGAGAAGGCCGTGTAACAGCCGATGCCGAAAACGGCGATGGCCCGCTGGACGGCACCGAGCTCGGCCACGGCCTCGAGGATGGAGCGCATGGCCACCGGCTCGCCGCACCCGGGGCACAGATGATGCGCCCCGACGTCGATCAGGTCGGGAGTGAAGTCGTCCACCAGGCGAGCCGGTTCCTCCGGTGGCCGGCGGGTCGGGATGATGGTCACCTGGCTGTCGGTGGTCATTGGCTCGCTCCCTCTCGTACGGCCACGGCCGGCACGGCCGGGTTGACGGCGTCGGCCGATGCCGAGGCAAGGACGCCCTCGATGCGGGACCGGATGACCGCGACGTCGTTGTCCGGTCCGATGCCGAACCCCGAGCTGTCCAGGGTGATCCCCCCGATGAAGTGCACCGGCGCCCGGCCGAGGACGGCCAGGCGGACATCATCGATCATCTGGCCGGCGCTGTTCTCGTACACGGCCACCGCCCGCGCCTGGGCTGAAGCGGCGGCCACGGCCTCGGAGGGAAATGGGAACAGCGTGATGGGCCGGACGAAGCCGACCCGGAGCCCCTCGGCCCGCATGGCCTGGACGGCGAAGCGCACGTACTTGCCCGGTGTCCCGTAGGCCACCACTACCACATCGGCGCCGTCCAGATAGCCGGTCTCCACCAACGGTGGCTCGCCCTCCACCATGGCCTCCGTTTGCGCGGCGCGGCGGAGGTAATAGTCCTGGAGGTCGTAGCCCACATCGTCTCGCTGCTTCACGTCGCCCAGCGGCGACAGGAGCTTGGCCCGGCCGGAGCCGCCGGTGGACCCGTCGAGGGCCCAGGACTGTTCCGGGAGCGGGCCGAAGTCGATCGGTTGGACGTCCACGGACTGGTAGACGTGGGCCAGGTAGTAATCGCCGAAGACAAGCACCGGGTTGCGCCATTTCTCGGCCCAGTGGAAGGCCAGCTGCACCAACTCCACCGCCTCGGGGGCGTCCATGGGAGCGAGTACCAGGTGCCGGTAGTCGCCGTGACCGCCGCCCCGGGTCGCCTGGTAGTAGTCGCTCTGGCCGCGGGCCATGTTGAGCACGACCAGCGGGATGCGGGCCAGCGTGATCTCGGCCAGAGACTCCTGCATGAGCGAGAGCCCCTGGCCCACCGATCCGGTGGCCGCCTTGGTGCCGGTGGCTGCCGCCCCCCAGGCCATGCCGACCGCCTCGAGCTCGCTCTCGGCATTCATGCACACCCCGCCGTGGCCCGGGAGCTTGCGGGCCATGTGCTCGAGCACCTCGGTGAACGGCGTCATGGGATACCCGGTGAAGAAGCGACAGCCGGCGGCCACCATCGCCTCGGCAATGGCTTCCGAGCCCTCCATGAGGACGCTGGTCATGGCGCTCCTCCAGGCGTCCGCTCCCCGTCGCCGTCCCCGCCGTTCGGGTTGACCACCTCGGTACGGACCGGAGTGTCGTACTTGTAGACCTGGAAGACGAAGTCGGGGCACACCTGCGAGCACGCCTTGCACCCGGTGCAGCCGGGCACAAGCTCCGGGTACCGGTAGCCGCGGCTGTTGACCTGATGGGTGGTCATGACCAGTACGCCCGGCGGGCAGGCATCGATGCACAGATCGCAGCCCTTACAGGCCTCGACGTCGATGACCAAGGTGCCCCGGCTGACCACTACGTCGGCCGCGGTCACGGCTCTGCACCCGAGGTGGCAGGTACGGCATCCCAGGCCGGTGCCAGGCCGAGGGCGACCGAGTCGTGCCCGACCTCCAACGCGGTCACGTTGAGATCGCGGTGCTGGGCCCGGTAGGACGGCAGAGACCGCTCCACCGCATCGATCACGGAGCCGAGGCTCACCAGGCCGGTGGCACGGGCATACGCCCCGATCATCACCATCGACGCCGCCTGGACGTTCCCGGCGTCGAGGGCCAGGTCGGTAGCGGGGACCTCCACTAGAAGGAATGGCGACCAGTCGACATCCCCCTCGAAGACGGTGGTGTTCACGAACACGGCCGCGCCGGGGGACAGGCGCCGATGGAGCTGCTCCCAGTACTCGTGATGCATGACGATTGCCGACCAGGCATGGGCAATCGTCGGCGGAGTCTCGATGGGTCCGTCGCCCACCACCAGGGTGGCGTCGGTGTTGCCCCCGCGCATCATCCCGCCGTAGTTCCCGAACAGCATCACCTCACGGCCTTCGGCCACCGCTGCCCGGGCCAGGACCTGGGCGGCCAGTTGCACGCCCTGGCCGCCGATGCCGGTCATCAGCAGCTCTCGCTCCATCAGCTTCGACCCGAGTGCAGCACGCCATAGAACACTAGTCTGGATTTCCAGAACAAGAGTTCGACCCGGTTGAGCAGGCAATTGAGCAGCCGGCGGCCAGGCGATCGATCCGCTGGAGGATGAGTCCGGCAACCCGGTCGATCCCTTCTCGTAGTGTCAAGGCTTCGGAACCACAGGGTCGGCCCCACCGAGACGGTGCCGGCGAGGACGCATGGCGACGGGAGAGCGATGGCACGGTTGGAAGGAAAGGTGGCCGTGGTCACCGGGGCTGGCCGAGGACAGGGCCGGGCCCATGCGCAGGCGCTGGCCGCCGAGGGTGCCGCTGTGGCCCTCTGTGATGTCCCTGGAGCTGTTGCGTCGGTCCCCTACCCGTTGGCCACCGAGGAGGACCTGGCCGAGACGGCCCGGTTGGTCACCGACGCAGGAGGGCGATGCCTTGCCCTGGTCGCCGACATCCGCAGCCGGGAGGACATGGACCGCGTCGTGGCCACCACCGTCGAGGAGTTCGGCCAGGTCGATATCGCGGTGGCCAACGCCGCGGTATGCGGCTTCAGCCCCTTCGAAGCCCTCACCGACCAGCAATGGGAGGACATGATCGGGACCAACCTGACCGGGACCTTCCACACCGTGCAGGCGGTCACCTCCCACATGTTGGCGCGTCGCTACGGTCGGATCGTCGTCACGTCGTCCATGTCCGGACGGGCGGGCAATCAGAATCTGGCCCACTACAGCGCGTCGAAGTTCGGAGTGATCGGGATGGTCAAGTCCGTGGCCCTGGAGCTCGCTCCCCACGGCATCACCGCCAACGTGGTCTGCCCGTCGACGACGAGCACCCCCATGATCCACAACGACGTGTGGTACAAGACGTTCCGGCCCGACCTCGACCACCCCACCCGGGAGGACGTGCGCCCGGTCTTCGCCGCACTGAACCCGCTCGGAGTGCCGTGGCTCCCCTCCGACGCCGTCTCCCGAGCCGTCGTCTACCTCGCCGCCGACGAGGGATTCACCACCGGCACGACCCTCGAGGTCGGCCTGGGGCTGTCGGCCATGAAGCCGTAGCGGGTCGGTGAACAGACGGGGTCAGAACGCGTCCGGCGAGCGCTGGATGGCCTCGGGAACCGGATGACGATAGAGAATCGAGGCGTTCTCCCAGGTCATCTTCTTGATGTCCTCGGCCGGCAGGCCGCCGATCTCCTCATTGATGACCCGCTGCGTGTTTGGCCAGGTCGAGTCGCAGTGCGGGTAGTCCGACTCCAAGAGGATGTGGTCGATGCCGATTCGATCCCGGAGGGCAAACGCAGACTGGTCCTCGACGGCACAGAACCAGAAGTTGCGACACAGCACTTCCGACGGGGTCAGATCGGACTGCCAGGTCCCGTACATCTGGCTGTAGGAGCCCATGTGGTCGAGCCGATCGAGGAGGGCGGGCACCCACCCGATGCCGCCTTCGGACAGGCAGATCTTGAGGTCCGGGTACCGCACGGGGGCGAGCGAGAAGAGCCAGTCGACGGCCGCAGAGATGGCATAGGCGAAGAAGAGGACGCCGGCGACGTCAGCGGGCGCATCCGGCGTGGTGGCCGGGGACGAGCCGGATGAGCCGATGTGCAGGTTGATCACCGTTCCCGTCTCCTCACACGCCCGGAAGAACGGCTCCCAGTAGCCCGAGTGGATGGTGGGGAACCCCAGGCGACTGGGCTCCTCGCTGAAGGACACCGCCTTGAACCCTCGCGCCGCGTTCTCGCGGATCATCGCCGCACTCACCTCGGCATCGAGCAACCAGGGGATCTGGCACGGGATGATCCGCTCGGGATAGGTGCCCGCCCACTCCTCGAGGTGCCAGTCGTTCCAGGCCCGCAGTGCAGCCATGGCCAGGGCGGCATCGTCGGTCACCTGTTGGAGACGCTGGCCGGCGAAACCGGGCAGAAAGGACGGAAAGTTCAACGATGCATAGATGCCGTTGAGGTCCATGTCGGCGATCCGGTGATCGATGTCCCATGCCCCCCGACGCATCTCGTCGAAGCGGGTCGGCTCCATCCGCCATTCGTCGACCGGGCGACCAACGACGGCGTTGAAACCGACGTTGGGCAATTCGGTTCCGTCGTAGACCCACGTCTCGGTGCCGTCGTCCTTCTCGATGACGCGAGGGGCGCGTTCGGCGTACTTCTGAAGCACGCGTCCCTCGAACACGTGCGGAGGCTCCACGATGTGGTCGTCGGCCGAGATGACCGTGTACTTCCGTTCGGCCCGGGGCGGCTCGGGCAGGAAGGTGACGGTCCTCGGGCCGTCGTGCCCTGCAGTCGTCCATTCCGAATTGGCCAGAAGGTCTTCAATCGACAACATGGAGCGTTCCTCTCTGGGCATCGCCCAACTCATCTTGGTCGGCTCCCGCAGGAGTGGCCAGCGAGCGAGCCCGGGTGGCCAACTCGCCTTTGGCCAGCTTGCCCCCCGACGAGCGGGGCAGCCGGTCGAGCACCACGAGGTGCTCCGGAAGGTTCTCCTTGGATGTTCCCTGCTCGGCCAGGAACTCGATCAACTCGGGGAGCGTCAACGAACCCCCGGGACGGAGCTCCACGAACACACAGACCCGCTCACCGAAGAGAGCGTCGGGCATGGGCACCGCCGCCGCCAGCACGACCGCCGGGTGGGCCGATACCGCGTCCTCGACGACGGCGGCGGAGATGTTCTTCCCACCCCTGATGATGATCTCGGACTTGCGGCCGACGACGGTGAGGTAGCCC
>DATDHU010000054.1:0-2284 GCA_036521415.1 Acidimicrobiales bacterium
AGCGGACTGCTGACCAAGCCGGGCATCGGGGTGTGGTCGACCCTTCCCGACGGGCAGCCCCCACTCGTGGCCGACCTGGCCGGGGATGCTGCGTCGGCCACCGCCATGATCGACGTGGTGGAGACCATGGACGGCTACGACGGCGACGCCACCGTGGCCACCTACACCGTCACCTTCCAGGGGCTCGACCCGGTCCGGACCGTGGCGCTGTGCGACACCCTCGACGGAAGACGTTGTGTGGCGGTGAACGACGACGGACAATTGGCGTCACACGCCGTGGCCGATGAGCTCATCGGAGCCCGGGTCCGGGTGGGCGGTGGTTCGTTCGATCTGGGTTGAGACGGGACCTGGCGAGCCGGGCCGGCGCCGACCCGGACCCGGTAGCGTGCGGGCATGGGTCTCTCACTCGATGACGCGTTCACCTTCGTTGGTCAGCACCGTCGGGGGGTGTTGGTCACGTTGCGCCGCGACGGGAGGCCGCAGCTTTCCAACATCCTCTACCTGCCGGGCTCCGGTCATTCGGTGCGGATCTCGATCACGGAGACGAGAGCGAAGACCAAGAACCTCCGTCGGGACCCCCGAGCTTCTCTGCATGTGACCCGGGAGGACTTCTTCGCCTACGTAGTGCTCGATGGCGAAGCGGCACTCTCGCCGGTGGCCCGGGCGGTGGACGACCCGGTAGTGGACGAGCTGGTCGACATGTACCGGGTGGCCCAGGGCGAGCACCCCGACTGGGATGAGTACCGTGAGGCGATGGTCTCCGACCAAAGGGTGGTGGCCACCCTGTCGGCCGCCTCTGCCTACGGGATGATCGGAACCTGAGCCGGCAACTCAGACGGCACAGGCGCCATCAGCACACGCCTTCCCCTCCGCTCCCTGACTCGGTCCGCCGACCACGGTGATCGGATGGGACTCCGACCACACCCGTTCCAACGCCTCCAGCAGCACTTCGGGTGGCTGCGCTCCTGACACCCCGACCGCCTCATCGATCACGAAGAACGGCACCCCACTCACGCCCAGCAAGGCCGCCCTCGACTCATCGTCACGGACCTCGGAGGCGAAGGCATCGCCGCCCAGGGCCGACTCCACCTCAGACCGATCGAGTCCGATGTCGATGGCCAGCTCGGTCAGCTCGGCATGGTCCCCGATCGACCGTCCCTCGGTGAAGTAGGCGGCGAGGAGCCGCTCCTTCATGGCGTCCCCCAGGCCGGCGGATGCGGCCAGATGGATCAGCCGATGGGCGTCGAAGGTGTTGCCGGCCTGAACCCTGTCCAAGTGGTACTCGAGCCCGACCCCGGCTGCCAGAGCCGTCATCCTCTGGTTGGCCGCAACCGCCTGGTCCTCGGTCATCCCGTACTTGCGCTGCAAGATCTCGCTCATCGTCATGCCCACCCGGGCCGGGGACGTGGGATTCAGCTCGAAGCTCCTCCACGCCACCGACACCTGGTCGCCATGACGGAAACGCGACAGCGCCTCCTCGAAATTGCGCTTCCCCACATAGCACCAGGGGCACACCACATCCGACCAGATCTCGACCTTCACGGTCACTCCTTCACCGGGACTCGTTCACGCAGGCTCATCGATGCGAACTCGTCTCACGCTTGCAATCCCAAACTGGTCAACCGCGGCATGGTTCCTGGTATTCCGAACGGTGCCACCGGTAGCCTCCGTCGGCATGGTCCTCGAGCACGCCCACATCACCATCCGCCCCGGAACCGCTGACGAGTTCGAGGACGCAGTGCTCCGGGCGCGATCGATCATCGCGGCCTCGGAGGGCTTCGTCTCCCTCGAGCTGCACCGAGGGATCGAGGAACCTCACCGGTACCTCTTGCTCGTCGAGTGGGACAGCCTCGACGACCACGTGATCGGCTTTCGACAGTCCGAGGCATTTCCCCGATGGCGGGCCCTGATCGGGCCCTACTTCGAGTCTCCGCCGCTCGTCGACCACTTCGCTCCGGTCGATGACCTGATCTGAGAGCCGGCGGGGTCGGGCCCTGAATGGCCGAGCCGTCGTCCGTTCCGCTGTCGAGGTGTGATCCTCACCCGGCATCGGCCGCCGACCACGCGGCCTTCAGGTGCTCGGCCAGCTCGCCCACCGGAGTCCGGGCGTTGAGGCCGCTGGTCGACGGCATTACGTAGGCCGGCCGATCGCCGACCCGTTCGGGTTGGAGGCCGGCCACCGCCTTGGGGTTGATGGTCGTCCGCCATCCCGACAGCCCGGTGAAGCAGACCGCACCGGGCCGGAGCCACTCGACCAGTCGTTCGACCCGGGCGAAACCGGCTC
>DATDHU010000055.1:0-56313 GCA_036521415.1 Acidimicrobiales bacterium
ACTCCTTCCTCCAGTGCGTCATCCAGCACGAGTCAGGCGGCAATTACGGTGCCGTCTCCCCGAGCGGCACGTACCTGGGCGCGTTCCAGTTCAGCCAGGCGACTTGGAACGGCGCCGCCCAGGCGGCCGGCCGGCCCGACCTGGTCGGTGTGCCGCCGAACCAAGCCTCCAAGGCTGACCAGGACGCGATGGCCGTGGTCCTCTTCTCCCTCGACGGCAAGCAACCCTGGGTCGACGGCTGCGCCTGACCGGATCGGCTGACCGGGTCGCCGATCAGAGTCGCCCGACCGGGTCGCCGATTAGAGTCGCCCGACCGGGTCGTCGATCAGACGGTGATCTCGGCTACCGAGGTGGCCACATGGGTGGGTCGGTAGGAGAACTTGTCGATGTCGGCTCGCGTGGTGACGCCGGAGAGAACCAAGACGGTGCGGAGGCCGGCCTCGAGGCCCGCCACCACATCGGTGTCCATGCGGTCGCCGATCATCACCGTCGTCTCCGAGTGTGCGCCTAGGCGGTTGAGGGCAGAGCGCATCATGAGGGGGTTGGGCTTCCCGACGAAGTAGGGGGCCACTCCCGTCGCCTTGGTGATCAGCGCGGCCACCGATCCCGTCGCCGGAAGCAGCCCTTCGGGCGAGTACCCAGTGGGATCAGGATTGGTGGCGATGAAGCGTGCGCCGTCACGGATGAGGCGAATGGCGCGGGTGATGGCCTCGAAGCTGTAGGTGCGGGTCTCTCCCAGGACCACATAGTCGGGGTCGACCTCGGTGAGCACGTAGCCGATGTCATGGAGCGCCGTCGTCAGGCCGGCCTCGCCGATGGCGTGCGCCGTTCCTCCCGGTCGCTGCGAGTCCAAGAATTGGGCCGTGGCCAGCGCGGAGGTCCACAGCGAGCTCGTCGGGACGTCGATCCCGGCCCGGACGAGCCGGGCACGGAGATCGCGTGGCGTGTAGATCGAGTTGTTGGTGAGGACCAAGAACTTGCGGTCGGCCTCGCGGAGCTGGCGAACGAAGGCATCGGCGCCGGGGATGAGCGCCGATTCGTGGAGAAGGACGCCGTCCATGTCGATGAGATACGCCTCGGGGGCCTCGCCGGCCGGCCAGGTGTCGGCGTGGTCGGCCGCGTTGTCACTCATGACCCAAGCATGCCTTGCTTCGCGACGGTCGGTACGCTGGCCCCGGTGAACGACCAAAGCGAAGTTCCCGACGAGGAGCCCCTTGACAACGCCCAGGACTGGGTGGCCGAGCACACCCGGCGCTACGTGGCCAGTCACGGCGCCGACGGGCACCTGTGGAACGGCGTGCCCACTTTGATTCTGACCACCCGGGGCCGGCGCAGCGGACGGTTGCGCCGGAACGCCCTGATCTACGGGAAGGACGCAAGCGCCTTCGTGGTGGTGGCTTCCTACGGTGGGGCCCCGGCCAACCCGGCGTGGTACTCGAACCTGGAGGCTGATCCCGCGGTCACCGTACAGGTGGGCGCGGATACGTTCGCAGCCAGGGCCCGAACGGCGAGTACGGTCGAGAAGGAACGGCTATGGCCGGCCATGGTCTCCATCTGGCCCGACTACGAGAAGTACCGCCACAAGGCCGATCGAGCGATTCCCGTGGTGCTGCTCGAGAGTCGCTGACGGGCGGGGCCGTGGCCAGTCCGCTCCTGACCGACCTCTACGGGCTGAACATGGCGGCCAGTTACCTGGGCCGGGGTATGGACCGGGACGCGACCTTCAGCCTGTTCGTCCGGCAGCTGCCTTCCAGTCGCGGCTTCCTGGTGGCCGCGGGGCTCGACGACTGCCTCGATCACCTCGAGCAATTCTGCTTCGCCGCCGACGATCTGGACTACCTGGCCACCATCGGATTCGATGCCGCCGCCCTCGATGCCCTCGTCCGGGTTCGCTTCACCGGCGAGGTCCGGGCCGTGCCGGAAGGTCGGATCGTCTTCGCCAACGAGCCCCTGCTCGAGGTGACGGCGCCGATCGCCGAAGCCCAGTTGGTGGAGTCGTTCCTCCTCAATCAGGTCACCATGCAGACCACCCTGGCCTCCAAGGCGGCCCGGTGTGTGATGGCTGCCGGCACTATCGATCTGGTCGAGTTCGGGTTCCGGCGGGCCCAGGGGATCGACGCCGGCCTGGCCGCGGCCCGGCTGGCCGTGATGGTGGGGTTCAGCGGGACCAGCAACGTCGAGGCTGCCCGCCGATTCGGGTTGCGACCCGTGGGGACCATGGCCCACTCCTATATCGAGGCCTTCCCGTCAGAGCTCGATGCGTTCCGCTCGTTCGCTCAGGACCGCACCGGTCAGTCGACCTTCCTGGTCGACACGTACGACACGCTGGAAGGGGTGGGGCACGCCATCGAGGCCATCAGGTCCTTGGGGCTGGAGCGGGAGGCGGCGATCCGGATCGACAGCGGCGACCTGGCCGCCATGTCTCGCCGGGCGAGAAGCATCCTCGACGATGACGGGCTGCCCGAGGTCCGGATCTTCGTGTCGGGCGGCCTGGATGAGTTCGCCCTCCGGGATCTGGTGGCCTCCAGGGCCCCGATCGACGCAGCCGGGGTCGGGACACGGATGGCTACGGCGGCCGACGCCCCCTACCTGGACACCGCCTACAAATTGGTCACCTACGACGGCCGAGCCGTCGTGAAGCTCTCAGAGGACAAAGTGACACTCCCGGGGGCGAAGCAGGTATATCGCCGCCCCGGACTGAACGACACGGTGTGCCTCCGAGGGGAGCCCCCGCCCACGGCGGACTCCGAGGCGCTCCTGGCCGTGGTCATGGAAGGCGGCCAACGGGTCGGGCCCCGAGACCCGCTGCCGGCCGCTCGGGCCCGGTTCCAACGCGATCGTGACGCGTTGGCGCCGGGCCTTCGCGATCTGGCCCGACCGGTTGGACCCGAGCCAGTCCTCAGCGCCAGCTTGCAGGCCCTGGAGCACGAGGCACGTCGCGAGGCCAGGGCTCGGGGTAGGGGAGGCGTCGGGACCGGGGGTTAACCCCCCTGCTCAGTTGGGTGGTGCCCCCATTTCGCCGGCGCGGGGGTTTCCGTAGCGTGATCGGGGAGACGTCAGACCCCGACAACGCTGCGAGGAGATCCCATGATCGAAGCCCGTGGTCTCACCAAACGATACGGAAGGACGACGGCTGTGCACGACCTCAGCTTCGAGGTTCGACCCGGCCAGGTCACCGGTTTCCTCGGCCCCAACGGCTCGGGCAAGTCGACCACCATGCGCCTGATCATGGGCTTGGATGCGCCCGACGCCGGGACGGTCCGCGTCAATGGCCGACCGTACGGCGAGCTGGCCTGGCCGCTCCGTGAGGTCGGCGCCCTGCTCGAGGCCAAGGCCTTCCATCCCGGCCGGAGCGCCGCGCACCACCTGATGGCGCTGGCCCAGACCAACGCCATCCCGATCTTGCGGGTCGACGAGGTGATCGAGCAAGTGGGCCTGTCGAGCGTGGCCCACCGGCGGGCGGGGAAGTTCTCGTTGGGCATGGGACAGCGACTCGGGATGGCGAGCGCCCTCTTGGGGGATCCGGGCGTGCTCCTGTTCGACGAGCCGATCAACGGGCTGGATCCTGAGGGCATCCGTTGGGTGCGGAACCTCCTCAAGGGACTGGCCGAGGAGGGGCGCACGGTGTTCGTGTCGAGCCACCTCATGAGCGAGATGGCCCTCACCGCCGACCACTTGGTGGTCATCGGCCGCGGAGCCATGATCGCCGAGATGCCTGTGTCCGAGTTCATCGCCCAGAGCTCGCAGCACTTTGTCCGGGTCCGAGGCCCCCATGTGGACAGCCTGGTCCCAGCGCTGCAGGGCGCAGGGGCCACGGTCACCGGCGACGAGGACGGCGGTTTGTCGGTGGTGGGCCTCGACGCCAGTGCCGTCGGCGACCTGGCCGGCGCCTTTCAGGTGGTCCTGCACGAGCTCTCGCCCCAGTCGGCGTCTCTGGAGGAGGCGTTCATGGAGCTCACGCACGACAGCGTGGAGTACCGGGGCGACGGGTCTCTGGCCTCCGGACGATCGATCGACCAGCCGGCCACGGCCGAGAAAGTGAGCACCCGATGACCACGACCGCCGTCACCCTTGACCGGCCGGAGGACCACTACCGACTGTCGGGCTCGCTGCGCTCGGAGTGGACCAAGCTCCGGACCGTCCGCTCCACGGTGTGGACCCTGGCCGCGCTGGTGGCGGCCAGCATCGGGGTGGGCATCATCGCCTCGGCCGAGACCGCCTCGCACTGGGCCACCATGTCCGCGGCCGATAAGGTCGGATACGACCCCACCAACCTGAGCCTGACGGGCTTGGCCCTCGGACAGATAGCCATCGGCGTCCTCGGAGTGCTGATCATCACGGCCGAGTACTCGACCGGTACCATCCGGGCCACATTGGCCGCGGTGCCCAACCGGCCGTTGGTGCTGGCGTCCAAGGCGGCGGTCTTCGGGGGCGTCGCCCTGGTGGTCGGCGAGGTGGTGTCGTTCATCGCCTTCCTGACCGGCCAGTCCCTCCTGTCCGGTCAGGCCCCGCACGCCTCGCTGGGCCAGCCCGGGGTGCTGCAGGCGGTGGTGCTCGCCGGCGTCTACGTCGCCGGGATCGGGCTGGTGGCCATGGGCCTCGGCGCCATCATCCGGCACACGGCCGGCGCCATCAGCGCACTGGTCGGCCTGGTCTTCATCGTGCCCCTCGTCCTGCAGGCCTTCCCGACCTCGATCAAGAACTCGGTGAGCCGTTACTTCCCGAGCGATGTCGGCTCGGCCATGGCCAGCGTCCATCGCCAGGCCCACTCGCTCTCGCCCGGGGTGGCGTTGGCGGTCCTGTGCATCTACGTCGTGGTTGCGTTGGCCCTCGGTGGGTGGTTGCTGGTTCGACGTGACGCGTGACCGCGGTCAGGGGTGATCGAGCTCGCGGTGATCGAGAAGGGCTCGGAGTAGGCCGCCGATACCGGGAGCACCGACGAACCCGGCCTGCCGGATGTCCTCGACGGTGACCCCTGCCGACAGCCCGGCGGCTAGATTGCTCACCAGGGACAACCCCAGGACTTCGGCACCGACGTGCACGGCGGCCAGGGCTTCCAGAGCGGTGGACATCCCGACCAGGTCGGCACCCATCGACCGCAGCATCCGGATCTCCGCCGGTGTCTCGAACTGTGGACCGAGCACCTGTGCGTAGACACCCTCGACCAGGTCGGGTCGGAGTAGGCCGACCAGTGCCCGGAGCCGGGGTGACCACACGGCCGTCTGGTCGACGAACGGGGTGGGGCTCCCGGGGCCGAACGGCAGCCCGATCAGCGGGGACTGGCCGGTGAGGTTGATGTGGTCGGAGATAGCCACGACCGAGCCGGACCCGATGGCCGGGTCGAGGCTCCCCGACGAGTTTGTCAGGACCACGGTGCGACATCCTGCGACCACTGCCATCCGTACGGCGTGGACGACCTCGGTGGCGCTCCGTCCCTCGTAGAGGTGCAGCCGCCCCCGGAACACCAGCACCCGGCGGCCGCCGACCAGCAGGGAGACGACCTTCCCTCGGTGGCTCCGCACGCCCGGAGTGGTCAGCCCGGGAAGATCGGCGAAGTCGCAGTGTCCGACGGGCTGGCCCAACGAGTCCACTGCGCCGTCCAAACCCGTCCCGAGGACCACGGCGACCGCGTGGCGTTCGACCCCGGTTCGGTCGGCCAGCACCGACGCCGCCTCGGCCGCAAGGGCCAGGGGATCGCGGCCGGTCCCTTCGGTCTCGGCACGATTGGCACCGCGCATGGGAGGGCACGATATCCGGGTCCCCGCCCCCTCGCCCGGCCGATGCTCTCCCGGCGCTACCGGGACCGCTTTCCGCGGGCGCCGGACAGCTCGTCGTAGCGGAAACACGAAGTGAGGTGGTCGTTGACCAGCCCCACGGCTTGGAGATGGGCGTAGCAGACCGTCGAGCCGATGAAGCGGAACCCGCGTGAGCGGAGGTCGGCGCTGACCGTGTCAGACAGTGCGGTGGTGGCCGGCACCTTGTCTGTTGACCGCCACCGGTTGACGATCGGCTGGCCGTCGACGAAATCCCAGAGGTAATCGTCGAAGCTCCCTCGCTCCTCTTGGACCCGGAGGAAAGCACGGGCGTTGCCCACCACCGACTCGACCTTGCGGCGGTTGCGGATGATCGACGCGTCGCCGAGGAGGGATTCGATGCGCGCCGGGGTGAACCGGGCCACGGCGGCGGGGTCGAAGTCGGCGAAGGCGCGGCGGTAGGCGTCGCGCCGCTTCAGGATGGTCAACCAGCTCAGACCGGCCTGGGCGCCCTCCAGGGACAGGAACTCGAAGTGGGTGAGATCGTCGTGGACCGGTACCCCCCACTCCTCATCGTGGTAGGGGAGGAGCCACGGCCCCGTTGCCCAGGTACAACGCCGTCGACCGTCCTCATGCTCGGCCTCCATGCCCGGGATGGTACTTCGGCCGGGCCGGACCGCACCTGGCAGACTTTGCCTCGTCGCCGGGCTGACCGAGCGACCGACCGGACAAGGCTGGGCGACACTCGACAGACGAGGGTCCCGGTGGACGACAGCGAAGGAGCAGTAGTGGATGCCGAGCAGGTAACAGAGTTCCAGTTCCTAGGACAGGACATCCCGGGCCTGCTCGCCCATTGGGCCACGGCCAAGCCGGACCACCCGTTTCTGGTTTGGGAGCCCCGGACGGGGAGACCTCGGCGTTGGACCTATCGAGAGTTCCATCACGATGTGCGGCGGGTGGCCGCCGGACTTCACCAGCAGGGGGTGGTCAAGGGGGATCACATCCTCATCCACTCGGAGAACTGCCCGGAGATGGTGCTGGCCTGGTACGCATGCGCCGAGCTCGGTGCGATCGGGGTGACCACCAACACGCGGAGCGTGGGCGCCGAGATCACCTACTTCGCCGAGCACACCGGTTGCGTCGGGGCAATCACCCAGCCCCGTTTCGCCGCGATCGTTGCCGACAGCGCTCCCGGCCTGGCCTGGATCGCGGTCACCGAGGACAACAGCGGCGAGCCGGCCCCGCCCGAAGAGGGGGCCCACGGGCTGGGGTCGTTCGCCTCGCTGGTGGGCGACCCCGACATCGTTCCCCCGCGGCCGCCCGAGCCCATGCTGCCGGCCGGGATCATGTTCACCTCGGGCACGACCTCTCGCCCCAAGGCCGTGGTCCATACCCATGCCAACGCATTGTGGGCGGGACGGGTCGGGCCCCAGACCATCGACATGGGCGGCAACGACACCTATCTGGTGTTCCTGCCCTTCTTCCACGTGAACGCCCAGAGCTGGAGCTTCTGGACCACGCTCGGCGTCGGCGGCACGATCGTGCTCCAGCCCAAGTTCTCGGCCAGCCGGTTCTGGGACATCGTCACCACCAACGGGGTGACCCATCTGTCGCTCATCCCGTTCGTCTTCAAGGCCATCGCCGGCCAGCCCGTTCCCCAGCACGACCTCAAGGTTGGCGTCTTCGGATTGATCGTGCCCGAGCTCGAGGCGATGCTCGGGTGCCGCGTGGCTCCCGCCTACGGGATGACCGAGACGGTCATCCATGCCATCGGAGCCGGGCCGTGGCAGCACTACCCCGTCCGGTCCATGGGCAAGCCGGTACCGGGATACGAGTTCATCATCGTGGACCCCGAGTCGGGGGAGCTCTGTGCCCACGGTGAGATCGGCGACCTCTGGGTGCGCGGCACGAGGGGGATCCAACTGTTCCTCGAGTACCACGACAACCCGGAGGCAATGGCGGCCAGCTTCACCGATGATGGTTGGTTCAAGACGGGTGACATGGTCCGTATCGGCGACGAGGGCAACTTCTTCTACTGCGAACGGGACAAGGACGTCCTCAAGGTAGGTGGCGAGAACGTGTCGGCCCGCGAGGTCGAGGACCTCTGCCGCCAGGTGCCGGGCATCGCCGATATCGCCGTCGTGGGCCGCTCCCACGAGATGCTCGACGTTGTGCCGGTGGCGTTCGTCATCAAAGGCGGCGCGGCCGTGGACGACGGCGAGCTGAAGAAGCAGGTGATCGAGATCTGCCAGGCCAACCTGGCCGATTTCAAGGTTCCCCGGGCCGTCTACCTGGTCGACGACTTCCCGCGGGCCACCCTCGACAAGGTGGCCAAGAACCAGCTCCGGGATATGGCTGACGCCATGCCTGACGAACCAGGCTGACCGGAGTCGCACCGGACGTGCCCCGACCCCGGGCGTACCCCGAGGTGGGAGGTACCCCGACGTGCATCGAGAAAGTACGAAAGGTTGGTCCCCGCCGGCCGTTACCTCAGTGAACAACGGCTGACAAGGGAGGGCCCGATGGGTCTGGTTCGACGCACGTGTGCATGTGGGGCATCGCTGTCCCTGCTCGGGGTGGTCTGGGCCATGGGCGGCGCCTCGGGAAGCCAAGCCGGCGCGGCGCAGGCAACCATTCCCGGAACGGCAGCCACGTTGGTCCAGGGGGCTACCGACCTGGGCCCGGCGGCCGATCAGCCGTTGAGCGTGACCCTCACCCTGCCCCTGAGGAACCAAGCCGGTCTGACCAGCCTGATCGCGGGCCTCACCAACCCGTCCAGCCCGACATATCACCAATTCGAGACGCCGGCGCAGTTCACCTCGCAGTTCGGTCCCACCACGGGCACCGTCAATGCTGTGACCAGCTGGGCCGCAGGCGCCGGACTGACCGTGACGTCGGTATCGCCGAACCGGACGCTGGTCAGCCTGAGCGGGACCCTTTCCCAGCTCGGGCAGGCCTTCGGCGTGACGTTCCACAGCTTCCGGATGACCAACGGACAGAGCTACATCTCCAACGGCCAGACGGCCACCCTGCCTGCAGCGCTGGCCGGCGATGTCTCGTCGGTCGTGGGCCTCTCGACGCTGGGCAAGGTGGCGGTCGGCCCGACGGCGGCTGCCACCGGGTCGCTCTCGTTCCCGTCGAGCTACGGCCCCCAGGACTTCTGGACGTTCTACAACGCGCCGGCCGGACAGACCGGCGCCGGACAGACCATCGCCGTTCTGGCCGAGGGCGATCTCTCCAGCCCCAGGGCCGACCTGGTCACCTTCGAGCAGAAATACGGCCTTCCCACTGTGCCCTGGACGACCGTTCCCACCGGTGCAGCATCCACCGACACCTCGGGCAACGACGAGTGGGACCTCGACACCCAGTACTCGACCGGCTTGGCCCAGGATGTCTCCAGCCTCCTGGTGTACGACGCCCCGTCCCTCTCGGACACGGACATCCTGGCCGAGATGAACAAATGGGTGACAGACGACCAGGCCAAGCAGGCCAACTTCTCGGCGGGCGAGTGCGAGGTGTTGGCGGACGCCTCCGGGTTCCTGACCTCCAACGACCAGGTCCTCGAACAAGGGGTGGCCCAGGGCCAGACCCTCTTCACCGCCTCAGGTGATACCGGGTCGTTCTGCCCGCTCCTCGTCGGGGTCAACGGCGTGCCCGCCGGTCTTCCCGGAGTCAACTACCCGGCGGCCAGCCCCTATGCCGTCGGGGTGGGTGGCACCACCATCCTCGGGGCGACCAGCCCGCTGAGCGAGATCGGCTGGTACGCCGGCGGCGGTGGCATGTCCCTGCTCGAGTCCGAGCCTGCCTATCAGTCGGCCGTGGGAGGCTCCAACCTCGGGGTGAGGCGGGGCGTCCCGGACGTGTCCTTCGACGCCGACCCGAACAGCGGGTTCAACGTGATCGTCGGGGGTCAGAACACGGTTGTCGGCGGCACCAGTGGCTCCAGCCCGTCGTGGTTGGGGATCTGGGCCCGTACCCAGGCAGCCCACGGGGGCAACCTGGGCTTCGCCAACGCGACGATCTACGCCGAGCCCGCCACCGCCTTCAACGACGTCGTGCTCGGTACCAACGTGCTTTACCCGGTCACGCCCGGGTACGACTACGTGACCGGCCGGGGGACGCCGAACATCGCCGCCTTCATAAGCGGCGCGTAGGCGAGGAAATGAGCGGCGCGTAGCCGAAGAGAAGAGTCCCTGGGAGGCGCCATCGACGCTGTCGCCCGGACCGACTGGAGCTTGGCAAGAGCAAGGCGGGGGCAAAGAGCCAAGCTCGGTCGACCGCGCACGGTGACGGGTTGCCAGTTAACGATTCGTCGGCGGAGGGCGCGACAGACTCGTGCTCCGGCTGCACAGGGGAAGTCCTGCGTTGTCGAATCTGCCCACGTTTCGGCGACAACTCTGCCGACCGACGCCACTCGCCGACCACCATTCGCCCAAACGTGGGCAAACAAAGGCAGCGAGGAGGCCCGGCCCACGGGAGGCCGACCCCCTGCCGGTCAGATTGCGGATCGCGCTAAGGCCCTACTCGTGATCGATCCTTACGTACGAATCTCACGAACAGTGGGCAAAGAAGATGTCCCGCCCGCCCTTCTCACATTCACCTTGTGCCGGAGCCCAACGACGGCGACGCTTGGGCTCTGTGGCCCTAGTGGTGGGCACTGTCCCGCTACCGTCGAGCCGTCGTGACCGCGGCCCGGGCGGCTGGCGGGGGTGGCGGGGCGTCGGTGGGTTCGTCATGGTGGCGTCGCCCCATCGCCGAGGGCCACCAATTCCACCGCCCGAGGAGGGCCACCGTCGAGGGGACGAGGACGGTGCGGACGACAAAGGTGTCCAAGAGGATGCCCACGGCCAGGCCCACGCCGATGGCGCGCACCTGGCTGCCGCCCGACCCGCTGCCGCCGGCTGCAGCCAGGACGGCGAACGTGCCGGCCAGGACCAGCCCGGCCGAGGTCACCGTGGGACCGGTGGCGCCCACCGCCCGCACTACGGCCTCTCGCAGCGGACGATGGGCCGCCTCCTCCCTGATCCTGGTCATGACCAGGATGTTGTAGTCCTCGCCCAGGGCCAACAGGAAGATGAACATGAGGAAGGGCAAGAGGAACGTGATACCTCCCTGCCCGCCGACATAGATGAAGGCGATCACCGCGATACCCAGTGAGGCCAGATAGGAGAGCACCACGCTGGCGATCAGGTACAGAGGGGCGATCAGGCTCCGGAGCACCAGGGCCAGCACGATCCCGATGGCCAGGACGGCGATGGGCACGATGCGCAGGATGTCGCCGTCTGAGACCGTGCTCACGTCGTAGAGGCCCGGTGCCTCGCCGGCCACGCCGTTGGCCGTCGCTCGGGCCTCGTTGGCCACGTGGGCCACCTGGGTGCGGATGGTGGGCACTGCGTTGAGGGCGCTGGTGGAGCTGGGGTCTCCCGCTTTCAGGCCCGCTTCCCATTGGACGATCCGCCCGTCGGTGCTGATGAACCGGGCCGTGGCTCGGTAGGCGTTGTAGGTCGAGGCGGGGATGGACGACCCCGGTGGTGACACTGACGGCAGCGCCGCCGCGGGGCCGAGCTCGTTGTGGAGCTGGGTCAACTGGGCCGGGGTCAGCGCGGTCCCGCGCGGGTCGAGCGGCCCCGCCAGTCCGGTGAAGCTACCGGTCTGGCGCAGCCCGCTGGTAGCCACGGCCAACGGCGTCGGGTCCTGCCAGACCGAGGTGGGGAACTCCATCACGATGTTGGTGGGGTTGGTGCTCGACTGGGGGAAATGGGCCTTCAGACTGGCATTTCCCTGGGCCGCGTCGGTCCCGGCCGGGGCCGTGATCTCGCCGCCGAACCCACCCGGCTTGAAGCCGGTGACCGCGACGGCCAGGCCGCCGAAGATCACCACGCCGACGACCAGCGTCAGCGCCGGCTTCCGGACCAACCTGCCGGCGACCCGGCCCCACAGTCCCTCACGGCGCTCGCGCCCGACGGCCTTGGACGGCCAGAAGACGGCCCGCCCGAAGATGGCGAGGAGCGCAGGGAGCAGCGTCAGTCCGGCGAGCAGCATGACGGCGATACCGACGGCCAGGGGCGGACCGAGGTCGTGGTAGATCCCGAAACTGGCGAACAACAGGCTGAGTAGGGCCACGATGACCGTGCCGGCCGACGCGGAGATGGACTCGCCCACCCGGAACACGGCGATGGCCACCGCTTCGCTCGGCTCGTGGCCGCGGTAGAGCTCTTCGCGGACCCGGAAGACCAGGAACAAGCCGTAGTCGGTTCCCGCCCCGAGGATGAGGACGATGAGCAACAACTGGGTGATCGAGGAGATCTTCAGTCCGAGCGAGCCCAGGCCACCGATGAGCGCCCCGGAGAGCGCCAGGACGAGCACGGCCGGGAGCAGGGTGACGAGCGGCGCGAGCAGCGCACGGAAGATGATCAGCAACAGCACGATGATCAACAGGATCGACAGCCCCTGGATCAGGTTTCCCTGTTTTTGCGACTGCTTCTGATTGGCCGCGTTGGTGGCCAACTGGCCGGCCAGGTGGGCTTGCGTGCCGGCCGGGAACGGGACCTTGCCCAGGGCCGACTGCAGGTGGTTGACCAATGTAGTGCCGCCGGACTGGTCGAACGGGGACACGGTGGAGACCACCAACAGCTGGGCGGCCCGGCCGTCGGCCGACTCGCCCAGGAAGGTCACGCTCTTCACCGTGTCGACCTTGGACAGGTCCGTCTTGGCCGCGGCCAGGGCAGCCTGGTCGGAGGCGGTCAACGCCGGACCGGTCGTGGCCACGATCACGGGCACCTGGCTCTGCGAGGTGGAGCCGATCAGCGGTTGGGCCAGGTCTGCCGCCTTGTTGCTGGGAGAGCTGGCTGGGAGGAACGAGCTGTTGTCATTGTTGACCTGGCTGCCCAGTGAGGGCAGCTGGGAGGTGGCGGCGATCGTGCCGACTATCCACACGGCCAGCACCAACCATTTGAACCGGACGACGCCGCGTCCGAGTGCGGCAAAGGCAGCGTTCATTGAGTCTGTCTCCTCAGTTGGCCGACTCCTGCGGTGTCGCGCCACGCCCCGTTGCGACCCGCAGTCTGCACCTCGAGTTTGCGAGATGGCGCGATGGTGATGCAAACCGACGAAGGCGCCTGAACCCCGTCCAACCCGTGAGCAAGTACGCTCGACCAGCGCACGTGGACCAGACCGGAGGTGGTCGTGCCTCACCAGGTAGAGGACAACGCCGAGCTCTCTCGCTACGAGATGACCGACGCGGGCCGCCTCGTGGGCGTAGCCGACTACCGCGTCGAACGTGATGTGGTCGTGTTGCCACACACAGAGATCGACCCAGGGTTGCGGGGATTGGGCTTGGGTGCGGAGCTGGTCCGGGCCGCACTCGATGCCATCCGCAGCGATGACCGCCTCGTCGTCCCCCAGTGCTCCTACGTGGCCACGTTCATCGCGGAACACCCCGACTACCAGGACTTGCTTGCCCCCTGAAACCCTTCAGGGGTGGAAGCTGACTACTCTCGCTCCGAAAGGATGCCACGCCATGAGATGCCACGCCATGATCAGTGTCCATCGAGCAGTCAGATGCCATGAGGCAGTGTGCCGAGCGCATCGGGCCGCGACCAAGGCCTGAACGACGGAGAAGATGAGGCGCAGCCATGAGTAGCTACCCGCGGCATTCGCGGTCATCGGGGCGGCACCGATCGCTCTGGATCATCTCCTTGGTCGTGGTGCTCGTGGCCATCGCGGCAGTGGGGACCACGCTGGCCTTGCGCCACTCCGGCCCGAACAAGGCCGCCGGGGCGAACGATGCGCCGACGACCACATCGGCGGCGTCAGCAAAGCCTTTGTCGGTGGTTTCCACCACGCCGGCGTCCGGGGCGGTCAACGTGCCATCCGACATCCCCATCACCGTCCATCTCTCGGCTCCGTTCTCGTCGTCCAGTGCCATGCCGTCCCTGACACCGCCGGTGGCCGGCGCTTGGACGAAGGTCGATGCCACCACGCTCTCGTTTACCGCTGCCGCTCCCCTCGTCCCCTCGACCACCGAGTCGCTGACCGTACCCGACGGGGCGACGGGGATTCGCGCCCAGTCGGGAGGGTCGCTGGCCGCCCCCGTCGCCGTCTCGTTCACCGTGGCCCAGGGGAGCACGACCCGCCTCCAGCAGATCCTCGCCCAGCTGGGCTACATGCCCGTGGCCTTCACGCCCTCGGCGCCGCTGACCTCGCCGGCCGAGGCGGCCAATCCACAACCCGGCGCCTTCACGTGGCGATGGCCGGGAACGCCGGCGTCACTGACCAGCTTGTGGACCCAAGGACAGGAGGACGTCATCACCAAGGGAGCCCTCATGAGCTTCCAGACGCAGAACGGGTTGACCGTGGACGGCCTGCCCGGCGCCCAAGTGTGGACGGCGTTGCTGGCTGACGCAGCCTCGTCCAAATTGAACGCCAACCCCTACGTCTACGTCCTCGTGTCCAAGACGACCCCACAGACCCTGACGCTCTACAACAATGGCGCGGCTCAGTTCACCAACATCCCGGTCAACACCGGCGCGCCGGGCGCCGACACTGCGGACGGCACCTTCCCAGTCTTCGAGCACGTGACCTCGTCGCGGATGCAAGGAACCAATCCCGACGGCAGCACCTACGACGACCCCAATGTTCCGTGGGCCAGCTACTTCAACGGGGGCGATGCCCTGCACGGGTTCCCTCGCGCCAGCTACGGGACCCCGCAGAGCAACGGCTGTGTGGAGATGGCTATCTCCGACGCTGCCCAGGTGTGGCCCCTGACCCCGGTCGGCACACTGGTCACCGTCATCGGGCCGACGATCTGACCGTCGGGACGGTGGGCGTCGCCCCTCGCTGATCAGACCAAGAACGTGAACAGGGGCGAACCGGGAGGTACCCGTTCGATCTGCAACGGGCTGGCGGCCATGCGGGCGAGCAGGGCGTCCACGTCGCCGGCCCGGGCCAGCTCGATGCCGACCAGCGCCGGTCCGGTCTCCCGATTGTTCTTCTTCACGTAGTCGAAGAGGGCAATGTCGTCGTCGGGACCGAGGATGCCGTCGAGGAACTGGCGCAGGGCACCGGGCTCTTGGGGGAACGTGACCAAGAAGTAGTGCTTGAGGCCCTCGAAGAGCAAGGAGCGCTCCACGATGTCGGCGTACCGGCTGACGTCGTTGTTGCCGCCCGAGACGATGCACACCACCGGGCCGCCTCCCCGGGGCAACCGGCGGGCTGCTGCGCTGGCCAGAGCGGCAGCCGGCTCGGCGATGATCCCCTCGGTCTGGTAGAGGTCCAGGAGCTCCGTGCACACCGCACCCTCGGGCACGCTCACCATCTCGTCGACGAGCTCCGAGACGACCGGGTAGGTCAACCGGCCAACGGTGCCCACGGCGGCTCCGTCCACGAAAGAGTCGACGTGCTCGAGGGGGACCGGCCCGCCGGCGGCCAGCGCCGCGGCCATGCTGGCCGCCCCAGCCGGCTCAGCCCCCACGATGCGGACGGTTGGAGCATGCTCGGCGAGCCACACGGCGATGCCGGCGATCAACCCGCCGCCGCCGACAGGCACGATGACGGTACCCATCCGGTCACCGCACTGCTCGCTCAACTCCACCGCAACCGTTCCCTGCCCGGCGATGGTCCGCACGTCGTCGAAGGGGTGCACGTAGATGGAGCCGGTGGCCTTGGCATCGTCGAGGGCGGCGGTGCTGGCCTCGTCGTAGTTGGCTCCGGCCAGTACCAGGTCGACCCAGGGGTGGCCGATGGCGGTGATGCGGTCCCGCTTTTGGCGAGGCGTGGATGTGGGGACGAACACCTTGCCCCGGATGCCCAGGGCCCGGCAGCTGAACGCCACTCCCTGGGCGTGATTGCCGGCGCTGGCACAGGTCACACCGAGCCGCTGCTCGGAGCCAGTGAGCGAGCTGATCAGGTTGTACGCCCCCCGCACCTTGTACGAGCGTCCTATCTGGAGGTCCTCGCGCTTCAGCCAGACGTCGGTGCCCACGTCGGCCGAGAGCCGGTCACTGTGCTCGACCGGCGTCTCCCGTACGACCGAGCGCAATGCACGCGCAGCGGCAGCGACGGCGGCCGGAGTGAGCTCCGAGGTTGCGGGCATGCCTCGATGGTACGGCGAGTGGGCGGTCGGACGATCGTGGTCATGAGCCGTGGAGGGCCCGGCGCATGACGTCCATGGACTCGGCCGATTGGCGCACCGACGTCGCTGCCGTGAAGACCAGCGCCGAGCCGTGGAACGTGCCGGGGTACTGGTGGATCTCCACCGTGACACCCGACTGGAGCAGGCGGAGGCCATAGATGAGGCCCTCGTCCCGCAAGGGGTCGAACTCCATGGTCGAGATGTAGGTCGGCGGGAGGCCGGACAGGTCGGTGGCCCGGGCCGGCGCGGCATAGGGCGATACGTCGCTTCGGTCGTCGCCCAGGTAGAACTGCCAGCTGATCACGGCGTTGGGGCGGTTCCACAGCGGCGTGTCCACGAACGTCTGCATGCTCACCGTCTCGAGTCGGTCGTCGAGCTCGGGGATGCCGAGGTACTGGAAGCACAGCGAGGGCCCGCCCCGGTCTCGGGCCATGAGGGCGAGGCCAGCCGCCAGCCCCCCGCCCGCACTGTTGCCGAACACGGCAATGCGGCTGATGTCGACACCGAGCTCGTCGGCCGAGTCCCGCACCCAGGTCAGGGCGTCGTAGCAGTCGTCCAAACCGGCGGGGAAGGGGTGCTCGGGGGCCAGGCGGTACTCGACGGAGACGACCACGGCGCCGGCCGCCCGGGCCAGCACGACGCCCCCGGCATGCTCTGACTCGACACTGCCCACCGCGAACCCACCGCCGTGGATGTACACCACCGCAGGCAGGCGCCCGTCGTGCTGGTCGGGTGCGTAGACCCGTACCGGGATGCGATGGCCGCCCGAAGCGGGAACCAGGCGGTCCTGGATGAGCACGCCGCTCGTGTCGATCTGCGCGCTGGCTTGTGCGCTGAGCTCTTCCAAGCCGGCGCGGGCTGCGGCCACGTCGCTGAAGTCGACGGCGGGAATGGCCGGGAGGACGGCGGCGAGCTCGGGATCGATTCGGTAGGTCATGGGACTCCTTCGTCGGGAACGGGATGGCGGATGCCAGCTAGTGGGCGAACTGTCCGGCTCGCCTTCCGGAACCGGGAGGCCCGGCGAATGCCTGGGCGATGCCCATCCACTCCGAGGCCACCGGACCCACGCAGACCAGCTTGGTGTCGTCGAGATGTCGCCGCTGCGTGACCACCAGGCAGAAGTCCGACGCCGGCCCGCGGACCACGTCGGCGGCCCCTTCGGGCCCGAAGAGCCACGGCTCGCCGCCGACTCCCTCCAGCTCGACGCGCACCGCTGCTGCCGGCACCTCGAGGCCGCGGGACCGGTAGCTGTTCGGGAACGACTGGAAGCCGAGGAAGACGACGTGTCGGAGCCGAGCCGCCGGTGTTCTGGTCGCCCCCAGCGCGTCGGCCACATCCTGGCCGTGCGCCCAGGTCTCCATGATCCGGGCGGTGAGGGCCGACGCCACGCTCATGTCCGGGCCGAACCACGGGATGCGCACGCGGGGGGCGAGCGCAGCCGTGCATTCGATCATGGCCCCGCGAGCTCGCTGCAACCAGGGGACGAGGCTCTCGGCCGGCCGTCTACGGGTCGCCCGGACGATGCGGTCGACGAATTGGTCGACGTCGGCCAGTGCTTCGAGGCGTTCCGCCCCGAAGGCACGGGGGTCGGTGGCGGCCAGCGATACCTGCTCGTCGAAGTAGGCCAGGTGGCCGATCTGGTCGCGGATGGACCAGCCCGGCGCGGGCGTGGGACTCTCCCAATCCGTCGGGGTGAGCGAGCTCACCAACCCGATGAGGTCCTCGGTCTCGGCGAGCAGATCGGCGCCGAGCTGCTCGATGGCCACGGCCACGCCCCCTCCAGTCCTTCCCGTCCGGGGAATATCCCCACCACGCTCCGGGGCCGGGTGGCTGGGAGCGATGTCACGCTGACGCTCTACGATAGGTCACCGTGAGCATTGGTTTCCTCCAACCACGATGAGAAAAGGACTCGAGATGAACGAGAGAGATCGGGACTTCGCCGCGCTTGCCTTGCGAACGGCCATCGGGCCGATGTTGGTGCTCCACGGGCACAACAAGGTCTTCGGATCCGGCGGGCTGACGGGCACGACCGGTTGGTTCGAGAGCCTGGGCCTTCGGCCCGCCGCCGTCCATGCCCGGATGGCTGCGGCCACCGAGATGGGGGCCGGCACCCTTATCACCCTTGGCGCGGCCAACCCCCTTCCCACCGCGGCCGTCGTCGGGTTGATGGCCACTGCCGCGGCCACCGATCATCGGGGCAAGGGCTTCTTCGTCTTCAAGGGGGGTTGGGAGTACACCGCGGTGGTGGCTCTGGCGGCCACCGCACTGGCCGGGTTGGGCAACGGGCGGTGGTCGGCAGACCGCTTGCTCGGTCGCAAGGAGCGCTCAGGTGCGTTGATGGCCGTCGGTGCCGTCGCATTGGGTCTGGCCGGAGCTGGAGCACTGCTCGCTTCCTCCTACCGTCCCAGCAAGGACGAGCCCGCCGAGGACCGTCCGAGCAAGGACGAGGTCGACGCCGACACCGCCGAGGCCGCGGACGCCGCTCCCGCCTGATGGAGGCCGGGGGCCTCTTGGCCGGCCGGGTGGCCGTGGTCACCGGTGGCGCGGCCGGAATCGGCCGGGGGGTCTGCCGTCGGCTGGTGGCCGAGGGCGCGTTGGCGGTGGTCAACGACATCAACGCCGACGGCCTCGAGGAGCTGCGGGCCGAGGTGCTGGCCGCCGGGGGTTCCATCAGCCCGGTGCCGGGCGACATCAGGGACCAGGGGACCGTGGAGGAACTGGTCACCACGGCCCGTGATGTGGCCGGTGGCCGCATCGACGTGCTCGTCAACAACGTCGGCGATTTCCGCCCCAACGGCATGTTCCTCAAGTCCGGGCCGGACGAGTGGGACACCCTCTACGCATTGAACCTCGAGCACGTGTTCGCCTGCACCCGGGCCATCGCCCCGGCCATGGTCGAGCGCTCGGCCGGGAGCATCGTGAACGTCTCGACCGTCGAGGCCTTCCGGGGCATACCGGCCAACGCCGTCTACTCGGCCTTCAATGCCGGGATCAACGCCTTCACCCGTAGCCTGGCCGTGGAGCTGGGCCGCAAGGGCGTCCGGGTCAACGCCATCGCCCCCGACCTCGCTGACACGCTCCAGACGCCGGCAGCGATGATGCTGGCCGGCCGGGACGAAGCCCTGTTGCAGAACTGGGTTCCCCTCGGTCGCTTCGGCCAACCCGACGACTATGGCGATGTCGTGGTCTTTTTGGCCAGCGACATGTCACGGTTCGTCACCGGCCATGTCATCCCCGTCGACGGGGGCACCCTCGCCGCCGGAGGCTGGTACCTGAAGCGCAATGGCCCCGGGTGGACCAACATGCCCGACTCGCCCTAGAGAGCCGGATCCGGCTGCCCGACTGAGGCTCAGATCGGCCGAGAGGGGAGCGCGGCCAAGTCCGCTTTGGTCAGCTGCCAGTCGGCGGCGGCGACGTTGGCCCGCACCTGCTCGGCCGTCGTCGCCCCGGCGATGACCGACGCCACGCCGTCCTGGGCCGCCAACCAGGCCACGGCCAGCTCGAGCAGGGTATGGCCCCTCGACGCGGCGAAGGCGGTCAGCGCCTCCACGTAGTCGAAATTCGCATCGGTGGCGATGCCGGCGAAGTAGGACGCGCTGTCCAAGCGCGATCCGGCCGGGAACGGCTCACCCTTGCGGTACTTGCCGGTGAGCATGCCCGACGCCAACGGGAAGTAGGGGACGATCCCGAGACCGTGCCGCCTGGCCGCCGGGACCACCGATCGTTCCACGGCCCGCACCAGCAGGCTCCACTCGATCTGGGTGGCGCAGAACGCCGTCGTCTTGTGCTGCTCGGCCGAGGCTGCCGCTTCGTCGACCTGGGCGGCGGTGACGTTGGACGAGGCGATGTGGAGGACCTTGCCCTGGTCGACCAGGTCGGCCAGGGCGTCGAGGGCCTCCGCCACCGGGGCGTCGCTGTCCGGGTAGTGCTGGTAGTAAAGGTCGATCCGGTCGGTCCCCAGTCGGGACAGGCTGACCTCGCAGCCCTCGAGGATCCGACGGCGGAGGTCGCCGGGCCGGTAGGGGTCGTCCTTGCCCCTGGGTATGAACTTGGTGGCAATGACCACCTCGTCGCGCCGATGGCCCAGCGCCTGGCCGACGAACTCCTCCGACTTGCCTCCGCCGTACATCTCGGCCGTGTCGAAGTGGGTGATCCCCGCGTCCAAGGCCGCTTCGACCACGGTGCGGCTCTGGGCGGCATCCACCCGCATCCCAAAGTTGTTGCAACCCAGTCCCACCACCGACACCTGGGGTCCGTCCGCTCCGAGGCGGCGAGTCTCCATCTCCGTTCCTCCCCTTGCACCGTTCGTTCGCCCGCCGCCCACCTGCTGGCGCGGCGACGTTGGGAAAGACCCTACGCCGTGTTGGTCGCCCCCCGACCGTGGAGCCCGCTCGGGCGGCCGGATAGGGTCATGGCCCATGACCGATCGCACGGCGCCGGCGGACCCTCGTGCCTGAGCCGTCGGTCATCCACGTCGCCTATCCGCCGGTAGCCGCCGTGTTCGACCACGAACTGGTCGGGGCACTGTGCCCGACCACCGAGGTGGTCACCAGCGCCTACGAGATCTCCCATGATCAGCGCACCCGACGATCCCACGAGCCCGACAACGACGAGCTCCGCGACTTCGAGCCGCCGCTCGGCCCCCAGCTCCGTGCCGATCTGGGGCGAGCCGAGGTGCTGTTCACCCTGGATGCCCCCTACGACCTCGGCCGGCTGGCGCCGGATCTGAAATGGGTCCAGGCGGTGGGCTCGGGGGTCGGCCAGTTCGCCTCCTCGGGGCTCGACGGTACGGACATCGTCCTGACCAACGGGGCCGGGGTCGGGTCGGTCCCCATCGCCGAGTGGGTCCTGGCCCGCATGCTGTCGATCGCCAAGCGCTTCGACGAGCATGCCGACCAGCAACGCGACCACCGGTGGGCGCCTCGATACGGGTCAATGCTCATGGGCCGCACCCTGGTCATCGTGGGGCTCGGCGCTATCGGGCGGGAGGTCTCCCGGCGGGCCCGTGCGTTCGGGGTCCACGTGATCGGGATCAGGCGACGCTGGGTGAGCGGGGCGACCTCACCTGATGCCGACGAGCTCGTCGGGCCCGGCCAGCTGCATGAGGCTCTGGGTCGGGCCGACTTCGTCGTGGTCTCGGCCCCCGGAAGTAGGGAGAACGACGGGCTCTTCGACGCCGCCGCCTTCGCGGCCACCCGGCCGGGAGCGGTCTTCATCAACGTGGCCCGGGGCTCCCTGGTCGACGAACCGGCCCTCATCGCCGCCCTCGAGTCGGGCCACCTGCGGGCGGCGGCGATCGACGTGGCCCGCCACGAGCCACTCCCACCCGAGGACCCGCTCTGGGAGGCGCCGAACCTGTCGATCTCTCCCCACAGCTCCACCTCGATGGAGGGGTATATGGAGCGCACCTTCGACGTGTTCTTCGACAACCTCGAACGCTACGTGCACGGTCGTCCCCTGGAGAATGTCGTCGATATTTCCGGGGGGTACTAACTCACGTCGACGTGGGGCGAAGGGCGATGAGCTCGGTGACGTTGTCGTAGAGGATCTTCCGGCGATCGACGTTATCGAGGTCCTTCAGCTCCCGGACGTAGTCGCGGGGCTCGGGTAGTGCCTCGATGTGGGGCCAGTCGGAACCGAAGATGACCCGGTCGGCGCCCATGCACTCGACCACCTGATAGACGTCGTCCTCCCAGAACGGGTTGATCCAGACCTGGCGGCGGAAGGTCTCGATCGGGTCGTGCTTCCAGTAGCCGGGCATCTTGTTGGCCGTGGAACGCACCTTTTTGATCAGCTCGGGCAGGTACTCGGCGCCGTTCTCCACCGAAGCGATGCGCAAGTTGGGAAAGCGCTCGAGGTGGTTCTCGAATATCAGCGTCAGCAGGTAGTCGCGGATGGCCTGCTCGATATGGAAGGACTTGATGGTGGGCTTCCAGCCACCCGAGAAGGTGGCGGCGAAGCCGTCGACCGCGTACCCGTTGGAGGAGAGCCCGCTGTCTCCGGCATGGACCACGACGGTGATTCCCGCCTCGTCGGCCAGTCCCCAGAAGCCGTCGAAGACCGGGTCGAAGGGATTGCGCCGGCCCGAGCTGGTCACCGGCGCCGCTGGGCGCATGACCACGCTATGGGCACCGTGGTCGAGCGCCCATCGCAACTCGTCCGCCGCCCAGGCCGGGTCGGCCAGGGTCACATACGGTCCGGCAAAGATGCGGTCCCGGTAGTTGAACGACCAGTCCTCGGCCAGCCACCGGTTGAACGCCCGGAACAGGTGGCAGACGGCCTCGGGGTCGTGAGCAAGCGGCTGCTCGTAGATCATGCCCAGGGTGGGGAAGAGCCAGCAGCCGGCAAGTCCTTGTGCGTCGAGGGCCGACAAACGGGCGGCCGGCTCGCGGTACTCGGGGCGGATCGGCTCCCGGCGGGACAGGAACTCCATCGGTTTGCGGTTGTCCGGATTGCCCCGGAAGTACTCGTACATGGCCCCGGGGAGGGCGATGGGGTCGAACGTGGGGTTGGTCACTGCATGGTTGACCTGACCCCCGATGACGTGGTAGCTCCGTCCGCCGATCTCGCACCACTGGATCACCCGCGAGCCGAGGGCCGGGTCCAGGTGCCGGGTGAAGGCGTCGGCCGCCTCGTAGTAGTGGTTGTCGCCGTCGAACACTGGATGGTCGACGTCGTCGAAGTCATGCACCGTCGGTCTCCTCTCGGGGATGCCCACTGCAACCGGTTCTCATCTTCTCACGGTGCAGCCCGAGCTGCCCGACCAGGTCATCGAGCGAGCCCCGGCGGCGGGGTTGAGTACGCTGCGGAGCGAGCCAGCTGGCTGACCGGGCAGTTCGGACGGCCCGGTCCGAACCGGGAGGATGGAGCCATCATGCAAGGTCGCGAGGGGCTACTCCTGGTCGGTCACGGGTCGCAGTCGGCGGACAGCGAGACCGAGATGCGCGCCCTCGCCGAACTGGTGGCGGGCCACCTGTCGGACGTGATCGTGGATGTTGGCTTCTTGGAGATGACCAATCCCTCGGCCGGTGTGGTCCTCGACCGGTTGGTGGCCCAGGGGTGCAGTCGGGTGGTGGTGCTGCCGCTCGTGCTGCTCGGGGCGGGCCATGCCAAGAACGACGTGGCTGCCGTGGTGCTCGAGGGCCGTCACCGCCATCCCACCTGTCAGATCCTGTTTGGGAGCCCGCTCGGGGTGGCCAGGGATCTGGTGGCGGCCATGGGCGACGCGGTGGTATCGAGTGGCGGCCGGGGGTTGCCGCTCCTGCTCGTAGCTCGGGGCACGTCGGATCCAGACGCCAACGGCGACGCGGCCAAGGCCGCCCGGCTGGTGTCCGAATGGAGCGGCGCCCCCTTCGTGCACACCGGCTTCACCGGCGTGACCGGACCAACGGTTCCCCACGCGCTGGAGGTATTCGCCCGGCTCGGCTTTCCGCGCCTGGTCCTCGGGTTCTGGTTCCTCTGCACCGGGAAGCTGATCGAGCGTGCCCGGGTGGACGTGGCCGCCTTTTGCGATCGCACCGGGGTGACGGTCATCGACGCCGGCTATTTCGGGCCGGACCCTCGGCTCGTTCCCACCATCGTGGAGCGTTACGGCCAGGCCCAGATCGGCACCCCCGTCGTGAACTGCGACTCGTGCTCGTACCGGGCGCCGTGGCCCGGGCACGAGGACCGGGTCGGCCAACCGATGGGGATCGGACACTCGCACCTCGCCGTGGAGCACCGGCACGCACACCGGTAGCCGCCAGCTGCCATACTGCCGCCGTGGCCTCAGAACGGACCCACACGTCATCGGCCCGTCCCTCCGCCCCTCTCGACGCGAGCTCAAGTGCGGACCGGTTGGTGCGGGCGCTGACCCTGGTGACCGGGTTGCAGTGGCTCGGAGCCAGCGCCATCCTGCCCCTGTTGCCGGAGTACCTGCGGCATCGGGGCGGGTCGGACGCGTTGGTCGGTGCGGTCATGGCCGCGTTCTTCGCCGCCGGCGTGCTGTTCCAGTACCCGGCAGGGCGCCTGGCCGACCACATCGGCCGGAAGCCCGTCTTGCTCATGGGGCTGCTCTGTTACGCGGCAGCCAGCGTGGCCTTCCTGGTGCCGGTCAGCCCCTTGGCCGACGTCGGCCTGCGCGCCCTGCAGGGGGCGGGCGCCGGTGCCGCCGAAGTGGCCTCGCTGGCCATGGTGTCGGGTGCGGTGCCGCTCGAGCGTCGGGGCCGCGCCTTCGGGTCCATCTACGCCGGGCAGTTGGCCGGCATGGCCATCGGCCCACTGGTGGGAAGCCTCTTCGGCGTCGGGGCCATGGGCGCCATCTTCGTCGCCGCCGGTGCCGCCTCCCTGGCCGCCTGTCTTCCCGTCCTGGTCGGATCCGAGTTCGCCGGCCAGCGGGTGGCGGCCGACGCCAGGGACCTCGGGCCCCGATCTCGCGGCCTGCCCCACCTCAACCGCTCGCTGATCGGGTCGCTTCTTGCTGCCGCGGCCATCGGGCTCACCTTTGGCGTCTACGAGTCGTGTTGGACGCTCCTGCTCGACGCCCGGGGGGCAGCCGACTGGCAGATCGGACTGAGTTGGACCCTGTTCGCCGTTCCCTTCGTGGCCATGGCCCGCCCGGGCGGTTGGCTGGCCGACCACTTCGACCGACGGTGGCTGGTTGTGTTGTCGATCTCCTCGTCGATTGCCTTTTGCGCCGCCTACCCCTTCATCCACAGCATCCTCCTGTTGGTCGTCCTCGGCGGCGTCGAGGCGCTGGGCGTCGCCGTGGCCCTGCCCGCCGCCCAGTCCCTCTTGACCCAAGGGTCGGACGTGTCCGAGGTCGGACGCGTCCAGGGTCTGTTCTCCACCAGCGAGACCGCGTCGATCGCGGTGGCCGCCGGCGTTGGCGGGTCCCTGTTCGCACTGGCGTCCTGGGCTCCCTTCATCGCCGCCGCCGGTGCCGCCGCAGCCTTGGTCGCGTTGTTGCCATTGGTATGGGCGCCGGTGGCCGGCCGGGTGCGTGACCACGGTCTGACAGCAGTCGTCCCCGAGCTGGGCGTGCCTGTGGGGGCGAAGTAGCCCACCAGGTCGGCGGTGGTGAAGTTGGGACTTGGCTGGTGCGAATTCGACGGTTGGCGGGCTCGTGGCACCGTGTGGCCCTGACCGGGCTAGGGTGTTGCCAGCGGCTCGAATCACGCCGAGCCTTGCTGCACTGGTATCCACGATGGACTCCTGCTGCTCGATAAGCGTGGAGTTCACGAGGTAGATTTCAAATGGCACAAGGTACGGTTAAGTGGTTCAACGCGGAAAAAGGCTTCGGTTTCATCTCGCCTGACGGCGGCGGCGAAGATCTCTTCGTCCATCAGTCCGAGATCCAGATGGAAGGCTTCCGCGATCTTCCCGAAGGCCAGCGAGTGGAGTTCGAAGCCACTCAGGGCCAAAAGGGCATGCAAGCCAGTCGGGTCCGCAAAGTCTGAGTTCGGGGACTGCTGAGCTCAGCAGTCTCAGTTGTAGTCCCTGCATCCATCGCCGGCCGGGTTTCCCGACCGGCGATGGTGCAGTTCGGGCCGGAGTCGCAACGTTCAAGCCGACCCACGGTCAGGCCGGCTCGAGGCTGTCCGGTTCTTCCAAGATCTCCTCGAAGTAGCGGTACATCCTGACCCCGACCCGGTAGCCCAACCGATCGGGCTGGAGGGCGTAGCCGAGCGTGCCCCGCAGGTACTGCTCGACGAGCTCGGCCCCGGCACCGAGCGACAAGGGCAGACCACCGGAGAAGCGCGGGTTCACCTCAGTGAAGGAGAAGGCGCCGGTCTCCGAGACGAATCCCTGGATGTTGGCCGGACCGGTGAGCCCCAACGCGTCGACGAGCGATCCGGCACCCTTGATCAGCGCGTCGTGGCCGAAGGTCTCGCCCCGGACCGAGATCCCTGCCTTGGTCTCGTTCCGCCACCGCGGTACGGCGGCCACCAGCGCGCCGCTGCGGTCGGCGAGCACATCGATGGTGAATTCCCGACCGGTCAGGCAGTGTTGCACCAAGGCCTCGGGAACCTCAGCGACCAAACGGGCGATGGAGGTCGGATCGTCGGTCAGGTGGATGTCGCGTGAGCCCCTGCCATGCCGGGGCTTCACCACCCAGGGCCCGGGTACACCGTGGGCCGTGCCCAGGGCGGTGGGGGGCACCGGAAGGCCGGCGGCCATGACCGCTTGGTGGAAGCGCCACTTGTCGGTGCACGACTCGACGGCATCGGGCTTCGGGAACCAATGGGCGATCCCGGCCGCGTCCAGGTCGGCTGATGATCGGGCCAGAGGCACCAGTTCCTCCGCCACCGACGGGATCACGGCAGTGACCGAGTGCTCCCGGCCCAGGGCGCACAGTGCCGACCCGAACCCGGGGTCGTCGGCCCGGGGCAGCGTGCCACCGACATCGGCCAGGCGAATCCCCACCGCATCGGGCGAGGCGTCGACACCAACGGTGCGGTGCCCCGCCTTGCCCAGGGCCTGGATGACCGATACGCCGGCGGGCCCGCCGGCGCCGGGGACCATGACCACCTGCCTGGCGAGGGCCGAGGTACTCGAGCCGTCGGTGGTC
Source organism: Acidimicrobiales bacterium (assembly GCA_036521415.1). GTDB lineage: Bacteria > Actinomycetota > Acidimicrobiia > Acidimicrobiales > RAAP-2 > DASXMT01. The sequence goes on from DATDHU010000055.1 coordinate 26,435, forward strand.
ACGAGCCCAGAACGTAGCGAAGAAGGACGACGATGCCGGCCGCAGCCAGGGCTAACAGCCCGCGGAACAAGAAGCGCCTTTCCATCCGTTGATCCTCCCGGATCTCGGTGAGCGTCACCTCGTCGACGCTGCGCACATCAGTCGGTCCCGGTTGCCGTGACGATCCCATCGGTCGCACCCCCCATCTTTCCGGTCTTCTTGGTAACTTCCCAGCGGATTTCGCTACCACGCAACTCCTTGACGTAGGCGGTGAACCCGATGGCGCACAGCAGGGGTCCGTAGAGAGCGCCCAACGCCATCATGGTCACAACGCCCACCCCATCTGCCGGCGCCCGGACGTGGGGCGGTTTGCCAACCCCCCGCCCGGGGTACGACGATCTGACTAGGAGGTCGCCCCACAACCATGGCGAAGCGATCCGCGGCAGGGCCACGGTCACAGGAGGCAGCGGGGAGGGAGTCGGCCGAGACGGGGACCGGCGCGTCCGTATGGGGTGACGGACGGGCGAGCGGGGCGACGCCGCCCACGGCCAAGGGCCGGGTCCGACCGGTCATCGAGTCGGTGCACCCCCAGGTCGACGGCGGCCGGTACCCGGCCAAGGCCGCCATCGGTGACGTCGTGACCGTGGAGGCCGACGCCTTCGCCGATGGCCACGATCTGCTCGTCTGCGAGGTGCGGCACCGGCACACGTCGGTCAAGCGCTGGGCCGCGGTGGCCATGGTCCCGATCGGCAACGATCGGTGGCGCGGAGCGTTCTCGGTGTCGGACCTGGGGCGCCACCACTTTGCCGTGCACGCCTGGATCGACACTTTCGGGACATGGCGCCGGGATCTCGGTGCCAGGGTCAACGCCGGTCAGGACGCGTCGGCCGACCTGCTGACCGGGGCCGAGCTCCTGGACCGGGCCGCGGGACGGGCCAGGGGGGAGGACAAGCAAGCTCTCACCGCCATGGCCGGCCGGCTCGGTCACGCCGAGGGCGGCCTGACCGCCGACGTCGGCGAGGGCGGCCTGACCGCCGGAGTGGCCGAACTGGTCTTCGGCGACGACCTGGCCGAGCTGGCCCGGCGCTACCCTGATCGGTCTGCTGCGGCGGCCTCGCCCGAGCTGACCATCCTGGTCGACCGCGAGCGCGCCCGCTTCAGCACGTGGTACGAGCTCTTTCCCCGATCGGCGTCGCCCGATCCGGACCGGCCCGGCATGCTGGCCGATGTCGAGGCACGACTCCCGTACCTGAACGGGCTGGGCATCGACGTGCTCTATCTCCCTCCCATCCACCCCATCGGGACGTCTAATCGGAAAGGGGACGACGGAGCCCCGACGGCCGGCCCGGGAGAACCGGGCTCACCCTGGGCCATCGGAGCAGCCGACGGAGGCCACACGTCCGTCCATCCCCTGCTGGGGTCGATCGACCAGGTGGACCACCTGGTCACCGCGGCTGCGGCCAGCGGCATCGACGTCGCCCTCGACCTCGCCTTCCAGTGCTCGCCCGACCACCCTTGGGTGAGGGAGCACCCTGAGTGGTTCCGCCACCGTCCCGACGGGTCCATCCGCTACGCAGAGAACCCACCCAAGCGCTACGAGGACATCTTCCCCCTCGACTTCGAGACCGAGGACTGGCGCGCGCTCTGGGGCGCGCTCCTCCAGGTGGTGGAGTTCTGGATCAGCCACGGCATCAGTGTGTTCCGGGTGGACAACCCCCATACCAAGCCGCTCCCGTTCTGGGAGTGGCTGATCGGATCGGTGAAGCGGGGACACCCCGAGACGATCTTCCTGGCCGAGGCGTTCACCCGACCCAAAGTCATGTACCGCCTGGCCAAAGTGGGCTTCACCCAGTCGTACACCTATTTCACCTGGCGCCAGTCGCGCTGGGAGCTCGAGTCCTATCTGACCGAGCTGACCGCCACCGAGGTAGCCGACTTCTTCCGGCCCAACTTCTGGCCGAATACCCCCGACATCCTCACCGAGCAGTTGCAGACAGGCGGGCCGCCGGTCTTTGCCCTGCGGGTGGTCCTGGCCGCAACCCTGGCCGCCAGCTACGGCATCTACGGCCCGGCCTTCGAGCTGCACGAGGACGTCCCCCGCCATCCCGAGTCCGAGGAGTACCGCCACTCGGAGAAGTACGCCATCCGGCACTGGGACCTGGAGCGGCCCGACAGCCTGGCCGGCCTGGTCTCCCGGCTCAACCACATCCGTCGTGGCCACCCTGCGTTGCAGTTCAACGACTCGCTCCGGTTCCACGGGAGCGACAACGAGCAGCTGATGGTGTACTCCAAGTCGCGTCCAGCTCGGCCGGCCACGGACCGGCCCTCGCCGGAGGGGTCCGACACGGTGGTGACGGTGGTCAACCTGGATCCCGCCAACCGCCAGTCGGGGTGGGTCGACCTCGACCTCGGAGCCCTGGGCATCGATGTCGGCCCACCCTTCGAGATGCACGACCTTCTGACCGATGCCCATTTCCATTGGGAAGGGGCGCGCAACTTCGTGATCCTCGACCCCCAGGTCGCTCCGGCTCACATTTTGCACCTCGGCCGGCCAGCAGCAGGCTCCGACGGTTCCCCCGTCTCCTCGGGCGCCCGATGAGCCCCCCTGTGGCCATCACCGAAACGACCGTCGGACCCTCGGACGGCGTGCGCCACTGGTACAAGGACGCGGTGATCTACGAGCTACACGTCCGGTCGTTTTGCGACAGCGACGGCGACGGGGTGGGCGACTTCCGCGGGCTCATCGAGAAGCTCGACTACCTCCAAGAGCTGGGGGTCACCGCGTTGTGGCTGCTGCCCTTCTACCCGTCGCCCCTGCGGGACGACGGGTACGACATCTCCGACTACCGGCAGGTGCACGAGAGCTACGGCACCCTCCGCGACTTCCGGGCCTTCCTCCGGGAGGCACATCGCCGGGGACTGCGGGTGATCACCGAGCTGGTCCTCAACCACACCTCCGACGAACATCCGTGGTTCCGGCGCGCTCAGCGGGCCCGCCCCGGTTCCTCCTACCGCGACTTCTATGTGTGGAGCGACACGCCGGAGCGGTTCCGCGAGGCCCGGGTGATCTTCAAGGACTTCGAGACGTCCAACTGGACGTTCGATCCGGTGACCCACGCCTATTACTGGCACCGCTTCTACTCGCACCAGCCCAACCTCAACTACGACAACCCGGCCGTGCGGCAGGCCATGTTCGATGTCGTGGACTTCTGGCTCGAGATGGGCGTGGACGGGCTCCGACTGGACGCCGTCCCCTACCTCTTCGCCCGGGAGGGCACCACCAGCGAGAACCTGCCCGAGACGTTCGACTTCCTGCGTGACCTGCGAGCCCACGTCGACAAGCGGTTCGACGACCGGATGCTGTTGGCCGAGGCCAACCAGTGGCCCGAGGATGCCGTGGCCTACATGGGCGACGGCGACATCTGCCAGATGGCCTTCCACTTCCCCTTGATGCCCCGGATGTTCATGGCCGCGCGCCAGGAGGACCGGTTCCCGATTGTGGACATCCTGACCGAGACCCCCGAGACCCCGCCCGACTGCCAGTGGGCCCTCTTCCTGCGCAACCACGACGAGCTCACCTTGGAGATGGTGACCGACGAGGAACGCGACTACATGTACCGCGTGTACGCCCAGGACCCCCAGGCCCGCGTCAACGTGGGCATCCGCCGGCGCCTGGCCCCCCTGCTCGGGAACGACCGGACGATGATCGAGATGATGAATGGCCTGCTGTTCTCGCTGCCGGGAACCCCGATCCTCTACTACGGGGACGAGATCGGCATGGGGGACAACATCTACCTGGGGGACCGCCACGCCGTGCGAACGCCGATGCAGTGGGACAGCGACCGCAATGCCGGCTTCTCCCGGGCCAATCCCCAGCGCCTCTTCCTCCCCGTGGTCATCGACCCCGGATTCCACGCCCAGGCGGTCAACGTCGAGGCCCAGGAACAGAACCCGAACTCGTTGCTGTGGTGGATGCGGCGGCTGGTGGCCCTGCGCAAGCGGTACCAGGCGTTCGCCTCGGGGAGCCTGGAGATCCTGCGCCCCGACAACCGCAAGGTGCTCGCCTTCCTCCGGCGTTACGGGGACGAGCTGATCCTGGTGGTCGTCAACCTGTCCCGGAACGTGCAGTGCGCCGAGCTCGACCTCTCCGAGTTCCGCGGGGCCACGCCGGTGGAGCTGTTCGGGAACATGGAATTCCCCGTCGTGGGCGACCTGCCCTACTTCATCACACTGGGGCCCCACGGTTTCTACTGGTTCTCACTCGAGCGGGAGACCGCACGGTCCCAGGTGCCTCGCGGCTCGTTCACCGTCCGCGGCAACTGGAGCGAGCTCCTCACCGGATCGGGGGTCCGTCGGCTGGAGGACTACCTGCCGGCCTACCTTGCCGAACGGCGCTGGTTCGGGGACAAGGTCCGCAAGATCACCTCGGTCTCGGTGGTGGACAGCGTGCCTATCACCCCCGCCGGGGGCCGGCGGGACCAGCCGATGGCCCATTTCACCATCGTGCGGGTGGAACTCGACTACGGGAGCCCGGAGCTCTATTCGATGCCCGTCGCCTTCGCCGTCGGGGCCCGGGCCGAGGAGATCGAACGCTGGAAGCCCGAGGCGATCATCGCCGATCTTCGGGCCGCTGGCGAGGACGGGGTGGTCTATGACGCCGTCTGGGAGCCGGAGTTCTCCTGGGCCGTCCTGCAGATGCTGTCGAGACGCCGGCCGTTGCCCGGCGCCCGCGGTCGCCTGATCGGCATTCCCACCCCCCGGTTCCGGTCTGTGCGTGAGCGGATCTCGACCGAGACTCCACCGGTCCCCATCAGCGCCGAGCAGTCGAACAGTTCGGTGGCCTTCGGGGATCAGGCCATCGTGAAGTTCATCCGACGATTCGAGGAGGGAGTCAACCCCGGAGTCGAGCTCGGTCGGTTCCTGAGCGAGCGGGCCCACTTCGCCTACGCGCCGCCCACCGCCGGATCGATCGAGTACCGAGCCGACGCGGCCGGATCCGAGCCGGTCACCGTGGCCGCCCTCGAGGCATTCGTCCCCAACGAGGGCAGCGGCTTCAGCTACGTGGTCGATGCCTTGGGCCACGGCCTCGAAGAGGCGCTGGCCAACCCGGGATCGGACGACCTCCAGATGACCGCGCCATTGCGCCTGTTGGATGTGGCCGTGGCCAACCTCGAACCGGGCAATCTCCTGGTCGGTCCCCATCTCGAGTGGGCGTCCCTACTCGGCGGGCGCACGGCCGAGCTCCACCTGGCCCTGACATCGGACTCGGGCGATCCCGACCTCGCCCCCCAGCCGATGACCGGGATCGAGCGCCAGGCGCTGTTCCACGGAGCCCGAAGCCTGACCAAGCGGGTGTTCCGCCAACTGGCGTCGGTGGCCGACCCGTCCGAATGCCTGCGACAGGTCCTGGCCCGTGAGGACGAGGTGGCCCACCGCCTCAGGGTCATGAGCTCCTTGCGGATCCAAGCCGAGCGGATCCGGTGCCACGGGGACTATCACCTGGGCCAGGTGCTGTGGACAGGCAAGGACTTCGTCATCATCGATTTCGAGGGCGAGCCGAACCGGTCGCTGAGCCAACGGAGGCTCAAGCGCCCGGCCCTGATCGACGTGGCCGGGATGATCCGTTCGTTCCACTACGCGTCGCAGGCGGCGGCCATCCGCCTCAGCCGCGACCTCAACACGTCGCTGCACCCCGATCTCGAGGCGTGGCTCACCCTGTGGTACCGCTGGGTGTCCGGCACCTTCCTCAACGCCTACCTCGAGGTGGCCCGACCGGGTGGGTTCCTCCCCGCGGACCCCGAACAGCTGGCCGGGCTGCTCGACTTCTTCCTCTTGGAAAAGGCCGTGTACGAGCTGGGTTACGAGGCCAACAGCCGACCCGATTGGGTGGACATCCCGGCCCGGGGCGTGCTCGACATCCTGGAGTCGAGCCCGTGAGCCGCGTCCAGGCCGACGAGGTCCGGGCCCTGGAGGCACTCTGCGCCGTGGCCGGCGTGGAGACCGAATTCACCGGGAACGACGGAGCCCGCCACCACGCTCGCCCGCCGACCCTCGCCGCCATTCTCGGCGCGCTGGGCGTTCCCCTCAGCCGGGTGGAAGACGCCCCCGAGGCCTGGCGGGCGGTGACCGCCAGCCGGGCCCGACGACCGATGGAGCCGGTCGTCGTGCAGTGGTCGGGCGAGCGGCGGACGGTCCGCGTGTCACTGCCCGATCACGTGGTCTGGGCCGACGGATGGCATCAGCTCGACCTGGAGGACGGAACGGTGCGAAGGCGGCGCCTGTCCCAGATCGGCGCCACACTGGTGGGACGGGACACGGTGGACGGACGGGACCTCGACATCTACGAGGTCCCGTTGGACGGCAGCCCGGAGCCGGGCGAGGGGGAGGTGCTGCCCCCGGGCTACCACCGGCTGACGCTGCTGGCTCCCGGCCCGGTGGCCACGGCGTTGGTGCTGGTCGCCCACACCTGCCCGCTTCCGGCCCGGGGGTGGGGGGCCTTCCTCCCGCTCCATGCCCTCAGGACCGGGCGTGACCGTGGCGTGGGCAGCTATCACGACCTTGGAGACCTGGCCCGGTGGGTCGGCGACCAGGGGGGCGCCCTGGTCGGCACGCTGCCCCTCTACCCAGTGTTCCTGGACGGCCCAGTGGACCCCAGCCCGTACCGCCCCGTGACCAAACTGGGTCTGAACGAGATCCATGTCGACCCGACCGGATTGCCCGAGCTGGCCGTTGCGCCGCAAGCCCGCCGGCTGCTGGCCAGCGACACCGTCCGCCGGCAGGTCGAAACGGCCCGGGCTGCCCGCGTGATCGATCACGGACAGGTCATGGCCACCCTCCGCGCCGTCCTCGTCCCCATGGTGGCCGCACTGTTTGCCGGGCCGTCGACCCGTCGGAGCCAGCTCGAGGCCTTTGCCGCCGCCCGACCCGAGTTGGTTTCCTACGCCCGTTTCCGCTCGGCCTGCGAGCGCCTGGGCTCGCCGTGGCCGACGTGGTCGGGCGCGGAGGCAGCGCGGGCAGTCGAGGGGACGAACGACGACGTCGAGCACTATCACCTCTACGTCCAGTGGGTCGCCGATCAACAGTTGGCCACGGTGGGCCAGGGGAGAGGCGCCGGCCTCTACCTCGATCTCCCCGTGGGCGTGCACCCCTCTGGCTTCGACCCGTGGTGGCAGCCGCACGCCTTCGCCACCGGCGTGAGCGGCGGGGCCCCACCCGACGCCTTCTTCGCTGCCGGCCAGAATTGGGGGTTCCCACCAATGCATCCCGACGGCCTCCGGGACGACGGCTACCGCTACCTCATCGCCCAGCTGCGCCAGGCCTTCCGCCACGCCGACGCCGTGCGTATCGACCACGTGATGGGCTTGGATCGCCTCTACTGGCTCCCGGACGGGTCCGGCGACGGCGACGGCGCGTATGTGCGGTATCGGAACGAGGAAATGCGCGCCGTCGTGGCGCTGGAAGCCAGCCGCTCGGGGACCACGATCGTCGGGGAGGACCTCGGCACCGTTCCCGATCGGGTGCGAGCGGCGATGGCCCACGACAGGATGCTGCGGTCCTGGGTGTTCCAGTTCGAGACCTCGACGAGCGACCCCGCACCGGCGGTCCCCGAGCGGTCATTGGCCGCATGGGGAACCCACGACCTGCCCCGTTTCGCCGCCTACTGGGAGGGCACCGACATCGACGAGCGCCAACGGTCGGGCGCCCTCGACGTGGCGACGGCCGGCGCCGAACGGGCGGATCGGGAGGCGAACAGGGCGGCCCTCGAGGTCGCACTGCGCCTGCCGGCCGGCGGCACCGCCGGACTGGCGCCAGCCGTCGAGACGATGGATCTCCTGCGGGCCTGCCTCGGGCACATGGCCGCCGGGGAGGCGCTGCTCATGCTGGTCGACCTCGAGGATCTCTGGCTCGAGCGCCAACCCCAGAACCGTCCGGGCACCGGGCCCGAAGTGCCCAACTGGCGGCTCCGGTCGGCTCTCACCCTGGAACAGGCGCGGCGAGATGCTCGCGTGGTCGGCGTGCTGGCCCAGGTGGACCGGGCCCGGCGCGAACCGGCTGCCGCCGGGAGCCCGGGGGGGAGCGCGGCCGACCGGCTTCCGGGGAGGGCGACGTGAGCCGGGCGCGGGCTGCCGGCAGCCCACCGGCTGCCGCCGGCAGCCGGCTGTCCGACGACGACGTCTATCTGTTCAACGAGGGAACGCACCGGCGCCTGGCCGACAAGCTGGGTGCCCACGTGCTGGCCGGGCCGGACGGCGGGGGAGTCAACTTCTCGGTCTGGGCGCCCAACGCCTCGTCGGTGGCCGTGATCGGGGACTTCAACGGCTGGGATAGCCGCGCCGACCAGCTGAGGATGCGGGGCAGCTCGGGCATCTGGGAAGGGGTGGTGCAGGGGGCGGGGTCAGGCGACATCTACAAGTTCGCCATCTCGACCCGCGACGGGCGCGTCCTGGAGAAGGCCGATCCGGTGGCGTTCTTCAGCGAGACGCCGCCGAGAACCGGGTCGGTGGTCTGGGACCTGGCCTACCGGTGGGGGGACGAGGAGTGGATGCGGGCCCGCGGCGAGCGCGCCGCGCTCGACGCACCGATCTCCATCTACGAGGTGCACTTCGGGAGCTGGCTCCGGTCAGCCGAGGAACCCGGTCGGTTGCTCGGCTACGGCGAGGTGGCGCCACGGCTGATCGACCACGTCCGCACCCTGGGGTTCACCCATGTGGAACTCCTGCCCATGATGGAGCACCCCTTCTACGGGTCGTGGGGCTACCAGGTGACCGGGTTCTTCGCGCCGACGTCCCGCTACGGCACCCCACAGGAATTCATGGCCCTGATCGACGCCCTCCATCAGGCCGGGATCGGCGTGCTGTTGGACTGGGTCCCCTCCCACTTCCCCAACGACGCCTTCGGCCTGGCCGAGTTCGACGGCACCCACCTCTACGACCACGCCGACCCTCGCCTGGGCGTGCACCCCGACTGGGGCAGCCTCATCTTCAACTTCGGGCGCCACGAGGTGCGGAGCTTCCTGGCCTCGTCGGCCGAGCACTGGCTGTCCCGCTATCACGTCGACGGTCTCCGGTTCGATGCCGTCGCCTCCATGCTCTATCTGGACTACTCCCGCCAGCCCGGTGAGTGGGTGCCCAACGCGCACGGCGGTCGGGAGAACCTCGACGCCGTGTCGTTCCTCCAGCAGCTGAACATCGGGATCTACGGCGACCATCCCGACGTCCAGACGATCGCCGAGGAGTCCACCGCATGGCCAGGCGTGTCCCGGCCGACAGACGCCGGTGGCCTGGGCTTCGGCCTCAAGTGGGATATGGGCTGGATGCACGACACCCTGGCCTACATGTCCGAGGACCCGGTCCATCGGCGCTATCACCACAATCAGCTCACCTTCCGGCAGGTCTACGCCTTCACCGAGAACTTCGTGCTGCCCCTGTCGCACGACGAGGTGGTCCACGGGAAGGGCTCGTTGCTCACAGCCATGCCCGGGGACGAATGGCAGAAGTTCGCCAACCTCCGGCTGCTGTTGGGCTACCAGTTCGGCCAACCGGGAAAGAAGCTCCTCTTCATGGGGTCGGAGCTCGGTTCGGAGCGCGAATGGGCCCACGACCGCGGTCTCGACTGGGCCCTGCTCGGCCGCCAACGCAATGCCGGACTGAGCCGGTGGGTCGCCGACCTCAACCGCCTCTACCGGGACCACACCCCGCTGCACGAGCTGGACTCGGATCCGAGCGGGTTCGAGTGGGTGCAGATGGATGCCGACCAGCTCAGCCTGCTCAGCTTCCTCCGCCGCGACGCGGCCGGCCAGTCGGTGCTGGTCGTCTGCAACTTCACGCCGGTCCCCCGTCACAAGCTCCCCGTCGGCGTTCCCGAAGGCGGGTCCTGGATCGAGCTGTTGAACAGCGATGCAGCCGAGTACGGGGGCAGTGGCGTGGGCAACCTCGGCGCCGTGGTGGCCGAGCCGGTGCCATGGCGCGACCGCCCCCACACCGTGCGGGTCGCCGCGCCCCCGTTGGGTTGCGTGTTCTTCCGGCGCGAGCTGGGATCGTGAATGTGCCGTCCCGGTGGGATCTGGTCGGAGTTCCCAGTATGCCCACCGGCGCAATGCCCCTCGGGGCCGTGCCCGTGCCCGGTCGGGGAACCCACCTGTCGGTCTGGGCGCCGAGGTCGGCCACGGTGGCCGTGCACGTGCTCGAGGACCCGAACCGGCTGGTTCCCCTCGACCCCGCCGATGGGGGGTATCACACGGCGACGGTCGACGGCCTCGGGCCTGGGGCCCGCTACCGGCTGGTGCTCGACGACGGGCGCGAGCTGGCCGACCCGGCCTCGCGCTTCCAGCCCGACGGCGTGTCCGGTCCCTCCGAAGTGTTCGACCCCCTGGCCCACCAGTGGGGAGACGGCGGGTTCGTGTCCCGGCCCCTGTGGCAACACGTCTTCTACGAGGCCCACATCGGGGCGCTGACCCCGGCCGGCACCTTCGACTCGGCCATCGAGGTCCTGGACGAGCTGGCCCACTTGGGGATCACCGCGGTGGAGCCGCTGCCCGTGGCCCAGTTCTCCGGCACCCGCAACTGGGGGTACGACGGCGTCTTCCCCTACGCCGCGCAGCACAGCTACGGGGGGCCCACCGCCTTCCAGCGGTTCGTGGACGCCGCCCACCAGCGGGGGATCGCTGTCGTGCTCGACGTGGTCTACAACCACCTGGGCCCCGAAGGCAGCGTGCTCGACGCCTTCGGTCCGTACTTCACTGACCGATACCGGACTCCTTGGGGGCCCGCCATCAACTTCGACGGGCCCGACTCCGACGAGGTTCGCCGGTACTTCGTGGAGAACGCCCTCACCTGGTTCCGGGACTTCCACGTCGACGGGCTCCGCCTCGACGCCGTGCACGGCATCGTCGACCCCACCGCCACACCGTTCCTGGCCGACCTGGCCGGCGCGGCGGAGCAACTGGGCACCGTGTTCGGTCGCCGGTTCGACCTCATCGCCGAGAGCGCGGACAACGACCCCCGGGTCGTCTCGCCCGCGGGCGTGGGGGGACTGGGCCTCGATGCCCAGTGGAACGACGACTTCCACCACGCCCTCCACGCCGCGCTGACCGGCGAGCGCGTCGGCTACTACGCCGACTTCGGAGACCTCGGCCAGCTGGCCCGGTCGATGTCCGAGGGCTTCGTCTTCCAGGGCCAGTACTCGGGCTACCGCTTCCGGCGCCACGGCGCCGGCTCGACGGCGATCGCGCCCGAACGCTTCGTGCTCTTTGCCCAGAACCACGATCACGTGGGCAACCGGCCCCGGGGCGATCGCCTATCGTCGATCGTCGGCCCCGATGCCCTCCGATTGGCCGCCGCCGTGCTCCTGTTGTCGCCCGGCGTGCCTTTGTTGTTCATGGGGGAGGAGTACGGGGAGACGGCACCGTTCGCCTACTTCGTCGACCACACCGATCCCGGGCTGCGCGAAGCGGTGCGCCGAGGCCGGAGGGAGGAGATGGCCGGTCTCGGCTGGCCTGACGAGCCCCTTGACCCCCTCGACGACGACACGTTCCGGGCGGCAGTACTCGACCAGGCCCGGCGCTCGGCTCCCAAAGGGGCACAGCTGTGGGCCCTCTACCGATCGCTGATCGCGCTTCGCCGTGCTCATCCGGCGCTGTCCCGCTCGGCTCGGCAGGGGGCGCGGGCCCACGCTGACGGTGATGTCGTCACCCTGATCCGTTCAGACAGGACCGAGTCGGTGTGTAGCCTGTTCAACTTCGGCACGGGCCCGAACGAGGTCCGACTTCCCGCCCCGGGCGACGAAGCCGGCGAACCCCGATCATGGACCTGCCTCATCGACTCGGCCGACTCGGCACTGGGCGGCCGCGGTGAGCGGCAACCCGAGAAGGTCGGGGCCGACTGCGTGGTCCGAGTGGCCCCATGGGGGTTCTGTGCCTACGGCGACGCCGGACGACGGGCAGACAGAGACGCCGGTCACGGCGACGTCCGTTACACAGACGCCGGTCACGGCGACGCTGGTTACACAGACGCCGGTCACGCGGATGCCGGTCACAGAGAGGTATGAGCATGCGGATCTGGCCAGGAAGTCCCTACCCCCTGGGGGCGACGTGGGACGGCGAGGGCGTCAACTTCGCCATCTTCTCCGAACACGCAACCGCGGTCGAGCTCTGCTTGTTCGACACCCCTGAGTCGAGCGAGCCCTCGGCCCAGGTGTCGATGCCGGCGGCGACCGACCGGGTCTGGCATGCCTACCTGCCCGACGTCCGCCCGGGCGCCCTCTACGGGTACCGGATCGACGGTCCCTATGCACCCGACGAGGGCCACCGCTTCAACCCGGCCAAGCTGCTCATCGACCCCTATGCCAAGGCGGTGAGCGGCACCATCCGCTGGAGCGACGAGCTGTTCGGGTACACCATCGGGGACCCGGCCGAGGACCTCTCGTTGGACCCCCGGGACTCGGCCGGTGCCATGCCCAAGTGCGTGGTGGCCGATCCCGCCTTCACCTGGGGCGACGACCGGTCGCCGAACACGCCCTGGAACCGGACCGTCATCTACGAGTGCCACGTGCGGGGCATGACCAAGCGCCACCCCGGCGTGCCCGAGCACCTCCGCGGTACCTTCCTCGGTCTGGCTTCGGACCCGATCATCGACCACCTGGTCGGCCTGGGGATCACCGCGGTGGAGCTCATGCCGACCCACCAGTTCGTGGCCGACCGCCACCTGGTAGAGCGCGGGCTCACCAACTACTGGGGCTACAACTCCATCGCCTATCTGGCACCCCACGTGGGGTACGCCACGGGTGGCCTGGGAGAGCAGATCGGCGAGTTCAAGTCGATGGTCCGGACCCTCCATCGTGCCGGGCTGGAAGTCATCCTGGACGTCGTCTACAACCACACTGGGGAGGGCAACCATCTCGGCCCCACCTTGTCCTTGCGGGGCATCGACAACGCCGCCTACTACCGGCTGAACCCCGAGGACCCCCGGTTCCACGTCGACTTCACCGGGACGGGCAACAGCCTCAACATCATGCACCCACGGGCCATGGCCCTCATCATGGACAGCCTCCGCTACTGGGTCACCGACATGCACGTGGACGGGTTCCGCTTCGACCTGGCACCGGTGCTGGTCCGTGGCTACGAGGCCGGACACCCGAGTGCCTTCTTCGAGATCATCCAGCAGGACCCGGTGCTCTCCAAGGTGAAGCTCATCGCCGAGCCGTGGGACGTGGGCCCAGACGGTTACCAGCTGGGCCGGTTCCCGCCCGGTTGGTCGGAGTGGAACGGCGCCTTCCGGGATGCGGTCCGGCGCTTCTGGCGCGGGGACCCGGGCCAGGTCCCCGAGCTGGCCTCCCGCCTGACCGGCTCCAGCGACATCTACGCCCCGAGCGGTCGCCGCACGTATGCATCGGTGAACTTCGTCACCTGCCACGACGGCTTCACCCTGACCGACCTGGTCAGCTACGAGTATCGGCACAACGAGGCCAACGGAGAGGACAATCACGACGGTGCCCGTGAGAACCTCAGCCGGAACTGGGGGGTGGAGGGGCCCTCTCCTTCGGTCCGGATCGAACGGGCCCGGGACAGGATGAAGCGCAATTTCCTGACCACCCTTATGTTCTCCCAGGGCGTGCGCATGGTCCTCGGAGGCGACGAGATCGGGCGGACCCAGATGGGCAACAACAACCCCTATTGCCAGGATTCCGAGGTCAGCTGGGTCGATTGGGACGTGGGCGAGACAGGCGGCGCCCTCTGCGACTTCACCCGGGACCTTATCTCCATCGTGGAGGCCAATCCCATCTTGCGCCGGCGCGACTTCTTCACCGGTGAGCCCGTCGGCGACCAGGCCCGGGACGCGACCTGGGTCCGCCCCGATGGCGAGATGATGACCGACAACGACTGGAAGGACCCCGAGAACCGCTCGATCGGCATGCTCCTCCCCGGGCGGGCCGCCGACGAGGTCGACACCCGGGGGCGGCTGGTCAAGAGCAACTCGTTGCTCTTGTTGCTGAACGCCTCCAGTCGGTCCCGATCCTGGACACTGCCGCGCCTGGAATGGCCCGGGCGATGGGAGGAGCTGCTCTCGACGGCGCGGCCGGGTGAACAGGGCCGGACGGTCCGGACGCCCGCCGTCAACCTCACCGCCCACTCGAGCCTCCTGCTCCGTCACAACGAACGCCTGGACGAGTGACGGGGACCTCTCCGAGCCCCACGCCGGCCCGCCGCCGACTCGGCTCGACCTATCGGCTCCAGCTCAACGGGCTGGGGTTCGACCGGGCCACCCAGCTCGTGCCCTACCTGGAGGCGCTCGGGGTCGAGACCCTCTATGTCTCGCCGGTGACCATGGCCGTCCCGGGAAGCATGCACGGTTATGACGTGGTCGACCCGACCCGCGTCGACCCGGCGCTGGGCTCGGCCGAAGGGCTCGAGGCTCTCCTGGCCGCCCTGGCCGGGCGGGCCATGAGCCTCCTGATCGACGCGGTGCCCAACCACATTGCGGCGGTGGCCGCGAATCCCTGGTGGTGGGACGTGCTGGCGCGTGGGCAGGGTTCTGCGTTCGCCCCCTACTTCGATATCGACTGGACGAAGCACGAGGGGCGGGTCCTGCTCCCCGTCCTGGGCCGCTCGCTGGCCGAGGTCATCGCCGACGCCGAGCTGGCCGTGGTCCTCGAGAAGGGGTCGTCGGTGCTGTCCTATTCCGACCACCGGTTCCCGATCGCCCCCGAGAGCCCCGCCCGGTTGGTTCGTTCGCTCGCCAGTGTGCGATCGGCCTCCTACGCCGACGACTCACGCGCCAACGACTCGTACGCCGACGACATGGCCGAATTGCTCGGCCACCAGCACTACCGACTGGCCTCATGGCGGCTCGGTCGCCACGAGGGGAACTATCGGCGTTTCTTCGACGTGGACGGACTGGTCGGTGTCCGGGTCGAGGACCCGACGGTGTACGAGGCGACGCACCCGCTGCTCCTCCGTCTGGCCGCCGACGATCGTATTGCCGGGCTCAGGGTCGACCACGTCGACGGCCTGGCCGATCCGGCCCGCTACCTGGCCCAACTGCGCGACGACCTCGATCGGGTCCAGGGGACCCGACCGGTGCTCCTGGTCGAGAAGATCCTGGCTCGGGACGAGCGGCTTCCGTCCTCCTGGACGGTCGACGGCACGACCGGGTACGAGTTTGCCGACCTGGTCGGCTCGCTGCTGGTCGACGGGGACGGTGCCGGCGCCATCGCCGGCCTGGCGGCGGCGTGGACCGGTGACGATCGGTCCTTTGACGAACTGGCCACGGCCTCGAAGCGGTTCGTCCAACGGTCGCTCTTCGCGGGTCAGGTGGCACGCCTGGCCGACCTGGTCGCCCCCCGTCTGTCCCGACCACCGGGCGGTCTCGACCTGGCCCGGCCCGACCTGGTGCGAGCACTGGTCGAGCTGGCCGCCCGACTGGGTGTCTACCGTACCTACGTCGAGGCCAGCGGGGCCAGCGGTGAGGACCGGCGCCGGCTGGTGCGAGCCGCGACCGGGGCGCGGGCCCACCTGGACGCGGAAGGCCGGCGGGCCGTGGACCTGGTCCTCCCGCTGCTCACCGGCGATGCGCGTGAGAGGCCTGAGAGGCCTGCAGACAGCGCCGGTCGAGCTGCCGTCGGGCCAAACCGCCTCGAGCTGGTGCAGCGGTGGCAACAGCACACCGGCGCAGTGACGGCCAAGGGCGTGGAGGACACCGCCCTCTACCGCTCGGGAGGCCTGGCCGCGCTGACCGAGGTCGGCACCGACCCGGGCCGCCCGCCCCTGACCGTGGACCAGTTCCACCAGGCGATGGACCGGCGTCGACGCATCGGCCGCGGCTCGTTGTGTGCCACCTCCACCCACGACACCAAGCGGAGTGAGGACGTCCGATCCCGCCTGGCCGTGCTGTCCGAGGTGCCCGCGAGCTGGGAGGAGCACGTGACCCGATGGCACGGCTGGCATCTGTCGCTGGCTGCCTCTCTCGATCCCCACGATGAGCTCTTCGCCTACCAGACCATCGTCGGAGCGTGGCCGCTCGATCCCGATGATCGAAGGCATTTCAGCCGGCGGGTCCAGGACTACATGGTCAAGGCCCTGCGGGAGGCCAAGGTCCGGACCAGCTGGCTTCGGCCCGACGAGGACTATGAGCGCGCCGTGCGTTCCTTCGTCCGCAGGGTCCTGGCTCCTACCAACCGTCGCTTCCATGCCGACCTCGGTCGGCTCCTGCAGGCGGTGGGGCCGGCCGGCGCGGTGAACGCACTAGCGATGACCGTACTCAAGTGCACCGTTCCCGGCGTTCCCGATGTCTACCAGGGCACCGAGCTCTGGTCGCACTCATTGGTGGACCCCGACAACCGGCGCCCAGTGGACTTCGAGCGGCGGGCTCGGATGATCCAGGCGCTGGACCGGGCGACCGACGGCGAGGGCCTGGCCGCCCGCCTCCTTACCTCCTGGCCCGACGGTCGATTGAAGCTGATGGTGACCCAGCGGCTGCTCCGGTTGCGGCGGGGCCGTCCCAGCCTGTTCGATTCTGGCTCCTACCTGCCACTCGATGTCGGCGGCCGGCTCCGCCACCACGTGGTGGCCTTTGCTCGGCGTCGCCGATCGGACTGGGCCGTGGTCGTGGTCCCTCGCCTTCCCCTGGCCGTGGCCGGACCCGGTCGCATGCCCGTCGGCCCCGACCTGTGGGCCGGCGCGTCGGTGGTGCTGCCCCACGGCTCCCCGGGGCACCTCGTCGACGTGCTCACCGGGTCAGTGGTGTCGATCCGTCGCGGGCGCGTCGCCGTCGGGGATCTGTTGACGATCCTTCCGTTCTCCGTGCTGACCACTCCCTGAGCGGTCCCCCGGGGCTGAGGTTACCGACGGGACAGGTACAGAGTCCCTACAGTGGGCCCCCGGATGCGTGCTCGTCAAGGTCTGCACCTCGTCCAACAAGGAGGCCTGGATGGCCGTTCACCGCCGCGAGCCAGTCAAGGAAGAACCGATGGCCGACTCGGCCATCGATCCAATGTTCGCCCGGGCCGACGAATGTGGGCTCGTGGCCACGACGGCGATGCCTCCTGGCGCCATGCGAGCTGATACCGCGCTCCAACTGGTGCAGGACGAGCTCTTGCTCGACGGCTTGTCCCGGCTCAACCTGGCCACCTACGTCACCACGTGGATGGAGCCCGAAGCGAAGGAGCTGATGGCGAACACGTTCGACAAGAACATGATCGACAAGGACGAGTATCCGCGCACGGCCGAGCTCGAGCGACGCTGCGTGAACATGATCAGTGGGTTGTGGAATACCGATGAACAGGGTGGGGCCACGGGGACGTCGACCACCGGATCGAGCGAGGCGTCGATGCTGGCCGGCATGGCTCTCAAATGGCGTTGGCGCAAACGCATGGAGCAAGCGGGAAAGGCGGCCCACAGGCCCAACATGGTGATGGGGGCGAATGTCCAGGTCTGCTGGGAGAAGTTCTGCCGGTACTGGGAGGTCGAGCCCCGCCTGGTGCCGTTGGAGGGGAACCGCTTTCATCTCACCGGCGACGAGGTAGCCCAGTATTGCGACGAGAACACGATCGGTGTGGTGGCCATCCTCGGCTCCACGTTCGATGGCAGCTACGAGCCGATCGCGGATATCTGCGGCGCCCTCGATCGACTCCAGGCCGACCAGGGCATCGATGTGCCCGTCCATGTCGACGGAGCCTCGGGCGGTTTCATCGCCCCGTTTCTCGATCCCGACCTGGTCTGGGACTTCCGACTGCCCAGGGTGCAGTCGATCAACGCCTCCGGTCACAAGTACGGGCTGGTCTATCCGGGCGTGGGATGGGTGGTCTGGCGCGATGCGGAAGCCCTCCCCGAGGATCTGGTCTTTCGCGTCAACTATCTCGGCGGGGACATGCCGACGTTCGCTCTCAACTTCTCCCGGCCGGGCAATCAGGTCATAACCCAGTACTACAACTTCATTCGTCTCGGGTTCGAGGGCTATCGGGCAATCCAGCAGGCCTGCCGGGACGTGGCCAGCCAGCTGGCCGGAAAGGTGGGGGAGCTCGGCCCCTTCTGGCTCCTGAGCGACGGCAGCGAACTACCTGTGTTCTCCTTCGCTCTCCATGAGGACATATCGGGCTTCGACGTGTTCCACGTATCCAAGGAGCTTCGCAGCAAGGGATGGTTGGTCCCCGCCTACACCTTCCCCGAGAACCGACAGGACCTCAGCGTGTTGCGGGTGGTGGTCCGCAACGGGTTCAGCCACGACCTGAGTGACCTCTTTCTCTCCCACCTGTCCGACTCGGTCACCTACCTGTCGTCGCTGAGCACACCCCTGCCGCCCGAGCCGGGCGGTTACCACCACTGAGCCCGTTCGACCGGGGACGGAGTTTCCTCGACGGCGGCGCGTCGGGTGCGTGTGATCGGCGACCGGGGAGGGTAAGGACCAGTGGTACTGCCCATCGGCAAGGACACAACGCTGTGTCGGCGAAGGAGAGCCATGACCTACGGTCCGAAGGACCAAGTCGACAGGGATGTGCAGGACCACCAGTTCGGCATGGCCGCAGCCGAGGACCAAGAACTGGCCGACGAGCTCGAGAACGAGGGTGCGTCGGACGACGAGCTGCCCGATCCGCCGGCCAACCCTCCCCGGGCGGCGGACAAGGCCATCCCCGCCGACGACTGAGGCCCACCCTTCCGCCGGTCAGGAACGAACGAGGCGGGCGATGGCCTCGGTCGCCTCGGTGATCTTCTCCTGTGCCGCCGGCCCTCCCGCCTCGATGGCTTCGGTCACGCAAGATCCCAGGTGGTCGCCCATCAGTTCCAGCGCCACGGCCTGGAGGGCCTTGGTGACCGCCGAGACCTGGGTGAGGACGTCGATGCAGTAGCGGTCATCCTCGATCATCTGCTGAAGACCTCGAACCTGGCCCTCGATGCGCCGCAGGCGCTTGGTCACCTGGTCCTTATGACCCGTATATCCCGGCATCCGATCCTCCTTGTCCTTATACCCCGCTAGGGTACACTCCCCGGGATGGTGGCAACGGGAACACCGGTCGGCACAGCGCGGGCACAGTGAGGGTTCTCCACGCCATCGGCCACGCCCTGTCGGTGACCGGCGCCATGACCTGGCAGATTGCCTGGTCCCTCATACTGGGGTTCACCCTCTCGGCCATCGTGCAGGCGTTGGTGCACAAGCGAACGGTGGAGCGGCTCCTCGGCAGTGCCGCACCCAAGGCCCTGGCATCGGCGACCGTGCTGGGCGTAGCCAGTTCCTCGTGCTCCTACGCAGCCGTGGCCCTGGCCCGGGGGCTGTTCCGCAAAGGGGCCGACTTCACCGCAGCCATGGTCTTCGAGATCGCCTCGACCAACCTCGTCGTCGAGTTGGGCATCATCATGGCCCTCTTGCTCGGGTGGCAATTCACCGCGGCCGAGTTCGTCGGCGGCCCGATCATGATCGTCCTCATCGCCGTCATCTTCCGGCTGGCACTGCGCCAACGACTCGTGGCCGACGCCAGGGTCCAGGCCGAACGGGGCTTGGCCGGCTCCATGGAAGGGCACGCGGCCATGGACATGAGCATCCGAGCCACGGGCAGCCTGTGGCGCCGGCTCTCGACTGGCGAGGGACGGACCGCCGTGTCCCATGTCTTCGTGATGGAGTGGGCCGCGGTGGTGCGAGACATCGTGATCGGCCTCCTGTTGGCCGGGGCCCTCGCCGCGTGGGTGCCGGACAGCTTCTGGCGCCATCTCTTTTTCACCGGTCACCCGGTGCTGTCCAAGGTGTGGGGCCCGCTCATCGGCCCGGTAATCTCGATCGTCGCGTTCGTCTGCTCGATCGGGAACGTTCCCCTGGCCGCCGTGCTGTGGAACGGTGGGATCAGCTTCGGCGGGGTCATCAGCTTCATCTTCGCCGACCTGATCATCCTGCCCATTCTGGTCATCTACCGGAAGTACTACGGGACGAGGATGATGCTGTTCGTCCTGGCCTCCTTCTACGTCACCATGGTGCTGGCCGGCTACGCCGTCGAGCTGATCTTCGGAGCGGCCGGGATCGTCCCCACCACCCGCAACGCCAGCGTGCTCACGGCCAGCGTCAGCTGGAACTACACCACCTACCTGAACATCGTCTTCATCACGATGGGCATCGCCCTAGTCTGGCGTTTCTTCCGAACCGGAGGGGCCACGATGCTGAAGATGATGGGTGGGGCACCGGCGCCGGCACCGGCGGAGGCGAGCGGTTGAGCCGGGCCGAGGACGAGCAGGACGTCGCCGACCAGCCGGTACGCTGTCGGGCGCGATGAGCGACCAGCCTGCCTTCGACCCGGGATCGGTCGACACCTTCCGGATCACCGACTGGGACTACGAGCCGGCCAGCCGCCTGATCACCCTCCGCTACGCCTTCGACGACCACGAGCACTTCGCCGAGACGGTCGAGTTCGTGACCGAACCGTCGACGGCCGGAGACCGATTCGATACCGGATTCGATACCGATGGATTCGGCCGAGCGGTCGCCCATCTCCACATCGCCGCCGGAGTCAGCTACTTCAAGGCCGCCGCCCCGACCACCGTGAGCATCGAGCAGACCGCCCTCACCCCGGCCGAGCGGGAATTTCACCGGCTCCTCTATGACGACGGCCTTCGGGAGTTCGCCGTCGCCAACGGGCGGCCCGTGCCTGTCGACGTACACCTCACGGCGCGGACGGCCTCCGGTGCGCCGCCGGGGGGTCTTGCTCCGACCCGACCGAGGGACGGCGGGGGATCGTCCCTACTGGTCCCGATCGGTGGGGGCAAGGACTCGATGGTCCTCATCGAGGCGCTGCGCCCCCTTTCCCCCCGTCTGTTCTCCGTCAATCCCCACCCGTTGGTCAGAGAGCTGGCCGGCCTGGCCGGGCTCGAGCTCATCGAGGTGCGCCGGCGCCTGTCCCCCCATTTGTTGGAGCTGAACGGGCGCGGCGCACTCAACGGTCACGTGCCCATCACCGCCATCGTCTCGCTGATCGCCGTGGCCGGGAGCTACCTGTACGGCTATGACACCATTGCCATGGCCATCGAGCGCTCGGCCAGCGAGGAGACGTCGACGGTGGGCGGGGTGGCCGTCAACCACCAGTTCTCCAAGAGCTACCCCTTCGAGACGGCGCTGCGCCAGCTGGTGGCGACCACCATCGAGCCCAACCTGACCTACGGCTCGGCGCTCCGGCCCTATTCGGAG
The DNA here is from genome assembly GCA_036521415.1 of Acidimicrobiales bacterium. Taxonomy (GTDB): domain Bacteria; phylum Actinomycetota; class Acidimicrobiia; order Acidimicrobiales; family RAAP-2; genus DASXMT01. The sequence goes on from DATDHU010000055.1 coordinate 47,569, forward strand.
CTGGCCATCTCGCGGTCGTTTGCCGGGTTGACCAAGTACCACGGCACGTTCTGCAGCTGCAATACCGCCTTCCGGCACAATGCCGCCGCCACCGACCGGTGGTGCGGGAACTGCCCCAAGTGCCGGTTCGTCAGCCTGATGCTGGCCCCACACCTGGGTCGCTCGGCGCTGACCGCCATCATCGGGCGGGACATGTTCGCCGATGCCGGCCAGATCGACGGCTTTCGCTCGCTGATGAGCAGCAGCGACAAGCCCTTCGAGTGCGTGGGGGAGCGAAGGGAGTCGGCGGTCGCCCTCCGGCTGCTCGGCCGACAGCCCGAATGGGTGAGCTCCCCGGTGGTCGCCGCGCTGGCCCCGACTGCCGAAGCACTGGTCTCCGACCGCGACGTCGAAGAGCTGATGGCTCCGGACCCGACGCTGCGCTTGGGCATCGGCGACATCGAGGGATTGGTGTCCCGTCTCATCGGGGCCCCGGTGCATCCGGCGGTCCCGAGCCCACCGTGAGGCTGGCGTCACTCGTCTCCCGCCGGGTGGCGATCTGGGGAATGGGAGAGGAGGGGGCGGCCTTCGCCCGACTGCTCATCGAACGGGGCTCGACGCCGGTGCTGGTCGACGACAACCCATCGGCCGCCGCCCGCCGCGCCCCGTCCGTGGCCGGGACCCCGCTCGTCGTCCACGGTCCCGAACCGGCCCTGCTGGGTGCGGTCGACGCCATCGTCCGGTCTCCCGGGGTCAGCCGGTACCGCCAGGAACTGGTCGACGCCTCCAGCCACGGGGTGGCGGTGACCACACCCATGGCCGTGTGGCTCGAGGACTTCGAGCACGCACCGGTCGTGGCCATCACCGGGACCAAGGGCAAGAGCACCACGGCCACATTGGCGGCAGGAATCCTCAGACAGAGCGGGTCCCGCGTCGCCTTGGTTGGCAACATCGGCGCGCCGGTCACCGACCTGTACAGCAGCGAGGAGGCCGACGCCTACGTGGTCGAGGTGTCGTCGTACCAGGCGGCCGAGGTCACCGTGTCCCCGCCGGTGTGCGTGCTGACCAGCCTGGCTCCCGACCACCTCGACTGGCACGGCGGGGTCGAGGCCTACTACCGGGACAAGCTGCGCTTGCTATCGGTCGGCCCGCCCCGGTCGCTGGCTGTCAACGCGGCCAGCGATGAGGCGGTGCACCGCACCGCCAGCCATCCCGGTCGCCTCCTCTACGGGGACCGCGGTCGGGTGCGGGCCGAGTCCGGATGGATCAGCATCGACGATGAGCGGCTGGTGGAGTACTCGGACCTGCGGGCCCCCGGGGCCCATAACGTGGCCAACCTGTGCGGAGCGATCGCCGGTGCCCTGCTCCTGACCGGCGCTGCGCCGTCGCCCCCGTCGGTGGCCGCCGCCATCGAGGAGTTCGACGGCCTCCCGTCGCGGTGCCAGTCGATCGGGACCAGAGACGGCGTCGAGTACGTAGACGACGCCCTGGCCAGCAATCCGTTCGCCGCCACCGCGTCGATGACGTCGTATGCCGATCGCCCGATGACCATCATCCTGGGCGGCGCAGATCGCGGGGTCGACTTTGCCCCGCTGGCCGAGGCGGTGGCCACACGGGCCCCCCTGCCCCGCATCGTGGTCATACCCCCCGACGGGAGTCGCATCGTCGACTCCCTGCGAAGGGTGGGGCGGCAGCGACAGGTCGACCTGTCGGTCGTGGAGGCCGCCGATCTGGGCGAGGCCACCCAGGTCGCCGGTGAGATCACCCCGCCGGGCGGCGTCGTGCTGTTCTCGCCCGGCGCTCCGACCCCGGACGGCCAAGGCGGGTTCGGGGCGCGCAGTCGGCTCTTCCGAACCGCGGTCGAGACCATTCGCCCCGCTTGACTTTGCCCTGGACACCAGACACCATGTTCGAGATCGCAGATAGTCCGTTCGTCATTTTGAACGAAGTCGCTGTGAGTGAGTAGCCGCTGGCCTCAGACCGCGATATCGGGGTGGGGGCAGTGTGTCCGAGTTTGGAATCCGAGGGGAATGCAGATGCGAGCAACACGGGCCCTTGCTGCGACGGCCACCGCCGGTGTGCTGGTGCTCTCGATGGTTGTCGGGAGCGCGGCCAGCGCAGCCAGCACGTCGAAGAGCCCAATTACCATTGCCTACCTGGGCATCCTGACCGGTCCCAACGCCAGTCCGACCGCTGAGAACCCGCTCAAGCTGGCTGCCGACGAGATCAACGCCCGTGGCGGTGCCGACGGGCACCCGGTCAAGCTCGAGTTCTACGACGCCAACATCACGCCCCAACAGGCCGTCACCGCCACCCAGAAGGCGCTGGCCACGAATCCGACCGCCATCATCGGTCCCTTGGTCGATGACCAGGTGCAGGCCACCGCTCAGTTGTTGAAGCAGTCGGGCGTACCCACCTTGGGGCTGACCAGCGGACCACTCACCGACTACACCAACACCCACCTGAACAACTTCTTCGACATCAACCCGATCGACTACAACACGGCTCAGGCCGAAGCGAAGTACGTGTACACCAAGTACAAGCCCAAGACGGTGGGCCTCATCTACACCCAGGACGCGGCCTCGACGGCGTCAGCCAATTTCATCGAGGAGTTCCTGAAGAAGGACGGTGTGAAGAACTTCATTGTGCGGAGTGAGGCCGACGGTGTGACCGACGCCACCACTGCAGTCCTGGCCATGAAGCCTGCAGACGCGGTCTTCGTCAACAGCTTTCCGGTGACGGACGGGTTGTTGGTCACCGAACTGGCTCAGAACGGCATCACCGCACCCATCATGGGGGCACAGGGTGACAACGCCGTCCAGGCCTTCAAGTTGGCACCGGCGTCGGCCATGGCCAACATGTACTACCCGCCCTACTGCGATCCGGACGTCAACACGACCACCCAAGCCAAGGCGTTCACCTCAGCCTACAAAGCTGCCTACCCGTCGACCTCCCAGACCGCCGTTGACGACCCCGCCACCTACGATGGGGTGTACCTGATCGCCAAGGCGATCCAGGCGGCCGGCGGGAGCACCTCGCACTCAGCCATCGTCACTCAGCTCGAGAAGCTCCAGTACCAGGGGGCGTGTGGGCCCTACAAGAACGATTCCGAGCACGTCATGATCAATCAGGCCCAGATCGTGAAGCTGGGCAGCAACGGTCCGTCGGGCAAGGAGCTCATGGCCACGTACAACTTCGGATCTATCCCGGCCAGCGCACATTGACGGCGAACCCCGACGGGCCTGCCCCGAGCCCGGCTGTCCCGTCATGAACGACGTGCCCCGCATCATCTCGGTCGACGACCACGTCATCGAGCCGGCCGACCTGTGGTCCTCCCGCTTGCCGTCGCGCTATCAGGACCGTGGCCCGAGGATCGTCCGACAGCGGATGTCACAAGACCAGGCGACCGGCGGCGTCTCGAGCTGGAAGCTCGATGACGATGGCGACTGGGCCGACGTCTGGTACTACGACGATGTCGTTGCTCCACTGACGGTGAACTTTGCCGCCGTGGGTTTCGACGAGCTCGGCTTCAAGGTGGCCACCTACGATCAGTATCAACCGGGGGCCTGGAAGCAAGAGGACAGGCTCGAGGCCATGGACGCCAACCATGTCGATGCGGCGCTTTGCTTCCCCAATACCCTGCCGCGCTTCTGCGGGCAGACGTTCTCCGAGCGCAGGGACAAAGAGCTGGCCCTGCTCTGCATCCAGGCCTACAACGACTGGATGATCGACGATTGGTCGGCGGGTGCGGGACGGGGCCGGCTGTTACCCCTTACCATCGTGCCGCTGTGGGACGCCGACCTGGCCGCGGCCGAGGTGCATCGCTGCGCCGGCAAGGGCAGCTTCGCCGTGGCCTTTGCCGAGAACCCCCATCCACTGGGTTTCCCCTCCATCCACGACAAGGGCGGATTCTGGAATCCTTTCTTCCAGGCGTGCCAGGACACCGGTACCGTCATCTGCATGCACATCGGGTCGTCGTCGAAGATGCCGAGCACCGCTCCGGACGCACCGTTCATCATCAGCTCGACCCTGACGTTCCAGAACGCCATGGGGTCCGTCCTGGACTACATCTTCTCCGGGACGCTCGCCCGCTTCCCCTCGCTCACCATTGCCTACTCGGAGGGCCAGGTGGGCTGGATGCCCTATATCTTCGAACGGGCCGACAAGCTGTGGGAAGAGCGAAGCGACAACAGCTTCGGAACCTGGCTCCCGGATCCGCCATCGAGCTACATCCCCGGGCGCGTCTACGGCTGCATCTTCGACGACGCCACCGGATTGGCCAACCGGGATCGAATCGGCATGGACCAGATCTGCTTCGAGACCGACTACCCCCACGCCGACTCGACCTTCCCGAACTCCAAGGAGGTGCTCACCGCCATCTGCGCGGAGGCCGAGATGTCGGACGTCGAGGTCTACCAACTGGCCCGCGGGAACGCGATCCGGGCCTTCGGACTCGAGCGGTTCGGCATCTCTGCCTAGGCGGGGCGAGAATCGAGGGGGTAAAGGGTCATGGAGGCAAGCGTGCAATCCATGGGCGTCGTGCTCGTGCACGGTGGCTACCACGGTGCCTGGTGCTGGGACGGCGTCGCCCCGCTGCTCGACGCCCCGACACTGGCCGTTGACCTCCCCGGGCGGGGGAACCATGCCACGGACCTCGACGAGGTCTCCATCGAGTCGAGCGCGGACTCGGTCCTCGCCGACATCGATGCCGCCGGTTTCGACCGGGTCGTCCTCGTCGGCCACTCGTTGGCCGGGGCCACCCTCCCGGTGGTCGCCGGGAAGCTTGGCGATCGGGTCGCCCGGCTCGTCTTCGTCTCGTGCCTGGTGGTGCCGGATGGCGAGTCGGTGCTCTCCATGAACCCGGCAGAGCAACGTGAGGATTTCGACCGGCGCCTGCGGTCGGGCCCCGGGGAAGTCACCACGCTGTCGCCCGAGCACCACCGTGAGCTGCTCGGCAACGACTTGGACGACCAGCAGCTGTCATACGTGCTCGACCGGGTCGGGCCGGATTCGATGCGCTTCTTCACCGACACCGTGACGTGGAGCGCCGAGACGCGAGGCATGCCCAAGACGTACGTCCGACTCCTTCAGGACCGGGCCGTCGCCCCGTCCGACCAGGACGAGATGATCCGCCGCCTGGGCCCCGGGGTCACCGTGCACGACATCGACGCCGGCCATGAGGTGATGATCACCAAACCGGGCGACCTGGCCGCGATCCTGAACCGGATCGTGCTGACGGCTTCGGGCCGGAGGCAGGGGAAGCCATGAAGCTCGACGTCCTCTATGAGATCGATGTGCCCCGACCGTGGGGGGACAAACCGCACCCCTATGGGCAGCGTGACGCCGAGCAACAGGCCTACGCCGAGGCCATCGAGCAGATCAAGCTGGCCGATCGGATGGGGTTCCACACCACCTGGCACGTGGAGCACCACTTTCGGGAAGGCCGGTCGCACTCGCCGTCGTCCGAGGTGATCCTGGGAGCATTGTCCCAGTGCACCGAGCAGATCAGGCTGGGCTTCGGGGTGACGCTCATGCCCCATCCCTTCGTCCATCCGGCCCGGGTGGCCGAGAAGGTGGCCACGGTCGACGTCCTGTCCAAGGGCCGGGTCGAGTGGGGGACGGGGCGCTCCACGCCCATGGAGCAGACGGCCTTCGGTGTGGACCCGGCCACGAGCAAGGACCAGTGGCGCGCGGCCATGGAGACGGTGGTGGGGATGTGGGAGTTGGAGTACTTCGAGGAGCACAGTGAGTTCATGGACTTCCCTCTCCGGATGATCACACCGAAGCCGGTACAGGACCCCCACCCGCCGGCGTGGATGGCCGGGGTGAGCCCGGGAACGGCAACGGTCGCCGGCCGGTCCGGACTCGGTCTCCTGGCCATGTCGATCATGAACCCACTCGAGCAGACGGCGGCGACCATCCGCCAGTACCGAGAAGCGGCCGCCGATCCGGTTCCGCTCACCCGGGTCACGACCGACAAAGTCGCCGCCTACACGTTGGTGCACTGCGCCGACAGCCTCGCTGCTGCCGAGGAAAACGGGATCTGGGAAGCCGTGTGGTGGTGGTACCACCACCTGGCCGAGTTCACCCTGGAGTGGGAGTTCCCACACTTCTCCCAAGAGGAAAAGGACCGGGTCTTCCCCATCCTGACCTCTCGGGCCAACGGCGAGTTCGACCTGGCCGCCTTCGACGAGGCCGACATGATCATCGTGGGCGACCCCGAGCGGTGCTACCGGAAGATGTGCCACTACGCCGACATCGGCGTCGACGAGCTCATCTGCTACGTCCAGTTCGGCCACCTCCCCCACTCGTCGGTGATGCGCACGATCGAGCTGTTGGGAACAGAAGTCATTCCGGCCCTGGAGCGCTACGTCCCCCGTGGGTAGGCATGCCGTTCACCTGGTGAAGTACGCCGGTCGGGCGATGTCGGCCCGGTCCCGGGGCACAATGGACTTCGTATCGCCGACGAAGGGAGGCTCAGATCAATAGGACCAGCCCTGCCGTGGAGCGCGCCGTGTCGATCCTGAATTTCCTGGCCGAGCACGAGTCGGAGACCTTCACGCTCTCGGAGCTCGCCCGCCGGCTCGACCTGGCCAAGGCCACCGGGCACACGATCTTGGCCACCCTGGTCGAGGGTGGCCTGGTGACCCGCAGCCCCGAACGGGAGTACAGCTTGGGGCCGGCGATCATTCCCCTCGGCGAAGCCGCCTCTCATCAGAACAGGGCGGTGGCCATTGCCAGGCGAGCAATCAAGGTGGTGGCGGAGGACCTGGGCCTCGACGTCGTCCTCACCGCCGTCTTGGATCGTTCAATCGTCGTCGTCGGGAAGGCGAGTGCCGCCGAGCTCGAGCGCAACGACCTCCGGGTGCTCTACCTCTCGCAGCGGATCCCGCTGGCCCCGCCCATCGGTGCCATCTTCGTGGCCTGGTGGGACCGGTCGCGGATCGACGAATGGCTGGGTGCTTCCCCTGAGGTCTGGGCGCCGGACCGGCGGGAGCGCTATCTCGATGCGTTGGCCGCAGTGCGGGAGCGGGGGTACTCGGTGAGCGCCATCGCCAGCGACGATCTGGACCAGGTCCGCCAGATCCTGGGGTCGATCGACGCACGTTCGGCCGAGGGGGACCTCACCAGCACGCTCGGGGGGTTCATCGAGCAGGTACGGAACAGCGATGGCTACATGGTCACCCGCTTGGTGCCCGATGCCCTCTATGAGCTCTCGAGCATTGCCGCGGCCGTCTTCGACCGTTCCGGCGAGGTGACACTGGCCATCACCTTGAAGGGCTTCGTCCATGCGGCCGGCCGAGCCGAGATCGAGAAACTGGGCGAGCGGCTGGTGTGGGCGGCCGACTCGGTCACCGAGGCCATCGGTGGCCGCAAGCCGAACGCCCGGTAGGCCGGACCGCTCAGGAGGCAGTCGTCTCCGCCGGCACGCCCAGGGACGAGGCATGGATCGGGGTGGCCATGTCGTGGATGGCCGGGAGAACCTCGGAGGCGAACAGGCGCAGGCTCTTCTCCGCCTTCTCGCGGGGCATGGCGCCGTAGAAGACGTGGATCACCAGATACTCCAGGCTGACGGCCTCCTGGACCTGCCTGATCTTCTCGATGACCTGGGCCGGGGTTCCGATCGGCTGTGTGTTTCGTTGGTCCCACACGTTCGCCGCACCGAAGTCGACGTTGTTGGCGCTCTTGGCCGCGTACTCCTCGTAGCCGGGAACGCCGTCGAAGCCGGTCGAGTTCCAGTCGAAGTAGTGGTTCTTGGCGTCGAGGAGCTGTGACTCGAAATAGCCGTAGCCCTCCTCGATCTCCTCCTCGGTCTGAGCGCAGTACATCCACAACAGGGCGGTCGGCTGGTCCGGTGGCAGCCCCTTCTCGGCCCGGATCGAGTTGAACTGTCCCACCTGCAACGTCATGGCATCGAGCGGTTCGCCGGCCACGAACATCTGGCCCAGCCCGGCCTCGGCGGCCAGTTCCGCCGACTTCTTGGTGGTGAAGGCGGCTCGAGCCCCGTCGAGCAGGTGGCCCTTGTGACGTGGCTGGGGACGGATCGTCGTGGGCGGGATCTTGAATATGTCCCCGTCGTAGCTGAACCGCTCCTGGCTGTCGGCCAGCCGGAGCACGTCGAGGACCTCGTAGAAGTAGTCCCGCGACCGCTCCCGGGGGATGCCGAGCGAGAGGTACTCGTGCTCGCTGACCCCGCGACCGAGCCCGAGGTGGAGCTTGCGCCCCTCGAGGAGGATGTCCAGCATGGCCAGCTCATGGGCCAGGCGAACCGGGTTCCACCACGGAGCGACGACCACGGCACTACCCAGGTCGACGCGCTCGGTCCGGGCCGCCCAGTAGGCCAGCCATTGCATGGGATTCGGCTGCATGGAGTAGGCCGATCCGTAGTGCTCGGTCGTCCAGATGGAGTCAAAGCCCAACGGCTCGACCAGCTCACCCATGCGGAGGGTCTCGTCCAGCTTCTGGGCGTCGGGAATGGCGGGGCCGTGGGAGTAGTCACCGGCCATGAGCCGGTCCCAGTCGCCGTGGTTGTAGCTGGTGACCATGACGCCGACCTGCATGATGTCCTCCGGTTCGTTGGCCGGCGACCCGGTCGCCGGTGGTTGCTGGGGATCGAGGTAAGGCCCGGTCAGGCCGGGGTGGGGACCTTCGCCCCGAGCAGGCCCATCATGTTGGCGCCCATGATCTTTTCGATGTCGGCCTGGGGCAGGCCGGCCAGCTCGTCGACGTAGGACACCGGGTTGGCCAGGCCCTCGACGTGGGGGA
>DATDHU010000056.1:0-3547 GCA_036521415.1 Acidimicrobiales bacterium
CGACCGACGAGTGGCTGTGCCTGACCGGGACGGGGTGGACCAGCCCGCGGGGGATCGGACTCTCCCAGGCGGCCATCTCCGACAGCCAGGGGGTCGCCGCTTCGGTCTCGCTCTCCCGCCTGGTCGACCGCACCACCCCACCCACCGGCGCGGTGATCCCTCGAGGCAAGCGGTTCGACGGGAAGCGCACACCGCGACCGAGTGCCGACACGGCCGACAGCTCTGCGTAGACCACCGGCCCGACCCGCTCAGTCGGGGATCGGGTGCGACCGGCCGTGCTCGTCGGTCAGCCCGTAGTCGGCCCCGAGCTCGGCCACCCAGAACCGGCCGCCGGTGCGGCCCATCACCCTCTCGTCGGAGGCCAGGGCGACCACGGCACGCCCCGAGTACCGCGGCGTCTCCAACAAGTCGAGGTCCCCGAAGGTATCGGACAGCGAACTACCGGCGGCCGCCGAGGCGTCCACGTTCTCCGTTCGGGTGACATTGGGCCAGATGGAGACGACGGCCACCCGCTCACCCCGGAGCTCTTCGGCCATGTCCCTGGTCATCTTGTCCAGGGCGGCCTTCCCCACGCCGTAGGGGACGTTGTACCGGTACCGTTCGGCCGCCCGACCCGAGACGTTGACGATCAGCCCGCGCCCGGACCCGATCAGCATGGGGGCGGCGTGGACGGCGGCCACGTAGGCGGAACGGGTCCCGACGTCAACCACCTGGCGCCACGCGTCGACCGGTAGTTCCCAGAACCGTTGTCCGATGGACGCGGAGAACTCGTGCGCGTTGAACACGCTGTTGACCAGGACGTCGATGGATTCGTGCCGTCTGCTCAGGGCATCGAACAATGCTGCGACATCGCCGTCGTGGGTGAAGTCGCACCGGAAAGGGGTGGCTGAGCCCCCGGCTGCGCCGATCTCTGCGGCCGTCTCTCTCAGTGAGCCGGGACGGCCGTCGGTCCCGGCGCCAGCGGCCCGGGCCCCGAGCGTGCGTCCGCACACCCACACGTGAGCGCCGGCCGCGCCCAGCTCGACTGCGATTCCCTTCCCGATGCCGCGGCTGGCTCCGGCCACCACCGCTACTGTTCCTTGGAGCTCGCCTCCCATGATCGTCTCCCCCGCCTCAGCCGAAGGTGATGATTCGGTGCTCGAGCTTCCAACCCTCGGGCGTGTGCAGAAAGCGATCGCGGTAGTGCCCGATCCCCTTCACCTGAGGCGTCGTGTCGGTGTCTCCCACGAAGAGGAAGTACGCCTCACCGGTCGCCGCGCCGTCGCCGTCGACTCGGACCGACTGGGTCGTGATCACGTGCCGGCTGTTCGTGCCCGGGCCCTGGGTCCCCGAGGCCCGTCGCTGGCGCGCCGCGGCCAGGATGTCCCGTCGGCCCCGGATCTCGTTTCCTCCTAACTCCCAACGGGCGTCCTCGGTGAACCGCCCGATGTAGTCGAACAGGTCGCCTTCGGACGCCATGTCGGCCATGTGGGCGAGCTCGGCGACCAGATTCCTGATCTCGAGCTCGTCCGCTGCCAGTTGTGCCTGCGATCGCTCTGTCAATGTGGTCACCCGGTTTCGTTCGCTGCGCCGGCCGAGGCTATCGCCCGTCCCCGCCGGCCCACCACCACGGTCCGCCGCCCACCGCCACCACGGTCCGCCGGCCCCCATCACCAAAGTCCGCCGGCCCACCATCACCAAACGGGGACAACCCGGAGCCCATGCATCCGGGCTCGGCCGACGGGCCCGGATACGTCGGTCGATAGAGTCTCGCCGTGTTGCTTCACGAGCTGATCGACTCGGTCGCTGCGTCCCATCCGGGGCGGACGGCCCTCTTCTACCGGGACGAGGCGATCTCCTTTGGCGACCTGTCCCACCGGTGCCGGGGAGCGGCACTGGCCGTCGCGGCCATGACCGCGCCGGGCGACCGCGTCGCCATGGTGGGCGAGAACCATCCCAGCTGGATCGAGGGCTACTACGGCGTGCCCCGGGCCAGCCGCATCCTGGTCTTCCTCAACCACCGGCTGGCTCCGGCCGAGCTGGCATCGATCCTCCGCCGGTCCGGTGCCTCCGTGCTCATCGGTCCCGACCGCGAGCTCGATCGCCTCGCACCCCTGGCCGCCGACTTCCCCGACGTCCATACCCGCATCGACCTGGACCACTGGGCCGCGCTGGTCCACGGAGCCCAGACGGCACCGCCGACGACGGGGACGGCCGGGACGCACGGGGGTGCGGCGCCTGCGTGGCTGATCTACACCAGCGGCACCACCGGATCGCCCAAGGGGGCGGTCCTTACCCACGACAACTTCGGAGCCGCCATCGCCGCCAGCCGGTACGGCCGACCGATATCGGCCGACGACGTGTTCCTGTACCCGTTCCCCCTGTGCCACGTGTCCGGCTACAACGTGTTGCGGCTCCACGACGCGGGAAGACCGGTGGTGTTGATGGACCGCTTCGACGCACCCGCCTTCGTGGACAGCGTCGAGCGCCACCGGGTCACCTCGGTGACGGTGACCGCCACCATGATGTCGAGCCTGCTCGACCACCTGGACACCCACCCCGCAGAGCGCGGCAGGCTGAGCTCCCTCCGCCAGGTCGCCTACGGGGCCGCACCCATGGCCCCCAGTCTGTTGCGCCGCGCCATGGATGTCCTGGCCGTCGACTTCACCCAGGGGTACGGCATGACCGAGCTCTCGGGCAATGCCACCTTCTTGGGCCCCGACGCCCACCGACAGGGGCTGGCCGGGGCCGAACACCTCCTGGCCGCCGCCGGGCGCCCCGCCCCCAACGTGGAGGTCCGGGTGGTGGACGACGCCGCACGCGCGGTGCCGCCCGGGGTCACCGGCGAGATCGTCGTCTCCGGCGACCAGGTGACGGCCGGATACTGGATGGACGAGGAGGCGACCCGGGTCGCATTCACCGACAACTGGTTCCACACCGGCGACCTGGGCACGTTCGACGCCGAGGGTTGGCTCTACGTCGTCGACCGCAAGAAGGACATCATCGTCAGTGGGGCAGAGAACGTCTCCTCCCTGGAGGTGGAAGAGGCCATTCTGGCCACCTGCCCGGAGATCAGGGACGCAGCGGTGGTCGGCGTGAGCGACCCCCACTGGGGGGAGAACGTCTGCGCCGTCGTCGTGCTCCGGGACGGGGCGGCCATCGAGCCCGGCGACCTGACCGATCGGGTCCGCCAGCGGTTGGCCGGCTTCAAGGTGCCCCGCCACGTGGTCACCGTGGACGAGCTCCCCCGGAACGCCACCGGCAAGGTGCTCAAGCAGCAGTTGCGGCTCTGGCTGGCTGAGCATCCCGAACGGGTGGGGGGGCGCCACTGAGACGTCGGCGCCGGTCGGCGAGGGTGGGTGGCGCCCGTCCCGGCCATGTGTAAGATTGCCTCACCAAACGATTGGTAGAAAGCCAGCTCCAGCGCAGGGGGTCCCCATGTCTTCCGTTTCGCCCTTCGACTTCCCGGTCTTCGACTCGGACAACCATCTCTACGAGACGACCGACGCCCTGACCAAGTTCTTGCCCCCCGAGTACAAGGGGGCCATCGACTACGTCGACCTCCACG
>DATDHU010000057.1:0-10751 GCA_036521415.1 Acidimicrobiales bacterium
CCGAAGCCAGCGGCGGCGTGCTGCCGGCGTTGGACGGGTACTGGGTCAGGTAGCCGCCATTACCCGTGGTGTCGGTGATGGTGGTGTTGACATCAAACCCGGTGAAGTCCGACGGTGCCGTGAACCCGGTGACCGGCGGGAACATGTCGCCAGGCACGTTGGTGGTCAGGATGGTCCCGGTACCCAGCGTCTGGCCGGAGTAGGGCATACCTGAGCCTGGGCGAGTGTCAACGATGCGAGCCGGCGTCACCAGCGGGAAGTATGCGCTCCCAGTTTCGTGGGAGTAGTACCCGTCGAGGTCAACCACGACGTCGGTGTTACCGAAGGCGTTGAAGATCGACACCTGCTTGGTGGTCGGATCGACCGGCACGATCACTCGGTTGGGAACGATCTTGCCTGCCGGGAAGTTCAGGTTCGAAGCCAGTGGCTGTGCTCCCCCAGCTGCCCACACGGTGAGGAACGAGTCCGCGGTGGACGTCGCCGCCGTCACGTTGAGCACCACTGCGGTGGCGTCATCCGGGATGGCGGAGAATTCGTGCGGGAAGGTAGCGGTACCGGGGAAGAAGCTCAGCGTCTGATCTGGCCCGATCGTCTCACCTGCACCTTGTTGACCCGAGCCAGGTCGCGTGTCGAGCACGCGGACTGGGTGGATCGTGTGGGGGGTGACCGTCGTATCGGTGATGGCGTTATAGCCGGCGCCACGTCCCGAGGAGTCGACGGAGCTGGCGAACTCAAAGTGGCGCGGAGCGTAATAGCCCTGGACGTCGACAACCACATCGGTGCTCCCGGTGAAGTTGTAGATCGTCATGTTGCCGTAGTTCGCATCCCCGGTGTCCCCGAGCGCGATGGTCGCCTCATTGGCCACCGTCTGACCGGCGATGAAGTTCACCGTGGAGATGAACGGAACGGTCTGTCCGGCGGCAAACGCCGTGAGGTAGCCCACGCTGCTCGGGTTGACTGCCGTGATGTTCACCACGACGGCGGTCGCACCAAAGGGCACGCCGTTTTGGGGCACGCCATGGGAATCATCGATGCCCGAGGGAGAGACCTTGAAGGTAATGGTCCGTCCTGCGGTCAGCGTGTCCCCTTGACCGATCTGGCCCGAGTTGGGCCGGGTATCGACCAGGCGGTACGGCTGAAGGGCGTGATACGTGCTCCCGCCCGACGCATAATGCGTCACGGACGCAGAGGCCGGTGCGGCGGAGAATACGCCGGCGGCGACTGAGCCCATCGGAAGGAGAAGGCCGGCAATCAGCGCAAGCCCAACCGCCCTTCCCTTTCTAGTTCCGGCCCTATGGGCCGAGGCTCGTGCGAATAGCTTCATGGTTCACCTTCCACTGTGTTCTGGAGACTGCGCGCAAACTGTACCCCACGACGCGCAAAAAAGGGCGAAATTTGTTTTCGACGCCCGGAATCGGGGTATTAAGCCGGTCCCCAAGGCGACAGGGGCGTGGGGCCCGGAGCCGGGGATGGGTGCCTGGGCGACGGGAGCCTGGGAGGAGAATCGAACTCCTGACCTACGCATTACGAGTGCGTTGCTCTACCGACTGAGCTACCCAGGCAAGACCCGACAGGCTATCCGAAGCACCGCATCGGGCAATGAAAGACCACGGGCCAGCCGGGCGGTCACAGGGCCTCCATGCCCGAGAGCGTGACCATCAGCGACTCGAGGAGCAGCGCCTCGTTGGGGTTCCGGACCAACGCCTCGGCCGCCCGGTCGAGCACATCCACCGCCAGGGCGGCTCGGCGCGCGTCCGGGACAGCACCACCATCGCTGCCGGCGACCAATCGGTCCCGGTAGGCGCCGGCCAGCGTGGCCAGGCCCATGCGCAGCTCGTCCGTCCTGAAACGCCGGACCTCCCGCCGATGGCGGTCCTCGATGTCCTTGCGACCCGGCACTCCGCGCCCTCCGATCGACTCCGCTCGTTCGGCCAGCGTGGCCAGCTCCGCCGCCTGCTGGTCCTGGAGGGGCCCGAGTGCCTCTTCGGCCGAGGCCAGGAGCTCGGCGGCCACGACGGCGGCCGTTGCTCCGGTGCCGTCGAGCCGGGACGGGACGGCGCGCCACTGCTCTTGACGGTGGGCGAACCCGGGGTCGGTGGCCAAGAGGCGAGCCCGGTCGAGCCGGCCGCCGGACACGGCCGCCACCGAGTGGGCTACGTCGTCGGCCACCCCGTGGCCCACCAACCAGCGGGTCACCTCCTCGGCCGGGACCGGGTCGAACTCCACCTTTACGGACCGGCTGGCGATGGTGGCCAGGTCGGCGGGGAGGTCGTCGGCCAGCAACACGAACACCGTGGTCGGCGGGGGCTCCTCTACTGTCTTCAAGAGCGCGGGCGCCGCTTTGTCGGCCAGATGCACGTCGGCGACCAGAAGCACCTGGCGCTCGGCCTCGAGGGGGCGCCGCTGGGCGCGGGACACGATCGTCCGGGCCTCGTCGACATCCAGGGAGGCGCCGGTGCGCTCGATCGCCACCAGGTCGGGGTGGGTGCCGGCCAGCGCACGGCGGCAGTCGTTGCACACCCCGCACCCTCCCCGCGGGCAGAGGAGCGAGGCGGCGAAGGCCCGAGCGGCGGCCCGCTTGCCCGAACCAGGCGGGCCGTGGAACAGATAGGCATGGACCGGCCGTCGGGCGGCCATCCGGAGCTGTCTCACGGCTCGCGGCTGCCCGACGACCGCGTCGTAGAGCGACGGTGCCGGCACGTCGGGAAGGGTGAACTCTGACGTCGGCCGCGCAGGCGCAGCCTGCGAGGGGTCAGGCCCCGATGGCTCAGACCCCGAGAAATCAGACCCAGAGAAATCAGACACCGTCCAGCCGTTCCATGACCGCTCCTCGTACCCGCTCGGCCACGAGGGCGGGGTCCCCAGTGCCGTCGATCCTCACCCATGCACCGGGATCGTCCTCGACCAGGTGCTCGTACCCGTCCCGGACCCGGCACTGGAAATCCTCGCCCAACCCCTCGAGCCGGTCGGCCCGAGCCGGCTCCATCCGAGCGCGCGCCACATCGAGGGGCACGTCGATGAGGACGTTGACGTCGGGCGAGATGCCGCCGGTGGCCCACCGGTTCAGCGCCCGGAGCGCGGCGAGGTCGAGCCCGCGGCCGAAGCCCTGATAGGCCAGGGTCGACGCGGTGAAGCGATCGCTGACCACCGAGATGCCCCGGGACAGCAGGGGTTCGATGACCTCGGCCGTGTGCTGGGCCCGATCGGCCGCCATGAGGAGCGCCTCGGCCTGGGGCACCACATCGGGGAGGGCCGGGTTCAACAGAAGCTGTCGGAGTACCCCTCCCAGTTCCGTGGCCCCCGGCTCGAAGCTAAGCCGGGCATCGAGGTGGTCGGCCAGCAACGCCGCCTGGGTGGACTTGCCGCACCCGTCGATCCCCTCAAGGGCGATCAGACGACCACGCCCCGTGTCGCTCATCGGGAATCTTCAGCTACCCCGGGGTCCGTGCTCGCCGACTTCTTCCTAGCCGCCGCCGTCTTCTTGGCCGCAGGTGCCTTCTTCGTGGCCGCAGTCTTCTTGCCGGCTGTCTTCTTGGCCGGCGCTGTCTTCTTGGCCGCCTTCTTCTTGGCCGGCGCCTTCTTTCTCGTCGAGGGCCCCGCCGCTCTGCGTTCAGCCAGCAGCTCGGCGGCCCGCTCCACCGTCAGCTCCTCGACATCGTCCCCCTTGCGCAGGGAGGCGTTTGTCGTCCCGTCGGTCACGTAGGGACCGAACCGGCCGTCCTTGACCAGCATGGCGGACCCGGTCTCGGGATCGGGCCCCATATCGCGCAGGGGGCCGGCGGCGGCGCGACCCCGCCGCGTCTTGGGCTGGGCGAAGAGGGCCTGGGCCTCGTCGAGGGTGACGGTGAGGATCTGCTGCTCGCTGACCAGGCTGCGGCTGTCGGTCCCTTTTTTCACGTACGGGCCGAACTTGCCGTTGTGGGCCACGATCTCCTCGTTGGTGACGGGGTCGACACCGACGATGCGGGGGATCTGCAACAGCTCGAGGGCTTCCTCGAAGGTGATGGTGGCCGGGGACATGGAGGCGAACAGTGACGCCGTCTTCGGCTTGGGGCCACCGTCGACGATCTCGCCCAGCTGGATGTAGGGCCCGAAACGACCGGCGCGCACCCGAATAGGGAGCCCGGTCTCGGGGTCCTCTCCCAGCACCCGGTCAGAGGAGGGAGCCTCGAGGAGCGACTCGGCCCGCTCGGGGGTCAGCTCGTCGGGGGCCAGGTCCTCGGGGATGGACACCCGGTCGTCGCCCCGCTGCAGGTAGGGCCCATAGCGCCCCACCCGGGCCACGATCTCTTGGCCGTCGGCCCCGGTACCGAGGGGAATGGAGTTGATCTCCCGGGCGTCGATCTCGCCGAGGTAGGTGGCCACCTCGCGCTTGAGGCCCATCCGCTCCACCTCGGTCTCACGGCCCGACCCGTTCCGGGTGGGCGCGCCGTCGCCGGTCGCCGAGCCGTTCCCGCTCGCGGAGCCGTTCCCGGCCACCGATCCGTTCCCGGTGGCCGATGCGTTGCCGCCCGCTGTCCCGTTGGGTTGCCCGTTGCCCGACCCGAAGTAGAAGCGGGTCAGCCAGGGGAGGGCCTCGGCCGCGCCCGACGCGATGGCGTCGAGATCGTCCTCCATCGACGCGGTGAAGCCGTAGTCGACCAGGTCGCCGAAGTAGCGCTCGAGCAGTCCCACCACGGCGAAGGCGGTGAACGACGGCACCAGCGCCGTCCCCTTCTTCCAGACGTAGCCCCGGTCGAGCACGGTGGCGATCACGCTGGCGTAGGTGGAGGGGCGGCCGACGCCCAGCTCCTCCATGGCCTTGACCAACGAGGCCTCGGTGTAGCGAGCTGGTGGCTGGGTGGCATGGGACCCCGCCTCGATCGACTCTGCCGACAAGGGGTCGCCCTCGACCACCGGTGGAAGGTGCACCTCCCGGTCGGCCAGCTCGGCATCCGGGTCGTCCTTACCCTCGACGTACGCTCGGAGGAACCCCGGGAACCTGATGACGTTGCCGCTGGCCGAGAACTCGGCCTCCTGTCCGGCCGCGGTGGTCCCGGTCAGCCGGATCTGGGCGCTGGTCCCGGTGGCGTCGGCCATCTGCGAGGCGACGGTGCGCTTCCAGATCAGGTCGTAGAGGCGGAATTCGTCGCCCGAGAGCGACCTCGACGCCTCGTCCGGGGTCCGGAACGACTCCCCGGCCGGTCGAATGGCCTCGTGGGCCTCCTGGGCGTTCTTCACCTTGCGCTCGTAACGCCGGGGCTGGGCCGGGACGTAGTCGGACCCGTAGAGGGAAGCGGCCTGGGCGCGGGCCGCCGTGAGGGCCTGGTCCGACAACGTGGTCGAGTCGGTACGCATGTAGGTGATCCACCCGCCCTCGTAGAGGCGCTGGGCGATCTGCATGGCGCGCTGCGAGCTGAACCGAAGCTTGCGCCCCGCGTCCTGTTGCAGCGTCGAGGTCATGAAGGGCGCAGCCGGAGAACGCCGGTACGGCTTCTCGGTCACCGAGGTGACGGCGAAGGGCTGGTCCTCGAGGCCGGCGGCCAGGGTCCGAGCCTCGGTCTCGTTCAGGACCACGACGCTGCCCGGGGCGGTGAGCTCGCCCAACTCGGAGAAGTCGCGCCCCGAGGCCAGCGGGGTACCGTCGACGGCGACGAGCGAGGCCTCGAGCGACGCCGGGGCGGTCTCGGACGCGGGCGACGATCCCTCCGTGGCGAACCGGCCCTCGAGTCCCCACCAGGATGCCGAGCGGAACTTCATGCGGGCCCGTTCCCGCTCGACCACCATGCGGGTGGCCACGCTCTGGACCCGCCCGGCCGACAGGCGGGGCATGATCTTCTTCCACAGCACCGGGGAGACCTCGTAGCCGTAGAGGCGATCGAGAATCCGCCGGGCCTCCTGGGCGTCGACCAGCCGGCGATCCAGGTCGCGCCACTCGTCGACCGCCCGCTCGATGGCCGCCCGGGTGATCTCGTGGAAGACCATCCGCTTCACCGGCACCGTCGGGGCCAGGACCTCGAGGAGGTGCCAGGCGATCGACTCGCCCTCGCGGTCCTCGTCCGAGGCCAGGTAGACCTCGCTCGCCTGCTTCACCAGCTGCTTGAGCTTGGATACCTGGGACTTCTTGTCCGAGGAGATGACATACAGCGGCTTGAAGCCGTTGTCGACGTCCACACCTAGCCGGGACCAGTCCTCGCCCTTGTAGGCGGCGGGGACCTCGTCGGCCCGACGGGGCAGGTCACGGATGTGGCCGATGGACGACTCGACCACGTAGTCCGGGCCGAGCAGGCCGGCGATGGTCTTGGCCTTGGCCGGGGACTCCACGATGACCAGGGGCTTCCTTCCCGAGGTCCCTCGTCGGGAAGCCGGGCGGCCCCGAGTTGGGGCAGCCCCGTTGCCGGGTGCGCCGTTGTCGGGCACGCTGTTGTCGGACACAGCGGTGTCGTCTGTGAGGTCGGTGGTTGCCATGGCTGTCGCGACACAGGGTGAACGCCACGGTCTCCCGCTGTCAACCCCGGGTCCCGTCGACCCGGGGCTTCGGGCCCGCGTTGTCGGGGCTCAGTCCTGGGCGGCGCTGACGGCGGCGGTGGCCGCCTGGTCGAGGGCTGAGACCTCCTGGGAGGGCAGGTCGCTGTCCATGGCCTCGGTCTTCCGCTTCGAGAAGGCGATGGCCGCCAACAGGATGACCAGAGCCGCCGCGGCGATGCCCAGGCGGGCCCCGGTGTGCACCCGGAGGGTGATCACCGCGGGCAGGATCAGCAGCGACACCAGGTTCATCACCTTGATGAGCGGGTTGAGGGCGGGGCCGGCCGTGTCCTTGAACGGGTCGCCGATGGTGTCACCGATTACTGCGGCCTTGTGGGCCTCGGAGCCCTTGCCACCCTCGTGCCCGTCCTCGATGTACTTCTTGGCGTTGTCCCAGGCCCCGCCGGAGTTGGACAGGAAGTTGGCCATCAGCTGCCCGGTGAGGATGGCGCCGACCAGGAAGGCCCCCAAGGCCAGGTAGTTGATGCCGAACCCGACGATGACCGGGGTCAGGATGGCCAGGAGCGCGGGGGTGGCCAACTCCCGCTGGGATGCCGTCGTGCAGATGGCGATGACCTTGCCGTACTCCGGCTTCTCCGTATAGTCCATGATCCCGGGGTGCTCCCGGAACTGCCGGCGCACTTCTTGGACGACGGTGCCGGCCGAGCGCCCCACCGCCCGGATGGCCAGGGACGAGAAGATGAAGGCCACCGAACCGCCGATGAGCAGCCCGATGAATATGGTGGGATGCGACACGTTGATCTGGGTCTGGGCCTGGTTGAACAGCCAGTTGACGTCGTAGCCGACGTGGCCGATCAGCGGGGCGTGGAGGTTCAGCTGCGACCCGATGGTCTCGATGAACGAGGCGAACAGCGAGACCGATGCGATCACGGCTGAGCCGATGGCCACTCCCTTGGTCACCGCCTTGGTGGTGTTGCCCACGGCGTCGAGGCTCACCATGACCCGCTCGGCGTCCCCGGTGAACTCGCCGGACATCTCGGCGATGCCCGCCGCGTTGTCCGAGACCGGGCCGAAGCTGTCCTCGGACACGATCATGCCCGCAGTGGACAGCAACCCGATACCGGTCAACGAGACCAGGTAGAGCGAGAGCTCGACGTTCCCTCCGGCCATGAGCACCGACACGGCGATGGCGATGGCGATGGCGATGATGGCCCAGACCGACGACTCGAGCCCGATGGCGATCCCGGCCAGGGTGGTGGTCGCCGGCCCGGTACGGGCCGATTCGGCGATCTCCCGTACCGGGCTGCGCTCGGTCGACGTGAAGTGCTCGGTGATGGCGCTGGCCACCAGCATCAAGATGACGCCGGTGAGCACGGCGTAGAAGGCCTTCCAATAATGCATGTACACCCCGGCCACGATGGCCGTGCCGCCGATGGTGAGCGCCGCCGCCGTCCATACCCCCCGGTTGATGGGCCCCATGGCGTTCTTGTCGTTCCTCCTGGCCCGGACCAACAGGATGCCAATGATGGTGGCCACGATGCCGATGGCCGGGATGAGGAGCGGGAAGATGACCGTCCTGCCGGCCAGACCCCCCCGACTGATGGAGGCGAAGGCGGTCACCCCCAAGATGATGGAGGCGATGATGGTGATGACGTAGGACTCGAACAGGTCGGCGGCCATCCCGGCGCAGTCGCCCACGTTGTCCCCGACGTTGTCGGCAATGGTGGCCGCGTTGCGAGGGTCGTCTTCGGGGATCCCGGCCTCGACCTTGCCGACCAGGTCGGCGCCGACGTCGGCCGCCTTGGTGAAGATGCCGCCACCGACCCGCATGAACAGGGCAAGCAACGAGGCGCCGAAGCCGAAGCCAATCAGGACCGAAGTGGCCGTGTTCTGGAAGATGAAGACGATGATGGTGGCGCCGAGCAGGCCGAGCCCGACGCAGAACAGTCCGGTGATGGCCCCGGTCCGGAATGCGACCCGGAGGGCGCCGGCCATCTTTCCGTCACGTGCGGCCGCCGCCGTGCGCACGTTGCCCCGCACGGCCAGGCTCATGCCGATGAAGCCGGTCAGCCCCGAGCACAGGGCCCCGCCCAGGAAGCAGATCACCCGGTAGAGCCCGGCCTGCCAGAACCTCAGGTCGACGACGGTCTGCCCGTTGGCACCGGTATGGGTCACCTTTGTGGCGGTGAAGAAGATAAGGACGGCCAGGGGGACGATGATGATCAAGATGGTCTTGAACTGACGGGACAGGAAGGCCTCGGCCCCCTCCTGGACGGCCTTGGCGATGTCCTTCATCGAAGTGGTGCCCTGGTCGGCGGCGAGGACCCCCCGGGCCAGGAGGAGGGCGGTGACGATAGAGGCCAGGGACGCCACCAGGGCTGCCAGCAAGAGGATCTTCTCGGTGGACCCAAGAAAAAAGGCCTGGTACCCCCCCTCGGCGAGAAGATGGATCATCGGTGCTGCTCCCTTCGCTTCCTACTCGTCGTGACTGGCCACATCGTTCCGAACGCGACCGAACACGGCCACTTCGGGTCATGGCGGTGCACTGCACGACGAACGACACCGGTTGCCGCCCCGCCCGGACCCGGGCCTGGACGGCATGCGTCGAAGGATCGTGGTGGACCCCCTAGTGCGGGGCAACTTACCGATCAACCGCACGTTCGGCAAGAGTATCGCTGCTTCCAGGGGCTCGGCGCTACGTCGGTACGTCGTCCGCTTCCGGCCCGGCCACCAGCTCGTAGTCCGGGTTCAAGATGGCGGGGCGATGGCCCCAGTCCCCGACCATGCCCTCGACCAGGAGTCGAGCCCCGGGCTGAATCCCCGGGATCCGGCGCCGGCCCTGGAAGACGAGCAGCAGCTTCCCGCTCTGGTCGGCCAGCACGCACTCGAGGTTCGAGGTCCCGGCCCGCGGCTGTACCCGGACCGACCGGATCCTGCCGGCCACCCGAACCCGTTGGCGCCACTCGGCCTCGCCGATGGGGATTGCCCCGGCGGCCCGGTCGCCAAAGGCGGCCTCGTCGAAGGAGGGCCTGGCCCTCTTCTCTGCCGCCTTGGCCGGTCGGCCACCGCGCTCCTCGGCCCCAACATCTCGCCTCCGTCCCAACTGCCGTCGCCGGGAGAGCCGCCCGCCGGTGAGCTGGAAGGGCACGACGGTGGCGGTGACGTGGGCCAGCTGGCCGACCCCGGCGGCGATCCGGTCGGCGGTACCGTCGTGGAGGAGGCGGTGCCATCCGGCGGCGAATCCCCGGCGCGGCAACAACATGGTCAGCTCGGTCTGGCTGTCGGCCACCGTCTCGGCGGCCAGCTCCAGGGTGGCCCGGGACAGCCGTCGGTCCTCGCACTCGATGACATCGAGAGGCAGCCGGGTCAGGCCCAACCGGCTCCACTCGGACTCCAACGTGGCCGACACCCGGTTGTCCAGGGCGAAGTGGACGGCGGTCAGCTCGTCGGGGTGGAGCGTCCGGGCGTACTGGAGGGCCCGTGCCGTGGCCAGGTCGAGCCGGTCGACCAGGACGATGACGACGTGCCGGTCGAGCACGGGCACCTCCACCGCCGCCGTCACCCCCGCCTCGAGCTGGGCGGCCTCGTCGGCGTACTGGCGGTGGAGCCGGAGCAAGGCGAACACGCCCAGGGGCAGGATGATGACCACCACCCAGGCGCCCTCGGCGAACTTGGTGACGGCGATGATGACGAGGACCACGAGGGAGAGGACCGAAGCGGTCCCGTTGATGGCCAGCCGCCGGCGCCAGTGGTCCTCGCGGTGTGTGAAGTGGTACTTGGCCATGCCCGCGCCGGCCATGGTGAACCCGGTGAAGACGCCGACGGCGTAGAGCGGGATCAGCTTGTCCACCTTGGCCTGGGTGGCCAACAGGACCAGGATGGACACGGCGGTGAGCACCAGGATGCCGGTGGAGAAGACCAGGCGGTGACCGCGCTTGGTGAGCTGCCGGGGCAGGTACGAGTCCTCGGCGGCGAAGCTGGCCAGGAACGGGAAGCCGGTGAAGCTGGTGTTGGCCGCCAGCACCAGGATCAACATGGTGCCCGCCTGCAAGAGGACGTAGAACACCTTGCCCACAGCGGTCTCGCCGTACACGTACTTGGCCACCTGGGATATGACCGTGGGGGAGCCCGAGACGTACGGGACGGGATGCGTGGCCGCGGCCAGGAGGGTCACGCCCAGCACCAACGACCCGAGGATCAGCGACATCATGACCATGGTGATGCGAGCGTTGCGGGCCTCGGGGCGCCGGAACACGCTGACCCCGTTCGAGATCGCCTCGGTGCCG
>DATDHU010000058.1:0-26351 GCA_036521415.1 Acidimicrobiales bacterium
GGTGGTCCCTTCGTGGCCGACGGCAGGCTCGGGCCGGGCGGCGCCTTTCCGGCCCAGACCTCCGGCGGGGGCCTGTCCTACACCCATCCCGGCATGTTCGGGATGTTCCTACTGGTGGAGGCGGCTCGCCAGATCCAACGGTTGGCGGGTTCCCGCCAGGTACCCGACGTCGACGTGGCCGTGGCCCACGGCGTGGGCGGCGTCCTTTCGGCTACGTCGACCGTCGTCCTCGGAACGGAGGCAACCCTGTGACCCGACCCACCCAGCTCGAGTCGACCGAGGCCGGCCCCTACTGGGAGGCCACCCGCTCGCGGCGGCTGGTCCTCCCGTGGTGCACCTCGTGCGACCGTCCCTTTTGGTATCCCCGGGCCGCGTGTCCGGGCTGCCTTAGCACCGACATCGAGTGGCGGGAGGCGACCGGGCAGGGCACGGTCTACGCCGTCAGCGTCCAGCACAATGCCGCCCTTCCCGAGTTCAAGGACGAGGTCCCCTACGCGGTGGCCCTGGTGGAGCTGGACGAGGGCGTGCGGTTCATGAGCAACATCGTCACCAGCGATCCGACCGACGTGGCGGTGGGCCAGCGGGTCCGCCTGTCCTGGGAACCGATCGACGATGGCCGCGCCCTCGCGGTCTTCGAACCGGAGGAGGAGAAGAGCAGTGGCACAGATCTGTGAGGGGCGGGTGGCCGTGATCACCGGCGCAGGGCGTGGGATCGGGAGAGGCCATGCCCTCGAACTAGCCCGCCAGGGCGCGCGCGTCGTCGTGAACGACCTGGGCGGCGAGGTCGACGGCAAGGGGGCGTCGGTTTCGGCCGCGCAAGGCGTGGTGGACGAGATCGTGTCCGGCGGCGGCCAGGCCGTGGTCAACGGCGACGACGTGTCGAGCTCCGAGGGGGCGGCGCGGTTGGTGCAGACGGCAATCGACACCTTCGGCGATATCCACATCGTGGTCAACAACGCCGGCATCCTCCGGGACCGGGTGATCATCAACCTGTCCGAGGAGGATTGGGACGCGGTGCTCGCCGTGCACCTCCGGAGCACCTTCCTGACCACCCGGACGGCGGCACGTCACTGGCGGGAGCGGGCCAAGGCCGGTCATGAGAACAGCGCCCGGGTCATCAACACCTCGTCGGTGTCGGGGCTGTTCGGCAACATCGGCCAGAGCAACTACGGGGCGGCCAAGGCGGCCATCGCCGCCTTCACCATCATCGCCTCGCGGGAGTTCGACCGCTACGGCATCACCGTCAACGCCATCTCTCCGGCGGCACGTACCCGGATGATCACCCCGGGCGGCCAGGAGCGGATGAGTGCGGCGGCTACGGACACGTTCGACCCTTTCGCTCCCGAGAACGTGGCCCCGCTGGTGGCCTGGTTGGCCAGCCCCGACTCGGCCGGGGTGACCGGGCGGGTGTTCAACGTCAGCGGCGGTCGCATCAGCGTGCTCGAGGGCTGGCACGAGGGGCCCACAGTGGATAAGGGTGCCCGGTGGGAGCCCGAGGAGCTCACAGCCATCGTCCCCGGCCTGGTGGCCGAGGCCGCCCCCAACGTCGACCTACGCGCGGGCTCGTAGCTTCGGGCTGTCGCCCCCGAAGAGTGACCGCTGGATGAACTCGGCCAGGCCGATGGCCAGCTCGTCCGTGCTCACCAGCAGTTGGCCCCGGTACATGCTCCGGTTCGCCCCCTCGATCAGGGCGTAGATGGCCAACGCGGCGATCTGTGGGTCGATGTCGCTCGCTCCGGTGGCCCGAACCCGATCGGCGATCAACGCCGTGTTGTGGGCCAGCCGGCGAAGCGAGTCGGTGCTGACCCTGGAATGATCACCGGCCTGGAGCGCCTCGCTCAATGCCTGGAGCATGGCCCCGTGGGCCTGGAATTTCTGACACACCACTTCGAGCCAGTCGTTGAGGATGGCCAGTCCCTCATCGCCCGGCTCGAACGGGGGCACGGCGCCCAACGCCGGTTCGATGTCCCGGCTGACGTCGGTCATGGCCGCCGACAGCAGGTCGTCCTTGTCGGCAAAGTGCAGATAGACGGTCCCGTGGGCGGTGCCGGCCCGTTTGGCGATGCGGGCCATGCTGGCGCCGTGGTAGCCGTAGGAGGCGAACTCGGAGACGGCGGCATCGAGGAGTTTGGCGATGGTCCGACGGCCATGGGCCCGGGTGGTCCGGCTGGCCACGGTGAGACTCCAGCGCCCGGCCTCCGGGGACGGTTCTGGCGGGTCGAGCGGTTGGCCGACCTCGGGTACCAGTTTCTCGTTCACGCGGCCTCCGCGGTGTGTCGTTGTTCCGCCGTCGCCCGGCGTGGCCCCGTCAACCAGCGGCTCGGGTCCGAGGGAGGCCCAACCCAGCCTCGGCGATGATACTCCGGTGGATCTCGCTGGTACCGGCATAGATCCGGGTCACCTGGCTGTGGCGATAGGCGTGCTCGATCTTGCCCAGGGTGTCGTCGCCCAGCCCGCGGCCCCTTTGGAGAG
This sequence comes from Acidimicrobiales bacterium, assembly GCA_036521415.1. Classification (GTDB taxonomy): domain Bacteria; phylum Actinomycetota; class Acidimicrobiia; order Acidimicrobiales; family RAAP-2; genus DASXMT01. The sequence continues at coordinate 2,473 of DATDHU010000058.1, forward strand.
AGGCCGGGCCGAAGATATCGAGGATCTCACTGGTCGCCCGGGAGAACGCCTCGGACGAATAGACCTTGGCCATCGAACCCTCGACCAGGGGTCGCTGGCCGACCTGGTGCATCCAGCCGGCGCGCATGCCCAGGAGATCGGACATCTCGGCCTCGACGGCCGCCTGGGCCAGCCGGGTCCGGACGCTGGGGTCGTCGAGCAGCCGGGAGCCGTCTGCGCCGGGTTGGGAGGCCTGTTCGATGGCCACCGAAAGCACCTCGAGCGTCTCGCCTGCGTAGCTGCCGGAATGCTCCAGCTCGAGGGCGGCCGAGGCCACCGACCAACCCTGGTCCACCTCGCCCACCCGCAGGCCGTCAGGAATGCGGACCCCCTCGTAGGTGGTGATGTTGGTCCGCTCGCCCCCCAGCGTCTTGACCTCCGAGATCGAGAACCCGGCCGACGTGGTGGGCACCAGGAAGGTGGTGAGGCCCCGGTGTTTCTTTGCATCGGGGTTGGTCCTCGTCAACAAGAACACGTAGTCGGCCACCTGGGCCAGCGTGGTGAACATCTTCTCGCCGTCGATCACCCACTCATCGCCGTCGCGCACCGCCCGGGTGCGGGCAGCGGCGGCGTCGGACCCCGAGTCGGGCTCGCTGTAGCCCAGCGCGATCACCACCTCGCCCCGGACGGCCGGCTTCATGATCACCTCCTTTTGCTCGGGGGTCCCGAACATCCGGAGCGTGGCCGCGATGAGCATGGTCGTGCCGATGGCGTCCATCGGGGCATCGGCATGCCGCAGCTCCTGGTTGAGCGCGACCTGCTCCAGCCAGTTCCGGCCGCTGCCCCCCTCCTCCACCGGCCACCCGGCGGCGATCCACCCGCGGGCGCCCAGGGCCCGGGCGAAGTCGGCGTCGTAGTACGTGCCCGTCTCGGCCATGCGCTCGTGGATGTCCGAGCTCACGTTCTCGGCCAGGAACTCGCGCACCTCCTTGCGCACGGCTTCTGCGTCGGCGCCCAAGTCGAAATCCATGTCGTCCTCTTCTCCTCTAGACCGCTGCGAGCGACCGGGCTGGGCCCCACAGCAGGTCGGCCACGGACTCGAGCTCCTTGCGGCGGTCACCCACCTGCAACGACCACGCCTTGATGCGACGGAAATACAGCTGGATGTCGTACTCGAGCATGAACCCGTAGCCGCCGTGGAAGTGGAGCACCTCGTCGACGGCCTTTTGGGCCGCCTCGTCCGCTCCCACCAGGGCCATCTGGACCAGCGGCCGCCACCGGTCGGTACGGGAGTCGATAGCCCAGGCCGCCTTGCGGGCCAACAGCTGCGCCCCGTCGAGCGCGGTGGCGGCATCGGCCAGCCGGTGGGCGATGGTCTGGAACGAGGCGATGGGGACGCCGAAGGCGTACCGCTCGGTGGTGTAGGCCACCCCGATCTCCACGGCGCGCGTGCCGGCCCCGACCGATTGCGCGGCGACCAGGCCGTGCCACTCGAGGACGGCGTCGGCGAAGGCGGCCACCGCCTCTGGCCCGGCCGCCAGCTCGATGGCGTCCGCGGTGACCCGGCGATCGGCCACTGGCAGCGCGCCCAGGTTGTTGGGGAAAGACGTGGGAGCGTCGCCCCGCTGGGCAATGACGCGATCGCCATCGCGGGCCAGCACCACATCGGCGACCAGACCAGCGGGCACCCAGCCGAGCCTGCCCTCGACCGACGGGCGCGGGCTCAGCGTCACCGGCTCACCCGAGACCAGCACCTCGGCCAGCAATTGGCGGGCCGGGGCGGTGTCCAAGGCGGCCAGCAAGCGGGTGGCGGCCACGGACTCGGCCAGTGGCACCGGAACCACGGAAGCGCCGATGACCTCGCTCACCAGGACGGCGTCGAGAAAGAGGCCACCGGCCCCGCCGGCCGACTCGGGCAGGGCCATGTCGACACCGCCGAGCTCGCCCACTCGAGCCCAGAGCGCCGGGGAGAAGCCGGTCTCCTCGCTGGCCCGCACCACCTCGGTGGTGCACTCGCGGTCGAACAAGCCGCGGTACGCGCTCTGGAGTTGCTCTTGCTCATTCGAGAGCCCGAGATCGAACATCACCCTCCTCCGATTTGGGTTGCGCCAGCATAGCTAAAGCTGACAAGTACGTCTACAATGCCCGTTCTCCCTCACTGCTCCGAGCCCGGTGAGCTCAACTTCCGAGGTCGCGCCTAGCTGGTGCCGATTCCCCTGGCCTGACGACTACATGGAACGTTTCAGTCAGGTTGTGTAGCTTGCCATGAAGTCCGCCGCCGCCGACTCGAGCCCCAGGGGGAAACCATGACCAGCACGTCCCAGCCGACCGTCGGGTTCGGCATGCAGCTCCCGATCCAATCGCGCTCCAAGCTGTATCGGGAGCCCTGGGAGGACGGGGCGGGGCGGGATGAGCTGGCTGCCATCGCCCAAGCCGCAGACCGGTCAGGGTTCTCCTATATCGCCGTCTGCGATCATGTGGCCATCCCGCGGGACCGGGCCGAAACCATGCAGACGGCCTGGTACGACACCGTGGCCACGCTGGGCTGGCTGGCGGCGCTCACCACTGACGTCCGTCTGTTGTCGCACGTGTTCATCCCTGCATACCGTCACCCGCTGGTCACGGCCAAGTCGTTCATGACGCTCGACCACCTCTCGGGCGGCAGGGCAATCCTCGGGGTGGGTGCCGGCCACGTCGAGGGCGAATTCGATGCCCTGGGCATACCCTTCACCGAACGGGGCGGCATCACCGACGACGCCGTCGACGTGATCCGAGCGGCGTTCGACGACGAGTTCCCCGACATCGACACCGATCGCTTCTCGGTCCACGACGTCGGTCAGTCTCCTCGACCTACGCAGACCCACCTGCCCATCTGGGTCGGCGGTTCGTCGCGTCCGGCGTTGCGCCGGGCGGCAGAACGAGGTGACGGCTGGCTTCCCCAGGGCCCACCCCCCGAGGGCATGGAGTCGGCCATCGCCTTCCTCCAGCAGAGGAGGGCCGAGCTGGGCCGGACCCAGCCCTTCGATATCGGCGGCTTTGCCATGCCCATGTACGTCGGCACCCCGGACTGGGACCTCGGGCCCAACGCCGTATCCGGATCGCCCGACCAGCTGGCCGAGCAGCTCCGGGATTGGGCATCGGTCGGCGCCTCGCACCTACAGGTCCGGCTACGGAGCCGGAGCGCCGACGAGCTGGTCGACCAGATCGGGGCGTTCGGGGCAGAGGTCATCCCGCTGACCCGATGACCGGTTGCCGTTGGGGGCGACGTGCGGATCTGTAGGGCCCCTGCCAGGGCACGACCGCCTTTTCCCTGGTCATCGCCGCCTCCGCGCAGGGCGTTCGGATAGAGTGCCTCCGATGGGGAGACAAGTCCGCGCCGAGAAGGGCCCGAGCACCCCGGTTCCGCCCCGACAGGACCAGGACCTGCGCAACCGCCTGCTCGAGGCCGGCCAGCGCGTGTTCGCAGAGACCGGGTACGCCGGGACCCGGGTCGACGACATCATCGAATCGGCCAACACGTCACGGGCCACCTTCTACCGCTACTTCAAGAGCAAGAACGCGCTGTTCACCGAGTTGAGCAGGATCTGCTTCGTCGACATGCGGGTGACCACCCGGGCCATTGCGTCGGTGACGCCGGGAAAAGAGGCGCGGGGTCAACTGATCGAGCTCCTCAAGCACTGGCGCGACCTCCTCGATTCCCACGGCGGCGTCATCCGGGCCTGGTTCGAACGGGACGCCGTCCCCGACTCGACCATCTCCGGGGAGGCGACGAAGGCGTTCGACGCCCTCTTCGAAGAGCTGCTGACCCCGATCATGGCGGCGGAGACCGGATCACGGGTCCACCCCGAGGTACAGGCAGCACTGCTGTTCATCCTGATCGACCGGTCCTACAGCTACGTCACTTCGCGGCAGTCCCAGGTCAACCCGGATCGGCTGGCCCCCACGCTGGCCACCATGATCGAACGGTCCTACCTCGGGGCCAGCGCCCGGCCCCAGGGTCGACGCCTTCGCATCGCCCCCCAGTGAGCCTGCGAGCGAGGGCTTCTACGCCGGCCAGACGATGCTCTGCAGCTCGCTGTAGGCCTCGATGCCGAACTGGGAGCCGTCGCGGCCCACCCCGCTCATCTTGAATCCGCCGAACGGCGTGTGCGGGTTCCGCCCGGTGGTGTTGATGCCGACGTTGCCGGCCCGCAGGCGGCGCGCCACTTGATAGGCCCGAGCCGTGTCGGTCGAGAAGACGTAGTCGTAGAGCCCGTACGAGGTGTCGTTGGAGATGGCGATCCCCTCCTCCTCGTCGTCGAAGGGCACCACGACGATGACCGGACCGAAGACCTCCTCCCTGACCACGTACATGTCGTTCCGGCACTCGGCCAACAGGGTGGGGGCGACGAAGAACCCCCGTTCGAGATGCTCGGGACGCCGGCCGTCGACCACGACGTCGGCACCGTCGCTCTCGCCCGAGGCGATCATGGACTCGACCCGGTCGCGGTGGGCTCCCGAGATCACCGGTCCGACCACCGTCGAGGGGTCGAGCGGGTCCCCTGTGGTGAGCATGCCGGCCGCCGCGGCCAGCCCGTCGACCAGCTCCTGGTAGACCGACCGGTGGGCGATCACCCGGGTGGGTGCAGTGCAGATCTGCCCGGAGTGGAAGGCCCACACGCTCATGATGTTGCGCACCGCCACCGGGACATCGGCGTCGGCCAGGACCAGGGCGGCGCCCTTGCCTCCCAGCTCCATCAGCAACCGCTTCATGGTCTTGCCACCGGCTTCGAAGATCTTCGCCCCCACGGCCGAGCTCCCGGTGAAGCTGATCATGTCGACATCGGGTGAGTCCACCAGTGCGGCCCCGACCTCCGGGCTCGACCCGGTGAGCAGGTTGACCACTCCGGGCGGGAACCCGACCTCGTCGAGCACCCGGACCAGCTCGATGCTGCCCAGCGGATCTTGGGGAGCCGGCTTGATGACGACCGTGTTCCCCATGGCCAGGGCCGGCCCGATCTTGCCTGCGGTATTGGTGAGGGGGAAGTTGTAGGGCGTGATGCAGCCGACCACACCCACCGGCTGGCGGGCGGCCACCGCCCCCATCAGGGCGCCGGGGGCAAGCGGCGAGCTGGCACCCTCGCTGGGGAGCAACGGGATGTCCCAGTTCCGGAGGGCCAGCTCGGCGTTCTCGAACAGGCGGTTGGTGCATCCGGGGACCTGGGCCCCGGCCGCCACCGCCTGGACGGCACCGGTCTCGGCCTGGACCAGGGGGACGATCTCGGCCTCGCGCTCCCGCCACAGCTCCGCCGCTGCCCGCAGCAGTGCGGCCCGCTCGGCCCGAGGCGTCCGCGACCAGGAGCTGAACGCCCCTGCCGCCGCGGCCACGGCGTTGGCGGCGTCATCGAGTGAAGCCTCGGGAGCCTCACCGATCACCTCTTCGGTCGCCGGGTTGACGATCGAGTAGGTGCCTGCCGTGGGGGTGACCCAGTCCCCCCCGATGCGGAGCTTCCGCTCCTCGTTCGTGCGTGCCATCGTCATCTGTTCTGCCTTCCTCTCCCCGTCGGTGGTCGCCCCCAGCGGGGTGGCTCACTGTGAACTCTCGCACTTGTTCTCCATACGCCGCCTCTCGGCCGCTGCCTAAGGGCCGTACGCTCGGCGCTCGGCCGTCAGCACTCGGTCGCCGGCGGCCTCAGCTCCGGTCGTCGGCCGGTAGCAGGGGCCGGAGCCTGGCCTTGATGATCTTCCCGGTGGAGGTGCGGGGAAGCTCGTCGACCAGGAAGATCTCTTCGGGCACCTTGAACTTGGCCAGGTGCTCGCCGACGTAGTCCTGGATGGAGGCGACGTCGGGATCGGGGTACTCCTCGGCCGGGACGACGAAGGCGACCACCCGCTCGCCCAGGACGGCGTCGGGCTTTCCCAAGATGGCGGCGTCGGCCACATGTGGATGCAGCCGCATGACCCCCTCGATCTCGAGGGAAGAGATGTTCTCGCCCCCGCGCCTGACGATGTCCTTCTTCCGGTCGACGAAGAAGAAATAGCCGTCCTCGTCGAAGTAGCCGAGGTCGCCGGTGTGGAACCAGTCGGCGTCGATCACCGCCGCGGTGGCCTCGTCGTCTTTCAGATAGCCGTCGAAGGATATGGTGCCCCGGCCGAACACCACCTCCCCCTCTTGGTTGGGAGGAGCCACCGACCCGTCCTCTTGCAGGATGGTCATGGTGGAATCGGGAAATCGCCGGCCGGCCGACCCGGGCCTGCGGGCCTCGTCGAGTCGTGTGTAGGTGCCCATTCCGGCCTCCGTCATGCCGTACCAGTCGATGACCGGGGCCCCGAACCGCTCTTCGATGATGGGAGCGGTCCGCGAGGCGCCCAGGGCGATGATCACCCGGAGGTTGTGGCGCTTCTCGGGAACCGTCTGGGGCCGACCGAGCAGGATGTTGACGATCGGCGAGAGGGTGAACAGGAAGGTCGGGCGGTAGAGGTCGACCAGCGTCCAGAACCGGGTGCCGGAAAAGCGGCGGGTGAACACCACGCTGGCCCCGTAGAGCAAGGACACCATGAGGCCGCCCATCCCGTTGCCGTGGAAGAAGGGCGTCACCACGATCCCCCGGTCCTTGGCGGTGATGCCGAACATCTCCTCGTAGTCGATCCCGGGCTGGTCGGTGACCTGGTTGATCACCGCCTTGGGCCTTCCCGTCGTCGTCCCCGAGGTGTACATGATGTGCTCGGTGAACTCGAACTCCTCGGTGGGCAGCCCCTTGGCCGGGTCCTCCGGTACGCCCTCGATCAGTGCTGCGTAGGAGAACGCGCCGGCGACCACGGGCTCGTCGTCGACGTCGGCGATGGCGATCACGTGGCGCAACCGCGACAGGCCGTCCTGCAGGGCGACGATCCGGGCGGCCAGCTCGCTGTCGCAGATGACCGCGCTCGACTCGGAGTGCTCGAGAATGAACGAGACCTCCGAGTCCGTCCACTCGGGGTTGCCGGACACGCACCGGAGCCCGGCGGCACCGACACCGAGATAGGTCTCGACCCACTGCGGCCGGTTGGCGGCCAGAAGAGTGACCGTCTCACCCGGGGCAACGCCCAGGTCCCCGTGCAGGGCGGCGCCGATGGCGGCCGCATTGTGCACCAGTTCGGCGTAGGTCCGGGTGCCGTCGGCCTCGGTGATGAGAGCCAGGGCCTCCGGTTGCGCCTCGGCCCACAGGGCCAGGGCTTCGAACATGGTGCTCATGAGATCTCCTCTGTGGACCATCGACCCAGACCAGCGGCACGCCCACCGAGTCCGGTCGCAGACCCCTCGATACGTGTCACTCGGCCAGGTAGGTGGCCAACAGGTCCTCGCGGGACGGAAGCTCGGCGTGCGTGCCCGACACCGCTACCCGGCCGGTGGCCAGGACGTAGGCCCGTCCGCACAGGTCGAGGGCCAGCCCGGCGTTCTGCTCGACCAGCACCATGGCCACACGGTGGGCGATCGAGTGCAGCGCCTGGAACACTGACTCCACCACGAGGGGGGCCAGCCCGAGCGACGGCTCGTCCAACAGCAGGACCCGGGGTGAGGCCAGCAACGCCCGGCCGATGGCCACCATCTGCTGCTCACCGCCCGACAGCGTCCATCCCCCGCGGCGCCGGAGGCCCTTCAGTTGGGGAAAGAGGTCATAGATGTCGTCGAGGCTGAAGAGGGGATCGCGCCCACCTCGGGCCGTGCCCCCGATGAGCAGGTTCTCCTCGGCGCTGAGCGCACCGAAGAGCCGTCGCCCCTCGGGGATGTGGATGATGCCCGATCGGGCAATGGCCTCGGGCTGCCGATGGCCCTGGTCCTCGCCGTCGAAAGTCACCGTCCCGGTCGAGGCGATGAGGCCCGAGATGGCCCGCAGCGTGGAGGTCTTGCCGGCGCCATTGGCCCCGAGGAGAGCCACGGGCTCCCGCTCGCCCACCCGGAGATCGATGTGGTCGACGGCGGGGGTCGGGGTCCCGTAGGTGACGGTCAGCCCCCGCACCTCGAGGAGGGGGCGGCTGGTATCCGAGCGAGCGGTGCCTGTGGTAGCGGGCTGGGTGTTCATGCCGACATCGGTTGTCATACTGCCTCACCGAGGTAGGCCCGCATCACCGCAGGGTCCAGCCACACGTCCTTCGGCTCACCGGCCGCGATCTGGTGGCCGAGCTCGAGCACCACGATCCGGTGACAGAGCTGTTCGATGAAGGCGATCTTGTGCTCGATGACGACCAGGCTGATCCCATCGGCGGTGACCTGGCCGAGGAGGTCGGCGAGCCGGTCGGTCTCGGTGGTGTTCAGGCCGGCGGCCGGCTCGTCCATCAGGAGGAGCCGCGGGTTGGCCATGAGCGCACGGGCGATCTCGAGCCGGCGACGCTCGCCATAGGAGAGACCGCCGGCAGGAAGATTGGCCTTGTCGACCAGGCCGACCCGGTCGAGGGTGTCGCATGCCGCCTGCCAGCGATCCTTCTCGCGCCTCCACATGGCCGGTCGCAGAGGCCAGGCACCGACCAATCCTCGGAGGGCCAGGTCGGGCGAGGTGACCAGTACGTTCTCGATGCAAGTCAGCTCGGCGTCGACCTGGGGTGTCTGGTAGGTCCGGAAGACGCCGTGGCGGGCCATGACCCCCGGTCGACCGAACGACACCGGCTTGCCCTCCACCTCGACCCGGCCACGCGCCGGCACCAGGCCGGACAGGGCATTCAAGAAGGTCGACTTGCCGGAGCCGTTGGGGCCGACCAGGCCGACGACCTCACCGCCGCTGTCGATCGACAGGGACACGTCGTCGATGGCGAGCACCCCACCGAACCTGACGGTCAGGCCGCTGCATTCGAGGAAGGTGCTCACGGTCGCCCTCCCTGTTCAACTCCGACCTGCTGCTGACGTCGCTGCTTCAGCTTGGCCCGCCTGGCCCGGAACTCGGCCGGCAGGGAAGTCAGGCCCCCGGGCAGCACCAGGATGACAACAAGAATGGCCAAGGCATAGATCAGCTGTTCATAGTTCTGCCAGCTGCTCAGCACCTGGGGGAGGACGGTCAGCACGACAGCCCCGATGATCGGGCCCCACACCATGCCGATCCCGCCGAGAAGGACCATCAGCAACACGAGCAGTGCGACGCTCACCGAGGCAGCCGAGGAGAAGGAGTTGAGGTCGACGAACCCGGTGGTGGCGCCCAACAGCGACCCGGCTGCGCCCATGTAGGCCGCTCCGGCGGCGAACGCCACCACCTGCAGGTAGTTGGCCCGTAGCCCCGAGGTCCGGGCCACCAGGCCCATGTCGCGAACGAAGGTCAGGTCCCGTTGGGCCGGGGAGCGCTCGAAGAGCAGCAACAAGGCCGTACAGATGAGCGTCACCCCGGCAATGAGGTAGTACTGCTTGGTCTGGGTGTCGAACTGGTAGCCGAAGATGCTGGCCGGAGGGATGCCGTACTTTCCCTGGTCGCCCCCGGTGAACGAAGTCCAGTTCTCCAAGACGATGATGACCAGCGAGCCGAAGGCCAGCGTGGCAATGGCAAAGTGGATGAGCGGCGAACGGGCCAACAACAGCTTGGTCAGGCCGCCGATGATGGCGGTGACGATCACGGCGGCGATGAAACCGAGGAGGAAGCCGTGGTTGATCGACACCCAGGCCGAGGTGTAGGCGCCGATGGCGTAGTAGGCCGGCGTGGCGAAGCTGAACTGCCCGGCCAGGGCGAACTGGAAGTAGAAGCCCAGCGACAGGATGGCGAACAGCCCCGAGTTGATGGCGATGTTGTAGCCGTACCCCCCGGTGACCACCAGCGGGACGAGGGCAGCCACGATGGTGACGGCCAACCAGGTCCGCCATTGGTGGCGCGAGTAGATAGCCGGACGGACCAGGCGCGCCGCCACTCGCTCCGACACTCCGTTCGGACGGGTGGCCGCTGCCGGCTGCCCGCTCTCAGTAACGGACACCGACCGTCGCTTTCACGAGTCCTTCGGGACGCAGGATCAAGGCGACCAGCAAGATGATGAACGGGTAGGCCTCGTTCAGGTTCGGCGCGACGTAGCCGGCCAGCAACTGTTGGGCCACGCCCACGACGACGGCCGCGCCCATGGCCCCACCGACTCGATCAAAGCCCCCGAGGACCACGGCGGCGAATGAGCCCAGCATGAGGGTGAACCCCAAGGTGGGGGAGGCGGAGAGGATGGGGGCGACAAGCAGGCCGCCGAGCCCGGCGACCGCAGCCGACAAGCCGAACATGATCATGGTCAGCCGGCCCGCCCGCACCCCCTGGAGGAGGGCGGCCTCCCGATCCGACGACACGGCACGAACCTGGCGTCCCAGGGTCGTGCGCTGGAGCATCCCCTGGATCAACAGGAAGACCAGGACGGTGACGATGATGATGAGCACATCCTGGTAGGGAATGGCTGCGCCGAACAGGTGCCACACGCCGCTTCCGAAGGGGGAAGGCAGCGTCCGGGGTGTATTGGTGAAGATCAGCCCGATGACCGCCTCGATCAGCAGCGATAGGGCGAACGTCGAGATGACGATGGCCAGGAGGGGCCGTTTTCGGAGGGGGGCATAGCCGACCCGTTCGACCACGACGCCCACCCCGAAGGAGAGGATGATGGCAAAGACGTACGAGAGCCCGGTGGGCAGGTTGAGGTCGACCAGCAGCCAGATGCCGAAATAGGCGCCCAGCGACAGCAGGTCGCCCTGGGCGAAGTTGACCACGCCGGTCGTCTTGAACAACAGGACGATGCCGAGTGCGACCAGCCCGGTAATGGCCCCGTCAGCAATGCCGGAAAAGAGTATCGAGATGAAACGGGCCATCGCTGGGGTCAGGCGGCCTGTTCCATCTCGGGCGACGTCGTTCTCATCAGCTTTCTCCCCCTCACTCGCGCAGCCTCAGGGGGCCGGCACCATCACCAACAGTGCCATTGTGGCCGTGGCCTCGTTCCCACGTCAAGATCCTACCAACCGGATGTTTGACAGCAGTGAGCCGGACCGGCTCAGTTCGAGTTGAGGTTCTTGTAGACACCGAGGTTCTTGGTCGGGTCTCCGGCCGAGATGACTTGGACCTGATGGATCATGTTGTGGTGCTTGTCCGTCGTGTACTGACCACATGCCCCCGTGAAGTTGGCCTTGGCCAGATTCTTGATGACCGACGACGGCGACAGGTTGCCACCGCCTGCCTTGATGGCGTCGGCCACGGCATAGACGGCGTCGTAATTCTGTGGCGCTGATGAGACGACATTGGCCGTGGGGTAGGCAGCGTGATACTCGGCCACATAGGACTTGGCCACCGGGGAGGTCGAGGACTGGGGCTGGCAGATCGAGAGCCAGTTGTCCTTGTCCAGGACGTTCTGCGGCGCCAGCTTGAAGGCAATGGTGGCGTACGCCCCATAGCTCATCGTCAATGGCGCGGTGATGCCGTTCTGAGCGAGCTGCTTGGCGTACAGGGCCTCCGCAGCCGGGAAGCCGCCGCTGACCAGTGCGTCGGCCCCCTTCATGTCGACGACCTGTTGGGTGGTGTCCGTGGGGGTCAAGGGCGACTCCCGGTAGATGACGTTCTTCACACCCATGCTTTTGAGATCCGTCTGGACCAGCTTCATCTGGGTGGCGGCATTGAGATCGCTGTCATCCCAGATCCCGACCGTGTTGGGGTGCTTTGAGGCGACGTACTTGGCTTGGCCATATGCCTCCTCGGTCACGGTGGCCAGCGGTCGGAAGAGGTTGTTGGCCCCGATCTTGTCCGCATCGGTCGAGTTGTCCGAGGCCAGCTGCAGTGTAGGGATGCCCGACGACTTGATGACCGATGCCGCCGCCTGGACCCCGGAGCTCACCGGCAGCCCGATGATGGCGGTTGGATGATCGCCGATGGCCTTCTCGACGCCGGTCACCGTCTCCTCGCTCGAAACCCCGGAGTCGTAGTACTTGATGGTGATCATGTGTCCGTCCACGCCGCCCTTGGCGTTGATCTGGTTGACCGCCATGAGCACCGAGTTGTGCCGGTCGGGCAGGGAGTTGGGTCCCGACTCGAAGTCGATGAACCCGATGAGGATGGGGGTCTTGGTGCTCGCCGCCCCGGCCGGGATTGCCGGTGCGGCCGTCACCGTCATGACGCCCGCGACAACCATGCCCGCGAAGGCCACGACCCTCGCCGCCCTTACGGCAGCCCTGACTCGGGCCGACACACCGGACACGAATCGCTTCATCGCCTTCCCCCTCCTCGAGCAACGTACCCAGGGCTAACACGGCCAACCCCTGGCTGTCAACCTACCGGTTGGTAGTTTTTAGCTCAGGGCGGCCAGGCCGTCACCGAGCGTGGCAACCGTTACCGGCGTCACGACCGTCACTACCCCGGAGGCCCACCCTGGCGGCTCCGTCACGAGCCGGTGGGCTACCGTCTCAGCCCATGCTGCCCACGTTGGTACTCGTCCACGGGTCCGGCCATACCTCCCTGATCTGGGCCGAGACCGTGGCCAACCTGCGGGGGCCGGCACTGGCCATCGACCTCCCGGGGCGGCGGCGCCGGCCGGCCGACCTGACTAGGGCGACGATCGAGGCATCGAGTGCGGCAGCGGCGTCCGACGTGGTGGCCGCCGCCTCCGATCGGGTCATCCTCGTGGGCCACTCATCGGGCGGGCTCATCCTCCCCTCCCTCGCTGCCCGGCTCGGGTCCCGGGTCTGTCACCTGGTGTTCGTGGCCGGGCTCATCGCCCAGGACGGCCACTCGGTCAGCGAGGTCATCGCCCCGGACGACCCCGACTCGATGCGGACAACCGCCGACGAGTTGCGTGCGCGGCACGCCGGCACCACCTTCGGCGGGTTGACCGGGGGTGAGATGTCGATCGAGACCGACCTCCGAGTGACCGATGACGTCCGGGCGGTCGGCAGCATCGAATCGCTCACCTTGATGTACCAGCCGGTGTCGTGGTCGGGCGTCTCCCCGTCGATCCCCCGAACCTTCATCCGCTGCCTGGCCGATCCCATCCAGCCACGCGACATGCAGGCCAGGTTGATCAAGTGCGCCGGGGCCGACGAGGTCGTCGACATCGATGCCGACCATACGCCGGCGGCGAGCCGGCCCGGCGAGCTGGCCGCCATCTTGAACGACGTGGCCGGTCGCTACGAGCTCGGCGCGCCATCCGGGCCAGCCGAGTCGTCGGAACCCGCCGCATCCGCGCCAGCCGAGCCGTCCTGGTTCAGTCGGCCAGCCGGGTCATGACCACGGTGGCCAACCGGTGCTCATTGCCGGGATCACGGATCTCCACGCGCACCGTGTGGTCGTCGAGGGCCACGGCCGACGTGCGAGCGGGTCCGACCCGGATGGCCGACAGGTAGCGGACCTCGAGCTCGGTCACTCGGCCCCCGGTGAGGGTCTCGGCCGCCACCTCGGCCAGCACGGCCACCACCCCGCCCTGCAGTGTGCCCGACGGCTGATTCACGTACGGCCCGCGCTCGAGGGTCGCCACCCCGGGCGCCAGCACGGTCACCCCCAGCTCTTCGGCGATGGGCCCGGTCAGCGCGTTGGCTGCCGTCCGCCGTTCGACCATGGGGCCGATCAGGTCCTGGGGACGGGGTGAAGCCACAAAGGTGGCATGGGAGAGGGCCACCACCAAGCCGGTGGAGGCGTGCAGGAAGTCGGTCTGGGTCACGATCGTGGTGCGTCCCTGTTTGAGCACGCGCCCCACGATGTCGAGCCGGTCGCCGCTCACGTCGCCGACCAGGCGGGCGGTGAGGTCGAGGGTGAGAGCCAACTTGGGCTCGCAGGCCATGCCGGCGAGAGCCCCGGTCCAGACGTCGGCCATGGTGGCGAGCACCGATGCCCGCACCTGTGTCGAGCCGGGCACGCGCAGTTCGTCGGTGACCTGGAGCCACCCGCGAGCGATGCCGTCCTCGATGACCTGGGTGTACCCGATGTCCTGGAGGAACATCCGCTCGGACTGGTGGGCGAGGGCGTGCACCTTCAACCCACCCCGGAGTCGGCGCGACGAGTTGTCGGGGTGCGGACGGGCCCGAGCCGAGCCTTGCTCAGCGACCGGTGAACGTCGGCTTCCGCTTCTCGATGAAGGCCGACGACGCCTCTTTGAAGTCGTCGCTCGTGAACGTCGCTCCCTCCAGGGCCAGCCCGATGTCGAGGACGAGGTCGAGGCGTTCACGCAGCACCTGGTTGACCGCCTTCTTGGTCCACTTCAGGGCGAGCGTCGGGCCATCGGCCAGGCGCCGGGCGATGGCCGTTGCCTCCTCGAGCAACTGGTCGGCGGGCACCGCCTTGTGGATCATCCCCATCCGGGCGGCATCGGAACCGGTGATCCGGTCCCCGGTCAACAGGTGGTACTTGGCCTGCCCGAAGGGAAGGAGCAACGGCCAGAGGACGGCACCGCCGTCGCCGGCGACCAGGCCCACGTTGACGTGCGTGTCGGCGAAGTAGGCGTCCTCGGCCGCCACCACGATGTCGCAGAACAAGGCGATGGTGGCGCCGAGCCCGAGGGCGAACCCCTGGACGGCGGCGATGATCGGCTGTTGGATCTCGAGCATGGAGTAGAGCAACTCCCTGCTGCCCAGGATCGAGCCCACCCGCTCGACCGCCGTGGGCTCACCGCTCGACATCTCCTTGATGTCACCTCCGGCGCAGAAGGCCTGACCCTCGCCGCGCAGCAACACCGCTCCCACCGAGTCGTCCTTCCGGACCAGCGCAATCAATGCGTCGAGGTCTTCGTGGAGTCCCCCACCTACCGCGTTCCTGCGCTCGGGTCGGTTGAACGACAGGGTCAGGAGGCGCCCGTCCTGGCGGGCGAGGACCTTCTCGAATTGGCTGTAGTCAGGCATGCGAACCCATTCTTTCCTTGTGTTTGGCGAACCGGCCAGCCGGGACCGAACCGCATCGGGTCACCGTAACGTGACGATTGTGTCTCATCGTTGGCGGACACTACCAATCCATCTCCGCCGGCGCCTCGGAGAAACCTCGTACCGCGTCTCACAGCTTGGCTATGACCTCGTCGGCGAACCGGGCGGTGAAGTCCCGCACTTCGTCCGCCGTGACCCGGCCGTGCACCGGCGTGGCTCCGGCGATGATCCGGGTGACGCCCACCTCCTGAGCCCGCCGGATGTCGTCCAGGTCGGTGCCCACACCGGCGGTGAACTCGAAGGGAAGGTCCGGACGGCCCGAACGGGCACGGTGGCCACGAACGACGTCCATCTTGGCGGCCAGGTCCTCGAGATCGTTCGCCCCGATCTCGATCCAGCCGTCGCCGAGCTCTCCGGCCCGGCGCAGGGCGGCAGGCGAGGCGCCACCGATCTCAATGGGGATGTTGGGTTTCTGCAGCGCCTTGGGCGAGAAGGTCAGCGGACCGAAGTCGTAGAACTCACCGTGATGCTCGACCGGCTCTCCCGTCCACAGCTGGCGCAGGACGCCGATGATCTCGTCCATCCGCCGCCCGCGGTTGGCGAACGACTGTCCGACGATGTTGAATTCGCCCTCGAGCCATCCCACGCCGGCTCCCAGGGTGACTCGCCCGCCCGATAGGCGGTCGAGGGTCACCACCGATCGGGCCGTCGCGATCGGATGCCGCAAGGGCAGGATGAAGACGTTGGTGGCCATCCGGATCGTCTCGGTGGCGCTGGCCACCGAGCCCAGGACCACCCATGGGTCGTAGAGCGGTGTCTCCGGCGTGATCGGGGGAAACCCGCTCTCGGTATAGGGGTACGTGGCCGGCATCTCGGCCGGGATCACCAGGTGCTCGGGCATCCACACCGATTCGAACCCGTTTTCCTCTGCCGCACGGGCGACGGAGGCATAGTGCCTGGGGCTGAGACCGAAGAACGGTAGGCCGAATTTCAAGGCATCCTCCTTACCGGAGCCCTATGGGCCCCGATGCTTTCGTCGGTTGTGGCGCGGTTGGTCATGCGACCGCCGCCGACTGCGACCCCGCCCGCCAGGGGACGTGCTCGGGGGCCTCGGTACTGAGGCGGAACTGGGGCAGGGCGAAGTCATCGCTCAGGTCCACGAAACAGACCTCGACCCGTTTCCCGATGGCCACGTCCGCTTCGGCCTCGGGCTCTGTGGGGTCGTCGGGCCGCACCAGGTTGGTGATCAAACGCACCGACACCGTCTCGTCCTCGATCCCCCAACGCCAGGTCACCCCCCGTTGCTCGTCCAGCTCCACCAGCACCACCGGGTAGGGCGCCCAGTCGGCGAACGCAGGCTGGATGGCCTGGGTCACGATCTCGTAGCTGTAGATGACGCCCTTGCCGCTCACGGCGTGCCACTCCCAGCCCCCTGAGGTGCAGAACGGGCAGGCCGCGCCGATGACTCCGCGCAGGAGGCCGCATGCGGTGCAACGCTGCACGACCAGGTTGCCCCGACGCGCCTCCTCGTAGTACCCCCGGTGCTCCGAGTCGGTCGGCTGTACCTCGAGGATGAGGTTCCGGTAGTCGGGCACCCTTACCTCCCCAGGATCAGGGCGCTCGACACCGCCGGCGTGCCCCAACCCATGTTCATGGCCAACTCGACGTCTTTCACTTGGCGGCACTGCCCCTCGCCGTGGTCGTAGCTGTGCCGACCCTGCTCCCAGCCCGGACACGAGTCGTCGGCTTGGTGTCGGAGCTGGCGGACGTTCTCGATGACCAGGTTCATGCCGTGGGTATAGCCCTCGCACAGCTGCCCGCCGCTGGTGTTGTTCGGTCGGGACCCCCCGAGGTCGATGGTTCCGCTCGAGACGTAGTCGCCGCCCTCGCCGGGTTCACAGAAGCCATACCCCTCGAAGAGCAGCACCGGGGTGAAGGTGAAGGCGTCATAACAACCGGTGACCTGCACGTCCTCGGGTTCAACATCCGCATTCCGAAACGCCACCCGCCGGGCGTAGTACCCGGCCTGCCGGGTAATGGGATCACACTGGTAGTGGCTGTACATGCCCTGGAACGGCTTGTTGACCCGCCCGGCCACCGACTTGATCTTGATCGGTCGCTGACGCAGGTGGCGGGCCCGGTCGGCCGAGGTGACGATGATGCAGGTGGCGTTGTCGGTCTCGATGCAGCAGTCCAGGAGGTGACAGGCCGGCTTCACGATCCATCGGGAGTCGAGCACGTCGTCCACGGTGAGGCGCTTCTTGTAGTAGGCCCGGGGATTGTTGGACGCGTGATTGCTGCACGCCACCTTGACCCGGGCCAGCTGTTCGCTGGTCGTCCCGAACTCGTACATGTGGCGGGCAAACGTCAGCTGAAAGTTCTGTGCCGGGCTGGTCACGCCGTAGGGAGTGGTATCCAGGTCCGGGCCGGCCACCATCTTGGCCGCGGGCCGGACCGTTCCCGGCGAACCGCCCTGACGCAACCCGGAGTACCCGTTCATCGATCGGTAGACGGCCACGGTGTGGCACAGCCCGGCCTCGATGACACCGGTGGCGATGCCGATGATGGTCTCGGTGCTCGAGCCGCCACCGAAGGTATCGGTGTAGAAGTCGAGCCGGATCCCGAGGTCGGTAGCGATGGTCTGTGACAACGTGGAATCGCCGACGTGGTAGTTGAGCATGCCGTCGACATCCCACGGGTGGAGGCCGGCGTCAGCCATGGCGTTGCGCACCGCCTCTGTCCCAAGATCGCGCGTGCTTCGCCCGGAGTTCCGGCTGTAGCTCGTCTCGCCGATCCCGACGATGCAGTACTTGTCTCTCAAACCGGCCATGCGTTCCCCCTCGGCTGCTGGTCTGGGCTCCTTGTCCTGGGCTCCGGGTTCGGACCTGATTAGCCTAACATCCGTTTGATAGGTAATTCGGTGCTCGGCCCTCAGCGTCCCCGTCAGCCTTCGCCCAGGCCGAACACGGTGACAGGGACCCCTTCGGGGTCGGAAGCGAATCGGGGCGCCTGGCCACCTCGGCGTCGGGTCTGGCGCTCGGACACCATCAAGAAGGCGGCGGGAACGGCGGCGGCGGCAGTGATCCCGAAGGCCCACCAGAACGTGTTGCCGAAGGCGCGAGCCAGCGCGGCCGGCTCCGGTTTCTTGCCGCCTGTCGAGGCAGACGCCTCCAGGACGTTGTGCGAAAGGATGACGGCGAGGATCGCCGTCCCCACCGAGCCGCCGACGCGCTGGATGACGTTCAGCTGCGGGCTGGCGTCGTGGATCTCATGGGGGCGGAGCACGGCAAATGCCGCGGCCATGGACGGCATCATCGAGGAGCCGACGCCGATCCCCCGCACGACCAGGGTGGCGTCGATCCAGACGTAGGACGTATGGGCGCCGACGAACACGAGCGGGAGGGTGAACAGGGACGCGATGGTCACGCCCCCGAGGGCCACGATACCGCCCCCCATGCGATCGACGAGCCGGCCGGTGATGCCCATGGAAATGGCCACCCCGACTCCTTGGGGTATGAGCAGGAGGCCGGTGACCACCGGATCGGTGCCCCGGACGTTCTGGAAGTACAGGGGTAGGAGGATCATGCCCCCGAAGATCGCCGCGCCCAGGCAGAAGGTGGCCACCGACGCGGCGACGAACGTCGGTTTCCGGTACAGCCCGACGTCCAGGAGTGGCTCGGGGACCCTGCGGGCGTGCCAGGCAAAGGCGGCGATGAGGGCGAGGCCGCCGATCAGGGATGCGACCCAGCGCGCCGTGTGCCCCGATTGGATCTCGGCCAGGCCGTAGATAGCGGCGGGCAGCCCGATGGCGAGGAGCGCAAGTCCGGTGACGTCGAGACGACCGGCGGGCTCGGGCCGATCGGTGGGCAGAAAGCGCAGTGCCACGATCACCGCCACGATGCCGACGGGGATGTTCACGTAGAAGATCCAATGCCAGCTCAGGTGCTCGAGCAACAGGCCCCCCACCGTCGGCCCAATGATCGGGGCCAGCACGGTGGGAATGCCGACCATGCTCATCGCCCGTCCGATCCGGCGCGGACCGGCCGCTCGGGCCAGGGCGGTCTGGCCCACGGGCAGGATCAGGCCTCCACCGATGCCCTGGACCACGCGGAAGGCGATGAGCGAAGTGGTCGACCAGGCCAACCCACACAATGCCGAACCCAGCGTGAACAAGATGATGGCGGCGATGTAGATCCGCTTGGTGCCGAACCGGCGCGTAGCCCAGCCGGAGATGGGGATCACCGCGGCCAGCGCCAGCAGGTAGGCCGTTACCACCCACTGGATCGAGTCCAGGCTGGTGTGCAGGTCGATCGACAGCGTGTTCAGAGCGACGTTGACGATCGTCGTGTCGAGCACGGACATGATCGACCCGAGCACCACGGCAAAGCCGATTCGGACGATGGCCCGGTCGAGCTTGTCCTCTCCCGGGGCGCCGGTGTCGGGAGTCGGGCTCATGGTGGCATCACGATAAGGGTCAACCGGCTCGGTGCGCCCGTTCGCCGGAGATAGGCCCGCCGCGCAGTCGACGGCAGGGGCAATGGTCGAAGGTCGACCAGCGAGACGGGCCACGGTTGACCATCGAGAAGCGGCGTCGTAGCCTAACATCCGTTTGATAGGCAGCACGCGACCTGTTACCGCCACGGGCGGCTGCTCAGCGGTAGCGGCCAGGTCAACCTGACGACATGCATCGGAGCCCGACCCCCATGATCACACCCTCGCTCACCGAACCGACCCGCACTACCGATGTCATCGTCGCCGCCCTGGCCGAGGCGGGGATCGAGCTCGTCGTGGGGATGCCCGGCGGCTACACCGGGACCCTGTTCAGCTCGCTCCACAACCACCCGACGATCCGAGTGGTCCAGGTGCGCGAGGAAGCCATCGGCTCGGCCATGGCCGATGCCTACGGACGCATCACCGGTACGCCCGTGGTGGTGATGGGCCAGGGCGAGTGGATCGTCGGCAACGCCGGGCAGGGCTTCCTCGAGGCGCTCCTCGGGAGTGCGCCCGTTCTGATCCTGACCGAGATGTCCGACGGCGGCCCGCTCTCCCATCACGGCTACTACCAGTCGGGCACGGGCGACTACGGGAGCTGGGACGCAGTCTCCGCCCTCCGGGGGGTGACCAAGCGGGTCATGGTCAGCCACGACCCGGCCCAGGCGGTGCAGCACACCCAACTGGCCATCAAGCACTCGCTGGTCGGCGAGCCGGGCCCGGTGGCCGTGATCTACCACGGCGACTCCCTGAAGGGAACGGTCGGGCCCGAATCGGTGCCGCGTCTCTACCCCACCCGGGCCTACCTGCCCCGTCGGTCCGAGGCCGTGGACGCCGTCGTGCTCGACCAGGCGGCCGGGGCCCTGCGTTCGGCCACCCGCCCGGTCATCATCGCCGGCAACGGCGTCCGGGTCGGCCAGGCCAGCAACGCCCTGTTCGCCCTGGCCCGGGCGCTCGACGCCCCGGTGGCCACCACCGCGGCGGGAAAGGGCGTCTTCCCCGAGGTCGACCCGTTGGGTGCCGGGGTGATGGGCACCTTCGGCACGCCGGCAGCCAACGCCGTGGTCGGCGGGGCCGATGTGGTCCTCGCCGTCGGGACCAAGCTCGCCCCCATCGACACGGCCGACGAGAGCAGCGCCCTCCTCGACCCGACCCGCCAGACCCTCATCCAGATCGACGTCGAACCGCTCAACGTCAGTTGGACCTACCCCATCGATCACGCCCTGGTCGGGGAGGCCGGCTTCACCATGGATCGCCTAGCCGACGCGATCAGCGGGCAGCCCGGCGCCGTTCGCCCCCAAAAGGGTGCGGCCCGGGTGGCCGCAGCCGAGGAGTCCCACGGCGAGCTGGACAGTGCCGAGTTCACCTCGGACGAGGTGCCCATCGCCCCGCAACGGACGATCCGCCTCCTCCAAGAGACGTTCCCGAGTGGCGGCATCATCACCTGCGACGCCGGCGAGAACCGCCTCTTCATGATGCACTGGTACCGGGCGAAGTCTTCGGGTAGCTACCTGCAGCCGGCCGCCGGCGGTGGTATGGGCTACTCGGTGGCCGCGGCACTCGGCGCCAAGCTGGCCTGCCCCGATCGTCCGGTGCTGGCCGTGTGCGGGGACGGCGGCTTCGCCATGTCCATCCACGCCCTCATGACCGCGGTCCAGGCGCGCATTCCTGTCACCGTGGTCGTGTTCAACAACAACGCGTTGGGGTGGGTGCTGCACGGCATGGGCGAACGGGCCGTCGCCGCCGGGTTCGACGAGTTCGACCACGCCGCCATCGCCCGCTCGGTCGGATGCGACGGTCTGCGGGTGACGAGCACCGACGACCTGCGCCAGGCGCTTGACTCGATCGCGGGGCGGACGGTCCCCTTCGTGATCGACGTGCCCACCTCGCTCAAGACGTCCTTCAAGGACATCGTGCAGTCGTTGGCCGGCGACCGCTGGAAGGCCGGCGAGTGAACCGCCCCGCCTGAAGGCGAGGCGTCCTGAGGGTCCCGTTCATCCACCCTTCGACCCCCATGGGTGCGCCCTGAACGGGCCGGCGGCAAACCAGGCTTCGATGTCGGTCGGCTGCCATTGCCCCGGTGAACTACGTCGTGATTGAACCCCCGTTCACCTGAATCGTCTGGGCCGTCACCCACGATGCCTCGTCAGACGCCAGCCAGACGCAGGCGGCGCCGACGTCTTCAGGCGTTCCAGTACGACCAACTGGGATCGACTTGGCCTGGCGCCGTGATCTCGGACTCGGCGCCGGTCATCAGCCCGATGGCGATGGTGTTCGCCGTGAAGCCATCGCGCCCCACCTCCAGCGCCAGCGATCGAGTAAAGGAGATGCCTCCCCCCTTCCCGGCACTGTAGGCCGCCACGCCGATGCCCACCCCACCGGTCCCTGCTCCCGAGGAGATGGTCAGGATCCGCCCCCACCCGCGTTCGCACATCCCGTCGATGACAGCCGTGCAGCAATTCATGACGCCGTAGAGGTTGACCTCACGGGACCGGGCCACTCCGATGGAGCGATCTCGCGAAAGGGCGCAGCCCGCATGCCCCCGGTTCCTCCGTTGCCCGCATTGTTGACGAGGATATCCACCGGGCCCAGACGGTTTCCCACGTACGCCACGCTCGCTTCGACCGCCTCGAGATCGGTGACGTCGAAGGGGCAGTCGATAGCTGCATCGCCCATTTCGTTGGCGACGAGTTGGGCACGCTCGGGGACGAAGTCGTTGACGGCGACCGCCGCCCCCTGGACGCGAGCATGCGGGCAATTCCAGCGCCTACGTTCTGGGCCGCCCCGGTGACCACGGCGACATGGCCGGTCAAGTCGAACAGCATCGAACCTCCTGCATTTCCTGTCTGGTATACGCCATTTCCGTTTCGGCGTGCTCGGTTGTCGGTGGCTACTCCATGGTGAACTCAAAGTGATGACGAGAGCGATCGAAACTGCTTCGGGCCATCTTTGACATGGGCATGTCGATGGGATGCGTCATCTCTGGAGAGCACCGGATTGGTCGAGCCAAGAAGCGCTCTTACGAAGAGCTCGAGGACCCGGTGAAGGTCGCGCGACGGCGCCAGATCAAAGCCGCATTCGACCCAACTGGCATCCTCAATCCTGGCTGTATCTTCGAGCCGGGTCGACGGGTGCGGCGTGCCACCGGGACGGGTACCGGATGAAGGATCGGTCGAGGGCACCGACCGAATCGCAGCCCAAGAGCCTGAGCGTCCGGTCCATGTCGACGGCCATCATGGAAAGTATCTCCTCGACGCCGGGTTCGCCGTTGGCGGCCAGGCCATAGGCCCACGCCCGGCCGATCATCACGGCCCGGGCGCCGAGGGCGAGGGCCCGCACGACGTCCGAGCCCCGTCGCACGCCCCCGTCGACCAGGACCTCGACCGAGTTGCCGACGGCGTCGAGCACCTCGACCAGCGCGGGAAGGGTGGCCGGCATCCCGTCGAGCTGGCGTCCACCGTGGTTGGACACGACGATGGCCGAGACACCGCAGTCGACGGCGCGGCGGGCGTCGTCTCCGGTGACGATGCCCTTGGCGATGATCGGACCCGGCCACTCCTGACGAAGCCAGGCGAAGTCCTCCCACCGGGGCGGGGCGGCCGTCCATTCCATGAGTGCCTCCTCCACCGTCATCGGGTGCCCGGGTGGGCCCAGGGTGGTGGCGTTCACGATGTCGAGCTGAAACCGGTCCCGGGCGAACTCGACCAGCCAGTCCGGGTGCAAGGCCACCTGCGGGGCGAACTTGACCATGTTGTGCAGGTTCATCTGGAGGGGCGGTTTGACCCCGTGGCGCAGGTCCCGTTCGCGGTTTCCGGGGAACTGGGTATCCATGGTCACGACGAGCGCCTGGTACCCGGCCTGGCGGGCTCTCTCCACCAGCTGGGCGGCGCCGGGCCGTCCCCCGAGGAAATACAGCTGAAACCACGCTGGGCCGGTGGCCGCCGCCATCACCTCCTCCATGGTGTGCCCGGACATGGAGCTCAGGGTGAAGATGGTCCCGGCCTGACCAGCGGCCCGTGCCGCGGCCACGTCGCCGTGCCGGTCCATCATCCGGGTGAAGCCCACCGGACTGAGTAGGACAGGCAGGGACAGCGTCGTGCCCAGCACCGTGGTGGATAGATCAGGTGCGGGATCGCCCGCCGTCACCCCCATACGGGGCCGGAAGCCGACGGCCAACATCGATGACCGGTTCGCCCGCATCGTGCCCTCGGTCTCGGCTCCGCCGTCGAGGTAATCGAACACGGCCCTGGGCACCCGGCGCCGGGCCAGCGTGCGAGCTTGGTCCACTGTGGTCAGCCGGGCCGGGTTCCGGTAGCTGGCCCGGACCCGGCGGCCGATGGTGCGGGCTCGCTCGCTCAGCCGCTTCTCCGTTTCCATGTCGTGGTCACCACCGCTCCAGTTCGGAACCGACAGGTCTGCGGGCACAACCGATCATCCACCCATCCAACCCATGGCTGGATCGAAGGCCGGGGCGTCAGTGCCGGTCAGGCCGGGGTGGGGACCTTCGCCCCGAGCAGGCCCATCATGTTGGCGCCCATGATCTTTTCGATGTCGGCCTGGGGCAGGCCGGCCAGCTCGTCGACGTAGGACACCGGGTTGGCCAGGCCCTCGACGTGGGGGA
>DATDHU010000059.1:0-9154 GCA_036521415.1 Acidimicrobiales bacterium
GCGGCTCCAGTTGCTCCGGTCGCTCCGGCGCCTCCAGTGACTCCGAACCCGGTCGACGCCATCCTGGGTGAGTCCTTCGGTCGGCCAACCTGACGCCGACCGACCCGGTCCGCCGACGTGCCTGACCAGAAGCCACCCCGACTCGAGAGTGGCGAACGGGAGACCGTGCAGGCGCTCATTCAGTACCAGCGGGATTCGATGGTGCGGAAGGTGACCGGGGTGAACGACACCGCCGCCCGTCGGCCCCTGGTCGACAGCGGCACGTCGCTCCTCTGGCTCATCAGGCACATGGCTCAGGCAGAAATCCTCTGGGTCCTGCACCGATTCGCTGGGCAGCGCGTCGGCCTACCCGACGATCGGGTGCGTCCCGACGACACGGTCGCCGCCGCCGTCGAGTTGTACCGGCACACATGGGCCCAGGTTGACGCGGTCGTTGCCATAGCCAGCCTGGAGGAATCCTGTCGTAATCCCGGCGACGCGCCGCCGGTCAATCTGCGGTGGGTGCTCATGCACCTACTCGAGGAGAGGGCACGGCACGCCGGCCATGCCGACATCATCCGGGAGTCGATTGACGGGGACACCGGGCGCTGAGGCTACCCGGCGTCGGCCCAAACCCGGTGCACCCCGAGCTCAGAACAGGCCCCACCGAAGAGTCTTGGCCCGAAAAAGGGGGCCTGACCAGTTCCCGACCACACGCCGGGGCAGGACCAGTGGAATCGACGTCGGCCGAACCGATCCCGACATGGTCGTCGTGGCCGTTTCGAACCCGGCGCTTCGTACCGCGACGATCGAGTCATCGTTGAACGAGTCTCGGCCGCCAAAGGGATAGGCGAAGTGGCGAACCGAGCCTCGCCGTTCGCCCTCGAGATCCACCTTCGCTGTCCTGATTGCCTGGAGCTGTGCCGGATACGGCAGGGTGCGCAGGAGCCCGTGGTCGACCGTCTGCGCGCCGATGGTCGCCATCTCCGTGGCGGCCAGCGCAGCGAGCTCCGAGCGGGTCATGGTCCGGGCATCGGGGGACGCGTTCGTGCTGATGGACAAGCGGCGGCCCAGATCGGCGAGGACCGTGTCGATTTCTCCCACCGGGCACCGACGGAACCGGGCCCACAGCACCTCGAGCATCTGGCGCGCTGTTTCCGGCCGCCCGAACCGAACCGGGATCTCGATGCCGCCGATCAGGACCGGAAGCTCGACCGGCTCCGACGCGCCGTGCAACACCATCCGGGCGAGACGATCCCACCAGAAGCCGCGGGCGTCACCGATGAGGCCGCTGGTCACATACACGGTCATGGGCGCGCCGAAGCGCTGGGCAATAGGTAGCGCGTTGACCAGGTTGTCGACGTACCCGCCGTCGAAGGTCAACGCCACCCTTGGACTTCGAGAGGGGGTGCACACCTCGTCCAGCGTTACGAACTCCGCCGTCCTGGCCAACAGGGCAAGATGACCAGCAAATCTCCCCGGGGAGACACAGAAACCGAACGGGTCGTCCACCCCCTCGGCGATGCGGCGGTATCCGAGGACGATCGTCGGTGCACCGATCATCGGACTTGCTCCTTAGGGGCTAGGGCGGTCGACCGTCGTCCGGGCTGACGACTGAGGAACTCCCCGACTGATGGGCGACATTCGCCCGGAGCGCTTCATGAGGAGTGTGACACCGATGCGTGGCGCGTCGGAAGGCCCGGTGAAGCCGGCGCTCGCCGGCCGAGCAGGTCCAGCCGGCGCTGGCGGAGCCAGTCGCTCAGGTCGCCGGGTTCCGCTTCCAGGCCCCGGAACTTCCCCCGGTCTTCTCCCACAGCTTGAGCTGGCCGATGCTCATGGTGCGATCGGTCGTCTTGCACATGTCGTAGACGGTGAGGGCGGCGATGGCACAGGCGGTCATTGCCTCCATCTCCACGCCCGTCCGGTCTACCGTCTCCACCTTGGCCTCGACCTCGACGTAGTCGTCACCGATGGTGAAGTCGACATGGACGGTCCCAACCAGGAGGGGGTGGCACATCGGCACCAGGTCGGCCGTCCGCTTGGCCGCCTGGATCCCCGCAACCCGGGCGGCAGCCAGCACGTCTCCCTTGGTGATGGCGTTGGTGGCCACCTTGGCCGTCGTCTCGGGCAACATCTCCACCCGGCAACGGGCCAGGGCTCGGCGGTGGGTGGGCTCCTTGGGCGAAACGTCCACCATCCGGGCCCCGCCAAGCGGATCGAGGTGCCCCAGGCTCCGCTCAGACATGACCGGCTGCGTTCTTCACAGAACCAAGTGTAGGGGAAGCGCCCATCCTCCAAATGCCCTCGGGCGGGTCACGCTGGCCGTATCCACCAGCGGCGGGCTGTCCGGCGTTAGCACTCTCTGCATTAGACTGCCAATGCGCAACAGAAAGAACTCACGGGAGGTCGGGCGACGTGCCGACGTACGAGTATCGCTGCACCGAGTGTGATCACACGTTCGAAGCAGTTCAGTCGTTCACTGACGACTCCATCGAGGTCTGCCCCTCGTGCGGAGGCCGAGTCCGCAAACTGTTCGGTAACGTCGGGATCGTCTTCAAAGGCAGCGGCTTCTACAAGACGGACAGCCGTGACAAGAAGAGCGCTGTCTCGGCCAACGGCTCGGCGAGTGACGGCGCATCGACCAACGGGTCCGATGGCGACAAGAATTCCGATGGCGACAAGAAGTCGGGCGGGGAAAAGGTATCCGCCACCAGCAACGGGTCGAACGGATCGGAGGGCTCGTCGTCCAAGTCCGAGTCCAAGTCCGGCTCCTCGGGCTCGTCCGACAAGCCCGCAGCCGCGGCGTCGTCCTCATCGGGCAAGTCGGACACCTAGGCCGGGCGAACAGCCCGCGACCGCACGCCGCCGACGTCCCGCCGGGAACGCCCCTGGCCGGTGCCGAGCTATACCCCGCTGATCTGCATGTCTCCCACGGCGATGGTCTGACCGGCGGCTATGCCGGGGAGCCATTCGACGTCGGCGCCGATGGCCACCACCGACTGAAGGATTCGCTGGAGGGTCGAGGCCACGGTGATCTCCCGAACCGGCTCGGCCAATGTGCCGTTCCGGATCATCAGTCCCTCAGCCCCGACCGAGAAGTCGCCACTGATGGGGTTCACCCCAGAATGGACGCCGGTCACCGATTGTACGAACAAGCCCTCGCCCACGGCGCCAAGCACGCCGTCCTGGTCGTAGCCCTCGGGCCCGACGGTCAGAGCCAAGGCCCGGCACCCGGGGCCGGGCGTGCCCGAGAAGCCGCCCCGGACGGCTGAGCCGGTCGACGCCGTCCCGGCCCGGGAGGAAGACACCGTGTCGTAGAGGAACCGCCGCAGCACGCCGTTCTCCACCAGCACATTCCGCCGGCAGGCCAGTCCCTCGGCGTCATAGGCGGCGGCGCCGTAGGCCCGTGGATCGGTGGGGTCGTCGACCAGGGTGAGCACCGAGCCGGCCACCTGCTCGCCCAGCCGTCCGGCGAAGAACGAGCGGCCCTTCTCCACTGCCTCGCCGGACAGGGCCGACGAGATGACGGACAACAAGGTGGTGGCTACCCGCCGGTCGAAGACTACCGTCGAGCGGCCCGATGGCCCCTTGGTCGCCCCGAGGAGGCGTACGGCCCGCTCCACCGCGTCGGCGGTGGCCCGATCGGGCTCCAGGCCTTCGAAGCCACGGCCCACGCTGAAGCCCCCGCCGGTCTGGCTGGCCGCACCCTCG
Source organism: Acidimicrobiales bacterium (assembly GCA_036521415.1). Taxonomy (GTDB): domain Bacteria; phylum Actinomycetota; class Acidimicrobiia; order Acidimicrobiales; family RAAP-2; genus DASXMT01. Next base: position 3,691 of record DATDHU010000059.1, read on the forward strand.
CCGGCAATGACCGAGACCGAGACGAATCCCGACGTGCGCCGGTTGGACGCCCGGATTCCCTTGGTCGAGGCCAAGGCCACCTCGACCGATCCGTCGCCGTAGTCCGCCGAGGACACCTGGCGGATCCGTGGGTCGGCGGCGCGGGTCTGTCTCTCGAGCTCGAGGACCATCTCGACCTTGCGGGCCGTGGGCACCGACGCCAGCCCGTCGTCCCACAGGTTTACGGCCACGGCAGGCACGCCGTCGGCGACAGCCAGCTGCACGTGCTCGTCCGGCGTGGCGTAGGTGGCGTTGTCCCGGGCCTCCTCGAGCGTCTCGCCGAGCACGGACGGATCGAGAGAGCCGGCCCATGCGAACCCCAGCTTGTGGTCGACCACGACCCGAACGCCGATCCCGGCCGACGTAGCCGAGGTCAACGACTCGACCTCGCCGTCGTAGGCGCGTACCTCGGTCTCCTCCCCACGGGATACGTAGACCTCGACGTCCTCACCCGGCCGGGCCCAACCCGCGACCCTCTCGGCTATCTCGAGCAGCTCGCCCGGCTGACCGGAGTCGTCGGAACCGGGACGGGGAGCGTCGGAAGAGGGCGTTCCCGGCGAGGTCGGCGAGGTCGGCGCCTGCACGCTTGCACTCATTCCGAGGTCCCCCCGATGGTCACACCGGTGATCCGCAACGTGGCCTGTCCGCACCCGACTGGAACCGACTGCCCGTCCTTCCCGCAGGTTCCCGGGGTCATGGCGAAGTCGGTGGCCACGGCGTCGATCCGGCGCAGGACCTCCGGGCCGTTCCCGATGAGATTGGCGTCCCGCAAGGGCTCGGTGATTCGCCCGTCCTCGATGAGGTAGGCCTCGGTGGTCCCGAAGACGAAGTCGCCGGTAGTCGTGTTGACCTGGCCGCCACCCAGCTTGGCCACATAGACGCCGTTGGGAGTCTGGGCCACGATCTCATCGGCGTCCTCCTGGCCCGGCAGCAGGAACGTGTTGGTCATCCGGACCATGGGCAGGTGCTGGTAGCTCTGGCGTCGCCCGTTACCCGACGAGCGCCGGCCCTCCTTGCGAGCACGCAGGTAGTCCCAGAGGTACTCGGTGAGGACACCGTTCTCGATGAGCACGTTGCGCTGAGCCGGCCGACCCTCGTCGTCGAAGCCGAACGTCCCCCACTCGCTCCCCACCGTTCCGTCGTCGACCAAGGTGACCAGCGGACTGGCCACTTGCTGGCCCACCTGGCCGACGTAGACCGACGCGTCCTTGACGATATGGTCCGCCTCCAGGCCGTGGCCGCACGCCTCGTGGAAGAGGATGCCTCCGCTGCCCCCGGCCAGCACCAAGGGGACCTCGCCCGAGGGGGCCGGCCGGGCTGACAGCTTGGACAGCGCCCGGCGAGCGGCCAGCTGGGCCAGCTCCTCCACCGACACCTCGTCGAACAGGTCGAATCCGACCGTGCGGGCCGCCGACTCGAACCCCGTCTGCAGGCCGGTGTCCCCTTCGGCCACACAGGACACCGAGAAGCGGGTCCGGACCTGCTCGTCGGTGGCCAGCAGGCCCTCGGAGTTGGCGATCAGCACCTGTCGCTTGGAACCCCCGTAACCGGCTTGCACCTGAGAAATGGCGCCCCCGGCGGACCGTCCTGCTTCGTCGGCGCGACGCAAAAGGGCCAACGAATCGGCCTTGGACGCCGGGCCGCTCCCGGCCTGGGCATCCCGGCGAGCCCCGTCGCTGAGCCCGGCGGCGGCCACCGAGGTAGTCCCGCCACCGCCCTGGGCCACGGCCGAGGCTGCTTCGGCCGCTCGGATCAGGCCGGCCTCGGACAGGTCAGCGGTGTGCGCGAACCCGGTGGTCTCCCCGACCACCACACGGATCCCGGCCCCACGGTCGCGCCCCGACGAGAGCTCCTCGACCCGGCCGTCGTCGAGCACGGCCGACGACGTGGCGCGGTCCTCAGCGAACACCTCGGCGAAGTCGCCACCGTGGCGCAACGCCTGGCCCAGCACGCGTTCCAGTACGGGCGTTTCGATCACTACTGCCTCCTCACTGACCGGAGGTGTCCCCGGGCACTTCTGACCGGAGGTGTCCCCGGGCACATGCAGCGTTGGCCCTAGTGGCCGAGGTCCGCTGTCTCCCGTATCGTACCGGGGTGGCACTTCGCACCGGTCTGACCGCCCATGTGGACCTCACCGTGACCGAGGCGGACACGGCAATAGCACTGCGCTCGGGCAACGTCCCCGTACTGGCCACTCCCCGGCTGGTCGCGCTGTGCGAAGAGGCCACCTGCCAGGCCCTCGACAGCCATCTTCCCGAGGGCACCACGAGCGTGGCCAAGCGGGTGCAGTTCGACCACCTGGTGCCCGTCGGCATCGGCGGTCAGGTCACCGCAGAGGCGACGCTCGACCGCATCGAGGGCCGTCGACTCACCTTCACGGTGACCGTTACCGATGGATCCGGGCTGGTCGGGGCAGGTAAAGTCTCCCGGGTCATGGTGGACCGTAACGCCTTTCTCACCCACGCCCGATAACGTACCGAGCTTCGCCAAGTGGCCGCCGAGAGGTCGGACCTCCCTCCCCGTTTTCCATGTGGGTGTCCCATGTGGGCGCAGGGCCGATTGACCATGGTTCGACATCGCGATTCAGATAGCGTGACAGGACAGAGCGCCTTATGATCCTCGAACACATCGACAGCCCCGCCGACCTCCGTTCCCTCTCGCCCGAGGAACTCGACGTCCTGTCCGAAGAGATCAGGGGCTTCATCGTCGATGCGGTGACCGCCACCGGTGGGCACCTGGGGTCCAACCTCGGCGTGGTCGAGCTCACCCTCGCCCTGCACCGTACGTTCGACTCCCCCCGCGACGCCCTGCTGTGGGACACCGGGCACCAGGCCTATGTGCACAAGCTGGTGACCGGGCGCCGAGACGCCTTCACCCAACTGCGCCAGGCCGGGGGCCTCTCGGGCTACCCCAACCGCAGCGAGTCCGAGCACGACTGGGTCGAGAACAGCCACGCGTCGACCATCCTGAGCTACGCCCACGGCCTGGCCAACGCCTTTGAGCTCCAAGAGGCGGACCGGCGGGTGGTGGCCGTGGTCGGTGACGGCGCCCTCACCGGGGGCATGGCCTACGAGGCACTGAACAACCTCGGCCACTCGGGACGGCGGGTCCTCATCGTCTTGAACGACAACGGGCGGTCGTACGCCCCCACCGTGTCGCGCCTCTCGGTCGGCCTCACCCATCTCCGGCTCAATCCCACGTACGTGCACGCCCGCCAGCGGATCCGGCACCTGATCAAGGAGATACCCGCTGTCGGCGACATCGCCTATTCCGGCGTCCACGGCCTGACGACGGCATTGCGCGAAGTAGTCACTCCCCACACCTTCTTCGAGACCCTCGGCATCCGCTACGCCGGACCCATCGACGGGCACAACGTCCTCGAGGTGGAACAGGCGTTGGCCCACGCCGCCGAATGGGACGGGCCCATCATCGTCCATGTCGTCACCCAGAAGGGCAGGGGTTACGCGCCGGCTGAAGAGGACGACGTCCAGCGCCTCCACGACGTGAAGGTACAGGTGGCGGCGGCGGCACCCGACACCGTCCCGGTCGGTCCCAGCCAGAACGGCAGCGGCGCCTCCAAGGGCACGGGCCCGCCGGGCACCGAGCTCGTCGCCATCGAGGCCGGCGACCTCCCGCCGGCCACCTACACGGACGCCTTCACCCGATCACTCCTTCGGGCGGCGGAGACCGACCCTCGGATCGTGGCCATCACCGCGGCCATGCCCGGGCCCACCGGGCTCCTCCCCTTCCAGGCCCGCTTCCCGGATCGGTTCGTCGACGTGGGCATCGCCGAGCAGCATGCAGTGACGGCGGCGGCCGGCATGGCCATCGGCGGGCTCCGACCGGTGGTCGCGGTCTACTCGACCTTCTTCAGCCGGGCCTTCGACCAGGCCAATCTGGACGTCGGCCTTCACGGCCTCCCCGTGGTGTTCGTCCTGGACCGGGCCGGCATCACCGGCGATGACGGTCCCAGCCACCACGGTGTCCTCGACCTGGCCCTCTCCCTGTCCATCCCCGGCATGACCGTCTTCACCCCCTCCTCGGTCGACGAGGTCGAGGTCATGCTGGAGGAGGCCCTCACCCTGGAAGGGCCGGCGGTCATCCGGTTCCCGAAGACCCGGGCCCGCCAGGTGGCGACGGGGGACGTGGGAAACGGTCTGGCCGGGCGGCGACTTCATGCCGGAGACGGCTCGGTCTGCATCCTGGCCATCGGCAAGATGGTGGGACCGGCCGAAGATGCGGCGGCCGAGCTCCGCACCGAAGGAGTGGCGGCCACCGTCTGGGACGTCCGGGTGGTCTCGCCACCCGATCCGGAGATGCTGGCCGATGCGGGCCGTCATGACCTCGTGGTCACGGCCGAGGACGGCATGCGGTATGGCGGCGCCGGGATGTTCCTGGCCGATGCCATGGCCGGCGCCCGCCCCGGTGAGACAGTCCCCCCGGTGACCGTGTTGGGCATTCCCCGGACCTTCATCGCCCAGGACAAGCCGGACAGCATCCTGGCCCGCTTCGGTCTCGACGGCCCCGGACTGGCCCAGTCGGTGCGCGAGGCGATGGCTTCGGACCGGGTCGGGCCCACTGGCGACGAACTGGGCTGAGCGAACTACCGGCGGGAACGCCTCGCCAATGTTCCGGTCACGAACTCCTCGAGGGTGAATTCTCCGAACACGTCGTCACGGATTTCAGCCGCCCCGTTCCGGATGACGAGCAGTATGCGTATGACGCGTCGTCTCGCCACCCGGTTTATCAAGACGCTCGCCAACGCGGCCGGCGCAAGGATGCCGCCGATCACCGCCCAACCGAACGTCTTGACCAAACTCGATTGCCGCATGCCCATTGCTCCCCGATACCGATGATCCAGATCCAGCTTCGGCGTCGGCACTGAACATAACACCGGGCTCGCGGACCGTCGTCACCCCGATCGGGTGAGTACAACGCCAGGCAACAGCGCCAGGCAACGACCATACGGGAGGCACCGCGAGGAGGCCGGCTGCAACACCGTCCACCGGCACATCCGGGCCATACTCTCCGTCATGGATACGGGCCGACGGGACGTGCCCCGACGCCGGGGATTCGGGCCCTTTGTCACGTGGGCCGAATACGCGGCTGCAGACGGAGCGCTGGTCCACTGGGAGTCCCGTCGTCAGCGAAAGCACGTGCGTCCCGACCCCGCTCATCCCGAGGCAGGATCCTCCACCTGGTGGGACCCCGGCGCCCGAGGCTGGTGGTTGGCCGTCCTCTTCGCCGCTGGCTCCATCCTCTTCGCACTGGGTGCGGTGCCTGGGTTCTCCTCGGTCGCGGGGGTCAGGTGGGACTCGATCACCTTCTTCGTCGGCTCCATCTTCTTCACCGCGGCCGCCTTCTTGCAGTACCGCGAGATGGTGGACGCAGCGCCAGCGGGACCTCCGAAGGGCTGGCACCGGTA